>JAIYDA010000135.1 GCA_027487735.1 Planctomycetaceae bacterium | reverse complement strand
GCCCTGCGCGAGGCCACGCAGCGAGGCCGCGTGAACCCCGAGGTGTTGCAAGGCCTCGCCACGCTCATGCGACTGCGCGGCGCACCACGAGAGGAGTTTGCGGGCGTGCTCCAGCAGTCGCTCGAAGCCCAGCCCAAAGCCCAGCACGTCCGCGTCATGCTCGCGCAGCTTGCTGCGAGCGCGGGCGATCGGCCGCGTGCCAAGGCCCTCATCGACGAGGTCTTTGCCGCAGGCCGCCACGCCGAGGAAGGCGCCCTGCGCGCCGCCGCCGAACTCCAGGCCCGCCTGGGCGACATTCCCGGCGCACGCGCAAGGCTCGACGAAGCCATCGCCCGCCGCCCCCTCGCTGCCCTCGCCCGCAGCATGGGTGCCAACCTTGCCGCCGCCGAGGGCGACTTCGCCCGCGCCATCCAGCTGGCGCGCGAGGCTCGCCGCATCGAGCCCCGCAACCCCGCGCACGTGCAGCTGCTCGCCTCGCTGCAAACCGCCAATAAGCAGCCCGAAGACGCCGTGCAAACGCTCGAAACCTGGGTGCAAACGGGTCGGGCCCGACCGCCCGAGCTCCAGCAACTCGTGCAGTTGCTGCTAAGTCTCCGCCGCCCCGAGGCAAGCCTCGTGCACCTCGACGCCATCGCCCAGGCCCTCCCGCGCGAGCCGGGCCCACTGCTCGACAAAGCCGCAGTCCTGCGCTCCCTCGGCCGCGACCGAGAAGCGGCGGAGGCGGAAGCGAAGGCCGCTCGCCTGAGCAACCCCTGACTTTTCCCCGGGCAACCTTGGGAAACTGGCACATGCGGCAGAAAAGCCCGGAAAAAGCCAGGTATTCAGTGCAAAAAATCGCCCACAATCCGCGAAACTTCCTTTCGTGTTTCTGCAAATCAAGTACACTGATATCGCGAGCCAGCCAGCGTGCCGGCCCTCCATGGATGGCGGGCTTTCTTCGGCACACTGGCACAGGCGTTCGTGCTTCGCACCTGCCCCGGAGATTTCCATGCTCAAACAGACCCTCTCCTCGCGTCGCCCCGCCTTCTGCGCAGCGCTCGGCGCGCTCGCCCTCACCGCGGTCGCTGGCTCGGCTCTCGCCCAGCGCACGAACGGTCCCGACGTCATCGTCGGCGAACTGCCCGACTTCCAGAGCTACGGGCCCGTGCTCGTGAATGGCTCTGCGACGCACGCCTTTGCCGTCGGCACGACCTCGTGCAACAAGGGCAACCAGACCCTCATCTGGATCGCCGAAGACAATCGCCACCCCGTGATCGGCCAGAACATGTACCGCTGGCGCATCGTCGATGGCGCGGGTCAGTTCGAGCAGATCGGCCAGAGCTGGCTCAAGCACGGCTTCACCGCCCTGCAGATGAACGCCTGCAACCTTGGCTGTGCCGCGAACCCGAATGGCGATGCTCTCGGCATCGGCTGCAGCGATCCCTACTCCGCTGGCCTCAACGGCAGCCAGGGCGGCCTCGGGCCGCGCAGCCAGGTGAACCCCTACACCGGCGCGTTCCCCTATCCCTTCACGGCTCCCCAGCCCACCAACGCCCTCTCGCGCCGCCTCCAAGTCCGCGGCAGCGACCTCGCCGTGACCCCGGTCACGAGCACCACTGCGAAGTACTACGTCGAAGGGCATTACATCGCGGCCGACGACGCCCTCGCGGGCAACGGCCTGAACAACGCGAGCTTCCGCCGCGTCGCGATCACGTTTAACAGCCCCAACTTCCGCATCACCACCGCCTCGGGCCACCCCACGCGCCGCGAGCAGAGCGGCATCTTCGCCTGGGCCGAGGCCGAGACGGGCGTCACCATCCAACCCGTGGACGTCCCGGGCGAAGGTCGCTTCTTCGTTGGCTCCAAGGTCACGCCCCTCGCTGGCGGCGTCTACCACTACGAGTACAACATCCAGAACCTCAACTCCGACCGGGCCGCAAGCTGGTTCCGCCTCAATGGTCCTGGCCCGCAGATGGAAAGCACGCTCGAGAACTTCCGCGACGTGGACTACCACAGCGGCGAGCCCTTTAACAACGACGATTGGCAGATGAGCAAGGTGCCCGCAGGCATGGTGTGGAGCAACAACACCACCTTCGCAGCCAACCCCAACGCCAACGCCCTCCGCTGGGGCACGATGTACACCTTCCGCTTCCGCAGCACGCAGGCCCCCGTCATGGGCACCGCGAGCCTGGGCCTCTTCAAGCCCGGCGCCGCTGGCGACGCGAACGACCTCACCTTCGCCCTCATGGTCCCCAGCGTCCCCGCCTGCCCCAGCATCGACTTCAACAACGACGGCATCTTCCCCGCCGATGAAGACCTCGTCGACCTCCTGAGCATGCTTGCCGGCGGCGCATGCAGCACCGGCAACTGCAACTCCATCGACATCAATGGCGATGGCCTCTTCCCCGCCGATGCCGACCTCATCCGCTTCCTCGAAGTGCTCGCGGGCGACTGCTGATGCACAGCTGCGGGCGTTTTCGCTCCGCGACGCTTGGCTGAGCAGACTCATTCAAACACCCATGCCCACCCCCCCCGGTCCTCAAAAGCCGGGGTCTTTTCTTGATTGAGTCGCGGTGGGTGATTGGGGGAGCGCCGAGCGTGAGCGGAGGCTGTGGCGTTTCCAGGCATTCGGGATTCGGCATTCGCCATTCGAAAAGGCGCGTCCGCGCCGAGCATCAAAGGTCGCTCGCGCGGCTTCAACTCCATGCCCGCCGAATGCCGAATCCCGAATCCCGAATGCCTCGTTCCAAACTCAGTAAATCTTCAAAACCCTCAACCCCTGCCTCTCATACACCGCTCGCCGCGACCAGATGTCTTCCTGGTTCAGCCTGCTGCTGATGACCACGTGCGTCGCGTTCGTCGTGCCCGCCGCTTCGGGCGTGATGATGGGCTTGCCCAGCAGTTGCTGCCCCGCGATGCTGCTGTCATCCTCGACAAACGCCGCGATGCGTGGCAGCACCTCGTTCCACACGTGCGCCAGCTCGCGGGTGTGCTTGCCCGTGCCATGCACCAGCAGCGTCGCCCCGCTCTGCTCGCGCAGCACGCCCTCAATCAGCGTGCGAAGCCGCGACTCGGCATCCGCCCCCGCGCTGGGCTTCGCGCTAAACGCAAACTGCGCCTCGCCCCAGATGCGTGGCCCCTTCGCAAACGCTGCGTCCGCCAAACTCCGCACGCCCTGAAGCTGCCTGGGCACGCTGTATCGCGTCGCGCACACCCGCCGCGCACGCTCCCCGCACGCGCGAAGCTGCGACCGGGGCGTGCCCGCGATCACCTCGGCAAATGCCCGCGCCACGCCCGCATGATCGGGCGCGCTCGCCGCATCCACCAGCAGGCCCGTGCTGCCATCCACAATCGCCTCCGCCGCGCCGCTGGGCGTGCGCGTCACGATCGGACAGCACCCAGCAGCCATCGCCTCGAGCATGCTCAGGCTCAGCCCCTCGCTCCGGCTGGGCAGCAGCAGCGCGTCATGCCGCAGCAGCAGCTCGCGCACCTCGTGACTTTGCTTGCTCCCCGCCAGCACCATGTGGGGCGTGCGCCGCGCCCGCAGCAGGGGGAGCGCAGGCCCATCGCCCACGATCGTGAGCGTGTGCGACACGCCGCGCGCCGCAAGCTGCTCGCTGATGAGCGGCAGCACCCCCACGCGCTTCACGTCGTCCTCCAACCGCCCGACGTAGATGAGTCGCAGCACGCCCGCCCCGCCAGCGTCTTCCGCAGCCGCTTCGAGCTCCTCATCGGGCACCGTCAGCACCGCGTTGGACACCTGCATCACATCGCCCGCCCGCTCGGGCAGCTCGCGCCGCAGGCTCGCCGTCAGGTGCTCGCTCACGCCCGCGAAGGCATCCAGCCCCGCCGCAAAGTGCCTCAGCACCGCCGTGTCATACGCGAACGCGCTGTGCAAAAACCCCGCCACCCGCACGCGATGCGACAGGTTCTTCTCCCCCAGCGCCCGCTGCGCCGCAACGCACAGACCAAAGCAATCTCCCAGCAGCGTGGGCAGCACCAGCACGCGCTCGCTCGCCGCCAGCACGCCCTCCATCGCAGCGCAGTACGCCGGCAGCATCCCGCTCAGCTCGCTCGCCTTCGCCGTCGTCAGTGTGGGCAGCTCGGGCCCTGCCAGCAGCGCAGCCTCGCGGCTCAGCTCCGCGAGCAAGGGCCATCGTGCCGCAAGCTGCGCAGGCCCGCGAAAGTGCACCGCTTCCTCCGCCCCGTGCGCGAGGATCGCCGCGGGCGTGTCATAGCTCGCCCATGCGCTCGCAAGCCGCACCGCCCACGCCTGCACGCCCCCGTGCGTCAGGCCCGTAGGCAATGCGATGAGAAGGCCGAGTGGTGCGAGAGATGTCGTCATGTGGTGTCCCGCGCGGTCGGGTGGGCAGCCTTTGCGCCACGTCCAGCCTCCAGCATCGGCAAGGCGGGGCCCCGTGCACTACTATGCACAGGCGGGCAATGCGAGGCCCGGGGTCGTGAAAGGTCAGGGTCAACGGAGGTGCTTCATGCGTAACGCGAAGTGGATAGCCATGACAGCCAGCGTGCTCGTCGCGGTCGGTGCCGTTGCTCACACCCTCGTCTCGTGCACCCAGCAGACCAAGCGCGTGGGCTACACCTTCTTGCCGCCCCCAACGCTGCTCCCCGTCACCAGTTCAGCCACCAGCCCTGCCACCACCCAAGCCACCCCGCGCACCGCCCAAGCGTGGCTCGACGCTGCCCGCAATGCCTACGCAGCCCTCGACACCTACGCCGAGGACGGTTTTTGCGAGCACTCCTTGGGAGACGACACCGACATCAGCCATGCACGCTGGCAGATGCGCTTCGCGCGTGCCGGCGGCTTCACGTTCCGCTACCAGCAGCGAGGGTTCCTCGGCACCGCTCCAAAGTTCGCCCCGGGTAACTCGGTGATCGACAACTACGAGATGAACTACCTCATCTGGCAAACCCCAGGCCAGCGCGCGCTCTCTCGCTGGACAGTCGGCGACGGCAAACTCGAAGAGCACGACTCGCTCGGACGACCCACGGGAGGAGCCTTCGGCGTCACCCAGCAAACCAGCGGCTGGACGCTCGCGATGCTCGATGCCTCGCAGTTCTCGCTCATCGCCCACCCGCTCCAACTCGAGAACGCGGCGATCGCAGGCCGCGCGATCATCGATGGCGCCCCCTGCATCGTCATCTCAGGCGAATGGGGCACGCAGAGCGCACACGCCGGGTTGCATGAGGATGTCCGTGTCTATCTCGACGAGCAAACCCTGCTCGTGCGCCGCTGGGAACGCACCGACCGCAAACCCCTGCGCGAGGGCGAAGCCCTCCCGCGCGAAGTCTGGCACGTCCGCCCCCTCGCCAACCCCACTCTGGGTGCCGATGCCTTCGCCGAACCCGCCCTCCCGCTCGCACCGTGGGATGCCACCGCGCCGCAATCGCCCGCAAGCTGAGCCCCACTCGCGCTCACCCTCGCGCGCGATTGCACGCAACCCCCGCCTCGTGCCGATAGCACGGGCTCACATGTCGCTGCCCGATTCCAACTCGCCCGCCGCCCTCTGGCAGCGCCCCATGCTCGTGGGCACGCGCGACACGCTCCTCCGCCTCATCCCGCAGTTGCAGCACGCAGGCCTCTCGCTCGACGCAGCCTGCACGCTCGTCGTCGACGATGTCATCGCCAGCCTGCCCGAGTCACTCATGGGCCTGCCCGTGCTGGGCGAAGCCAGCGACCTCGCCCTCGTGCAAGGCCAGGTGCAGGCAAGCGTGCTCGTTGTCTGCCTGCCCGCGGCCCAGCGCGCCGCAGCCCTCGCGCTGAAGGACGCAGCAAGGTCCTTGCAACTGCCCGTCCGCATGATCGCCCCGCTGCACGAGCAGGTGCTGCAAGGTGGCTCGCAGGGCGGCACCCTCGCCGCCACCAGCCCCCAGCACGCCGGCGGCCTGAGCACCATCAACTGGGCCGAGCTCATAGGCCGCGTTCCCTTCGGGCTCGACAAGCGCGCGGTCGCCGGCGCACTCTCCTCCAAGCGCGTGCTCATCACCGGCGCAGGGGGCAGCATCGGCAGCGAGATCGCTCGCATCGTCGCGAGCTTTGGTCCGTCGCTCCTCGTGCTCATGGAGCGCAGCGAAAACGCGCTCTTCGAGATCGACCGCACCATCGCCAAAAAGTTCCCGCACGTGCCCCGCAAAGCCGTGCTGCACGACGTCGTCGACCACGAGCAAACCCTGCGGCACCTGCTGCAGCTCAAGCCCCACGTCGTCTTCCATGCCGCGGCCCACAAGCACGTGCCGCTGATGGAAGACCACCCAAGCCACGCCGTCACGAACAACCTCTTTGGCACGAAAGCCATCGCCGACGCGGCACTCGCCACCGGCGCGGAGCGCTTCGTGTTCATCAGCACCGACAAAGCCGTCGAGCCCAGCAGCACGATGGGCGCCACCAAGCGCCTTGCTGAGCTCTACGTGCAGCACATCGCCCGCACGCAGGTGCGCAGCAGCACCAGGCCCGTCACGCGCTGCAGCATCGTGCGCTTTGGCAACGTGCTGGGCAGCGCGTGCAGCGTGCTGCCCATCTGGGAGAGCCAGCTCGTCGAGGGGGGCCCGCTCACCGTCACCGACGAGCGCATGACCCGCTTCTTCATGACCATCCACGAAGCCGCGACCCTGGTCATCCAGAGCAGCACCCTCGTGGGCGAAGAAGCGGGCCCACCCACCAGCGACTCGCGGCAATCCTCGACCGACTACCCCAACGGCACCATCTTCGTGCTCGACATGGGCGAGCCCATCCGCATCCTGGACCTTGCCACCCGCTTCGTCCGCCTCCGGGGCTTTGATCCCGTGGTCGATGCACAGCCGCCAGGCGGTCAAGGCGACGCCCCGCCCATGCGCATCGCCCTCACAGGCGCACGCCCAGGCGAAAAGCTGCACGAGGCCCTCGCCTACCCCGCCGAGGCCCTGAGCCCCACGTCCGCCCCGGGCATCTTCGCCCTTGCCGTGGGCGATGCGCTCGTCGACGTCCCGGCCATGGTCGCCGAGTTTGGTCTCCTCCGCCACCACGCCGAGCGGACGGTTATTCGGGCCGCAATTGCCAGAGTTCTCCCAGATTTCAGCGAGTTCGACGCGTTTGCCGCCACCAGAACCCCAAAAAACGGGGATGTTTCGCTCGGTTCCTTGCAACGCGCGATCGCCGTCTGAATACAATCTTGCCGATAGTGGAAGTGTCGGGCAAGCCGGAGGCTTGCCACAAAGGCAGGGCCCTTTGGCCCGCACAGTCCGTGGAGGACACATGCTGGACGCTCATCCTCAGATCGTGGTCGGTCCCGTTCTTCCTCAGCCCATGGCGCAACCCTCGATATCCGAAGCCCACGCGATGGCCCTCGCCACCAAGGCCCAAGCCACGGCCCTGCTCGCTGAGCTCCTCGCGGCCAAAGCTGCCAGCCAAGCGACAAGCCAAGCGACAGGCCCCGCCACGGGCCGCGATCTCTTTGCGGCAGTCACAGGCACCTCCGCCCTCGACAACGCCATCGACGAAGCCCGCGGCATGCTCGCCCGCGCCGATCGCATGCTGGCGTCCGCTGGGCAGCCTGCAAGCCAGGTAACCTCCGCCATGCCCCGCCCCGCCCTCCGCGCCACGATCCTGGCAAAGGCGCGGGAGGAGTCCTTTCGCGTCGCGATGTGATGAACCCGAGGGCGACCGGGCCTTCGCAACCATCTCGCCAAGCCAGTCGACAGCGTCGTGCTCACCCATCGCTCTTGGGTATTCGACGGCGCGGGCCCGCACACCTGCCCTCAACCCACCCTGCAACCCCACCACCCAAGAAATCAACAAGCCCGAGCTTTCGCCCGGGCTTGCCTGGTTTTCGTTGAGAAGGAGAACGTTTCACATCGAACGCCAATCACCCATTAGCGGGTGCGGCGGCGGCGACACGCGAGAGCGCCACCCATGCCCAGCAGCGCGATCGCGCCGGGGGCGGGGATGACCTGGGGGATGAAGAGGGTCATGACCTGACCACCCTCAGCGTTCGCAACGCTGCTGCCGTCGTGGCTCTGGGTGTTGATGATGAACCAGCCCATGCCCAGCGTATCAAACGCGGGGATGATGCCGCTGCTCTCGGCGATGCCGTTGAAGCTGTAGCCGCTGTTGTGCGTGGCGACCTTCAGCAGGCTGTTGTCCTCGACGGTGTAGAGCCAGATGTCATCGGTGCCCGCGCCGCCGTCTTCCTGAATGAGGACGTGCGTCTTGCCATCGAGGCCGTTGACAACGGTGATGTTGTCGCTGGCCTGGGGCAGGTTGGCATTGCCCGTGGGGTTGTCGAACAGCACGTCGATGCGGCCGCCCGCAGCGGGGTTGGTGATGTCATCGAACGTAGCGCGGAAGAGGCGGCTGCTGCTGGTGGTGACGAAGAAGAACTGGTTGGGGCTGTTGGGGTTCCACGCGCCGTCCTCGGCGCGAGCGAACTGCGTCACCTGGTTGGTGTCGCTGGCGGCTTCCAGGGCAGCGCCCGTGATGCTGCTCACGTCGCCGAAGTTGTGCATCTCAAAGCGGGTGCCGCTGAAGCTGCTGGCAGCAACGCTGCCGCTCTCGCGGTTGGTCGTGCCGCTGTTGCTGTTGTTGTTCAGCGCGGGGATGCGCAGCCCGAGGAGGTTGCCGCCGACGAGGCCGGCATCATCGATGGGGTTGGCGCCGGTGCCGGTCGCCTTCTTCATGCCCTCGTAGAAGTACACCTGACCATCGCCGCTGTCGTCCAGGCCAGCCATGATCGTCTTGCGCTGGGCGAATGGGTTCGACACAGCATTCTCCCACGAGAACTTGCCCGTGTGGGGGATGTTGTAGCTGCGGCCCGTGCTCACGACGGTGGCAATGCCACGGCCTTCGCTGCCGGTCTCTTCACCCTTGGTGTAGATGCGCTCGCTGGTGCCGAAGCCGTTCCACTGGTAGGCGCTCTGCTGAGCGAGGTCGCCCGAGCAGAAGCGGGCGAAGTTCGTCACGGTGTTGCTCGTGCCCGTGTCGAGGGGGTTTGGGGTGTAGCTGCGGATCATGTCGCGGCCACCGAGCACCTCGCGGGTCGTCTTGTTGATGCGCCACTGGCTCACGGTCGCGCCCGTGCCGCCGTGTGCGCGGACGTTGCCCTGCGTCGCGCCCAGCTCGTGGTTCACGAGCAGGGTGAAGGTGCCGTCGCCGTTGTCATACTGGCCCATGCCGTCGGGGATGCCCTGCAACTGGAAGCGGGGGCCGCTGGGGTTGTCGAGGTTCACATAGTCAATCGGCGCCAGGGGGTTGCCGTTGAAGGTGCCGTTGCTCTGGCTGCTGATGAGCGACTGGGTAATGACGCCGGGAGCGGTGGGAACAACGTAGGGGGCATAGCCACCCGCGCTGGGGCCAACTTGCTGGGCGTGCGCACTGAGAGCCAGACCGGCGGTGCAGAGCACCGCCACGGTGGTGAGCGAACGATTCATCGTGCTTTTCTCCTCGCGCCGCAGGGGTGTGTGGCGCGCTCTTTGCGGGCAAGCATGCCCGCCTCTCCGAACAAATGTGCGCCCGTGAAACGGCACGGGCACTCCGGGGAAAAGCATACCGCAAAACGATATCACGATGCGAAAATCAAGCATGAAGCCTTCGTGCCGATCGTGTGAAGTTTGTCATGCTCTCCGCACGAAGCACTTGTCTTCGCTGGGCTTGCGCACTCGTCGACAGACCAGCTCCGCCGGATGCATCGATCGATTTTCTTGCGATGTTTCACTCAGCCTTTGCGGAGTCGTCACGAAGCCTTGACAAACCAGCTGCTCACGCACGCCCTACGCGATCCCTGCAGCCTTCTTCCACTGCACCAACTGCCCCAGGTGATACGGCTCGTGACACGTCGTGAGATACAGCACAATGCGGCCGACCGTCGGAGCCAGCCCGCGCAGCGCTTCGGGCGCAGGCTTGGCAAAGTGCGTGTCGTGCTTTGCCGCGATCGCAGCCGCCACCTGCTCGTGCACGCGCTCGAGGGCAGCCAGCAGTTCGCTCTTCGAGGCATACTGCGCACGCACAGAAGTAGGCGTTGACCCAGGCCCATACACCCCTCGGTCGAGCGTGATGCCCAGCGTGGGCTGCCCATCAAGCAGTTGCACGGCGAACGCGTTCGCCGTCACCAAGTGCCCCAGCGTCCACGCCGGATGGTTCACGAGCGCCGGAAACTGCTCCGCCATCCGCTCATCCGGAATCGGCGCCACGCACTCGCGGAGGTACGTCAGCGAATCGGCGTAGAGCTCCAGCACCTGCGTGATTGCGAGTGGTGTTTTCGTGGTGGGGGTGGTGGGGGTGGTCGTCGCGGTCGTCATGATCGGGTTCCCAAGGTGTCTTGCCAAGCCCCGCAGACAGCGCGAGGGTCTCCACCAAAGATGCCGCTCCGCTCCGCCCGTTGCTCCTGCCACGCCCAACTCACCCCGAAACGCCCGCACCCCGGTCTTCGTATCGTTCCCACCTTCATGCCACGCACCGTCGCGCTCATTCTCAACCCCGACAAACCAGCCGAGGCCCTGCGCGAAGTCCGCGAGATCGTCGCCCGCCACGGCACGCTGCTGGGCGAGGGCCTTGCAAGCAAAGACCCCGCCCCGCGCGACCCCGAGCGTGGCCCCCTTGCCAAAGCCGACGTCGTGGTGGTGGTAGGGGGCGATGGCACGCTCCTCAGCCAGGCCCGCCGCTTTGCCAGGCCCGGCACCGCCCTGCTGGGCGTGAACCTGGGCAGGCTTGGTTTTCTCGCGAACTTCGACGTTGAAGCCCTGCGGCAGCACGCCCACGCCGTGCTCGGGGGCGATGCACCGCTCGACGTCCGCGAGTACAACCTCCTCCGCGTGCGCGTCTATTCCAACACCGATGCACCCGGCGCCGAGCACGAAGCCACGCCGCGCTTCGATTCTCTCGCCCTCAACGACGCCGTTATCACCGCAGGCCCGCCCTACCGGCTCATCACGCTTGCCCTTTCAATCGACGGCCGCGAAGGCCCCACGGTGCGAGGCGATGGGCTCATCGTCAGCAGTCCGCTGGGCTCTACCGCCTATAACCTCAGCGCTGGCGGGCCCATCCTCGCACCCGAGACCGACGGCTTCGCCATCACCCCCATCGCGGCGCAAAGCTTGAGCTTTCGTCCCGTCGTGGTGCCCGGCGCCAGCATCATCCGCGTCGCAGCCTTGCGCATCAACCAGAGCGATGGCACGCCCGGAAGCCCAGGCACGACGCTGGTGCTCGATGGGCAGATCCACACGCCCCTGCTCACGGGCGACCGCATCGAGATCTGCAAACACACCCACGGCGTGCGCTTCGTGATGAACCCAGGCAGCGACTGGTGGTCGCGCCTCATGGGCAAGTTCGGGTGGGCAGCCTCGCCCGCGCTGCGATAGCCAGCCCCGCCTGATATCCTCCCGCCTCATGGCCTTCCTTCTCGCCCAGAACATCTCCAAACGCTTCGGCATCACCCAGGCCCTCGACGACGTGAGCGTGTCCTTCGAGCGAGGCGAGGTGCACGCCCTGATGGGCGAGAACGGCGCGGGCAAGAGCACCCTGGGCAAAGCCATCGCAGGGCTCTACATGCCCGACGCGGGCACCGTGACGCTCGATGGCCGCCAGCTGCAGCTCGGCAACCTCGACGATTGCTTCGCCGCGGGCGTGCGCTTGGTGCACCAAGAGCTTGCGCAGTGCCCCAACCTCAGTGTTGCCGAGAATCTCTGCCTGCACGACGTGCCGCGCAACAAGCTGGGGTTCGTGGAGTTTGCAGCGATGCGCGCGCGGGCCGCGCGACTGGTGCACGCCCTCGACGAATCCATCGACGTCGAGGCACCGCTGGGCGAGCTCTCCCCAGGCAGGCGGCAGATATGCCAGATCGCTGGCGCACTCGACGAGCAGAGCAAGGCGGGCAAGCCCAAGGTCATCGTGCTCGATGAGCCCACCAGCTCGCTGAGCGTTGCGGAAGCCGACAGGCTGCTGGCGATCGTCCGTCGTCTCGCGAGCGATGGCATCACGATCGTGTATGTCAGCCACCGCATGGGCGAGATTTTTCAGGTGTGCGACCGCGTGACGGTGCTGCGCGACGGCAAGTTTGTCGCGACCAACGTCGTGAAAGCCATCGACGAGCCCACGCTCGTGCAGCAGATGATCGGGCGTCGCATCGAGACCGCCAAGAACCGCGAGTTTGCCTCCGCCAAGACCGCGCAGGAGCGCGCCAGCGAGCCCGTCATGCTGGAGGTGGAAGGCATGCGGAG
The DNA here is from genome assembly GCA_027487735.1 of Planctomycetaceae bacterium. GTDB lineage: Bacteria > Planctomycetota > Phycisphaerae > Phycisphaerales > UBA1924 > BJHL01. The sequence goes on along the minus strand of JAIYDA010000135.1, from coordinate 47,744 downwards.
CGTGCGCCTGCGGGGCGTGAGCCTGCAACTGCGCCGGGGCGAGGTGGTGGGCCTGGGGGGCCTCGTGGGCTGCGGCCGCAGCGAGCTGCTCAACGCCATCTTCGGTCTCGATGAGACCGCGCAGGGCACCGTGCGCGTCGATGGCACGCCCATCGACACCAGCTCGCCCGATGGCGCAATCGCCGCGAAGGTGGGCTATGTGCCCGAAGATCGTCGCAACCAGGGCCTGTTCTTCCTCATGGGCGTGGGCGAGAACATGGTGCTGCCCTTCATGCAGCAGCTCGCCACCCTGCTGGGGCTGCGGGGCATCGCCAAGGAGCGTGCAATCATCGAGGGCAAGATCAGCGAGTACCGCGTCAAGACCGCAAGCCCCGCGCACACGCCCGGCACCCTCAGCGGCGGCAACCAGCAGAAGCTGCTCATCGCGCGTTGGCTGAGCCACGACACCAAGGTGGTGCTGCTGGATGAACCCACCCGCGGCATCGACGTGGGCACCAAGAACGAGGTCTATCGCCTCGTGCGCGAGGCCGCGAACAAGGGCCTTGCCGTGCTGCTCGTCAGCAGCGAGATGCCCGAGCTGCTCGCCCTCTCCGACCGCGTGCTGGTGATGTGCGACGGCAGAATCTCTGCCGAGCTGCAGGGCCCCGACATGACGCAGGAAAACATCCTGCGCTTCGCGACCATCGACGAGATGGAGAAGGCCAAGGCCGTTCGTGCGAATGCCCCCGCGATGACCCCGGTGGCACAGGCGTCTCGCCTGTGACGCACGACCCGTCACGTCGAGCTCGTCTCGCCAAACCCACGATGCCGAAAGCAAGCCACCACAAACCCGCGACCCGCGCTTCCTCGCATCGTGTCCGCATGAGTTGATCGCCTTCACACCCGCGCCCGCCGCAGCGCGACAATCTCCTCCCCCGCAATCGCAAGCGTCTCACCCTCGTGAGGTACAACCACGCCGCTCGCAAACGTGCAGAACGCAGGTAGCACAATGCTCGACACGCTGCCCGCGGCGTCGTGCGAGAGCAAGAACGCGTGCAGCCGCAGGCGATCGCCCTTGCCGCGCAGCACCGCCATCGGGTGCAGGTGTCCGCAGAGCACCGGTGCTGCTGCCACTGGCGGCACAGTCGTCCCGCCTGTACCTCGCAGCACCTGCGGCTCATGCACAAGCCTCAGCCCGCCCTCCTCATGCACGCTTCCCAGCACCTCAAGCCCCCAAGCATCTTGCACGAGCCCGAGCTTGCGGTCGTGATTGCCCGGCACAAGCTGCAACGCCACGCCCGCATGCCGCCGCCGCCAGCCGCGAACATCTTCGATGAGCGCGGGCGTGAGGCCCACGGGCGCGTGCAGCAGGTCTCCCAGCACGATCACGCGCTGCGCATCAAAGCGGGCGATGAGGGCGCTCAACCTCGCGAGGTCGCGGGTTGCCAGCCCATCGGGCGCAGCAACGCCGCTGCTCGCGAGCGCCTCGGCCTTGCCCAGGTGCACATCCGCCACGAGCAGCGTGCGGCTTGCTTGCCACCAAATGGCCCGCTGCGGCAAGAACGCGAGCAGCTGCCCGCCCACCACGCGCTGCAAAGGCTGGTTCGCGAGCGCACGTGCCGCGACCTCGGGTTCGTTGGTTGCTGGCATCATGTTGCTGCCTGCTACTGCCCGCCAATGCCCGCCAATGCTTGTGCTTCCTGCATGGCGTGCCGCGCACACTCACACCAGCAGCGTTGCCGGCTTCTCCAGCGAGTTCTTCACGGTGCTGAGGTACTGCGCTGCCATCGCGCCATCGACCACGCGGTGGTCGCTGCTCATGGTCATGGTCATCACCAGGCCTGGCTCGACCTTGCCATTGCGCACGACGGGCTTCTCGAGGGCCGCACCGACCGCGAGGATCGCGACGTTGGGCGGATTGATGATGGCGTTGAAGTGGGCAACGCCATACATCCCCAGGTTGCTGATCGTAAACGTGCTGTCGCTCATCTCGCTCGGCGCAAGGCCCTTGCTGCGGGCCTTCTCGCCCAGCGCCTTGGTCTGCGACGAGATCTGCCGCAGGCCCATGCTGTCGGCGTTGCGCAGCGTCGCGACGACCAGCCCGCCGCCGCTGCCATCCGCGTTCACGGGCAGCGCGATCGCCACGCCCACGTTTACCTCGCCCACATACTCGATGAACTGATCGACCTGCCCATGCTTGGCCTGCTGGCTCACCCAGCGGGCGTTCACATACGGATGCTGGTGCATCGCGACCGCGCAGGCCTTCACGAGGAAGTCGTTCACGCTGAGCTTCACGCCCTGGTTGGTGAGCTGCTCGTTCAGCTGCCCACGCAGGGCCATGAGCGCGGTCATCTCGACGTCGACGCTGACCTGATAGTGCGGAATGCTGCTCTTGCTCTCGCTCAAGCGCTGCGCAATCACGCGGCGCATGTTGCTGACGGGAATGAGCTTGCCGCTCATGCTCGGCGCTGCGGGCACCGCCGCAAACACCGGCGCAGCCTTCGCAGCGGGCTGCATCGTCTTTGCTGGCGCGACAGCCGCGCCACCCCGCGCGAGCACCTCTTCCACATCCTTGCGCACGATGCGACCAGATGGGCCCGAGCCCTGCACGCCCGCAAGGCTCACGCCCGCCTCCTCCGCGATCTTGCGTGCCAGCGGGCTGACAAACAGCCGCGAAGAGGTGCTCGCCCCGTTGCTGTGGTTGCCGTTGCCGCTGTGTGCAGCGACCGGAGCAGTCGCCACGGCGGCAGAGGCCTTGCCCGCGCCCCCGGTAGCCTTCGCGGCTGGTGCAGCAGCGCCCCCCGCAGCCTTCACCGCAGCAACGTCCTCGCCCGCGCTCGCGATGACCATCATCAGCGTGCCCACGGGCACACTCTGCCCCTGCTGCACGAGAATGCTCGCGACGGTGCCGTCGTCGAAGCTCTGCAGCTCCATGGTCGCCTTGTCGGTCTCGATGTCGGCGATGGTCTCGCCCGTCTTGACCTTCTGGCCTTCCTTGACGTTCCACTTGACGATGGTGCCCTGCTGCATGGTGTCGGAAAGGCGGGGCATGGTGACGGAGATGGGCATAGAAGAAAACCTCAAATCGAAAAGCTCAAACTGGCTTTGAGCGAGCGTTGGACTTTGTTCGAGCGATGATCGCTCCGAGCACTTTCTTGACCTCTACGACCTCGTCGAGCAGCGGTGTGAGACGCTTGGCCGAAACCCACCCGTGACGTCCAAACAACCGCAGCCAGAACCTGGTCTCGTTCAGTTCTTTGCACGCGATGCACAGGCATTTCACAAAGTCGGCCCTGCTCATCGCCTCGTCCGCTTCAAACGCATTCGCGCCGATCGACGTGCCAGCCGCAATCAGCTGATCGGTCACCCGTTTCGATACGCCGGACTTTGCCGCAGCGTCTGCAACATGCACGACCCGGTCGCAAACAGCCTCGATCCGAGAAAGCAGTTCTTCTTGCAACCGTGCCATGAGTCCTCCGAAACCTTTGGTCTCCGCACATTTGAGCTTTGCTGATCTGAGCTTTGCTGCTTTTCTCACTCCGTCCTACCCCATCACCTTCTTCACCGCACTCATGATCTTGTCCTTATTCGGCAAATACGCATACTCCAGGTTCTTCGCGTAGGGCGTGGGCACGTCCTCGGTGTTCACGCGCACGGGCGGGTGGTCCAGCCAGTCGAAGCAGCGCTCGCAGATCTGCGTGACAACCTCGCTCGCGACGCTGGCAAAGGGCCAGCACTGGTCGACGACGACGACGCGGTTGGTCTTCTGCACGCTCGCGATCACGCTGTCGATGTCCAGCGGGCGAATAGTGCGCATGTCGAGCACGTCGCACTCGATGCCTTCCTTGCTCAGAATCTCCGCGGCTTCGAGGCAGAAGTTCACGGGGCGACCGAAGCTCACCAGCGTGCAGTGCTGCCCCTCGCGCGCCAGGCGGGCCTGCCCGAAGGGGATGTAATACTCCTCAGCGGGCACGTGGGCCTTGTCGCCCAGCATGCGCTCGCTCTCCAAGAAGAACACGGGGTCGCTCTCGCGCAGCGCGGTCTTCAGCAGGCCCTTCGCGTCGTAGGGGTTGCTGGGGATGACGATCTTCATCCCGGGCACGTTCGCATACAGCCCTTCCACGCACCAGCTGTGCGTGCTGCCAAGCTGCCCGCCCGCGCCGTCGTTGCCGCGGAACACGATGGGGCAGCCCCATTGCCCGCCGCTCATGTACAGCATCTTGGGCACGTTGTTCAGAATCTGGTCCGCCGCCACAAGGCTGAAGCTCCAGCTCATGAACTCGATGACGGGGCGCAGCCCATACATCGCGGCGCCCACCGCGAGCCCGGCAAAGCCGTTCTCGCTGATCGGGGCGTCGATGATGCGCTTGGGCCCAAACTCATCGAGCATGCCCTGGCTGACTTTGTACGCGCCGTTGTACTGCGCCACTTCCTCGCCCATGAGGAAGATGCGCATGTCACGACGCATCTCCTCGCTCAGTGCCTCGCGCAGGGCTTCGCGAAACTGAATCTCGCGGTCGCCCTCGCGCGGAGGAAGGGGCTTGCTGAACAGATCGGCTTCGGGGAGGAGGGTTTGGTACATGGCAATCCTGCAAACGCGACCCGGCAACAGATCGCAGGCAAACACAAGCGTTTCGTTCGGTCTTTGTACGCATTTGCCGCGTATCGATTATCATACCGCGCTCGCCCCTTCCTCGCGACCGGGCGGGGCGGTTTCTTCGCGCATCTCCTTCAGTTTGCGCACAAACGAGGCTCTTCCCAAGAAAACCCGAGTAGCTCCAAGCCTCACTTCTTCGATTTCGCGAAGAAGGCCTCGATCGCCTCCTTCGCGGCGGGCGTGCTGCGCAGGCGCACGAGGTTTGCCTGCTCCAGCTGCAGGCAGGCCTGCCAGCCCTTTGTCACCGCAGCGTCGACGCAGGCCGCGACGGCGGCACCGGGGGGCGTGGTCAATACATTGGCGCGCACGCTGTCGTAGCCCGCGATGACTTTGCCCGCGACGGTGGTGCGACCCGCGTGGCGCAGGGGCGCGCCATCGCGATAGACGCGGCCTTGCGTCGCGCGATGCGCGATCCAGTCGCGGCAGGTTGTCAGCAGCGAGGCTTGGTCGCTCGCGACCGCGTCGAACAGTTTGGCGCTCACCGCTTCGTCGAACATGAAGGGCTTGCCCGTCGCGGTGCGGGTGATTGCCTCGCTCGGGTCGATGCGGGCGGCGAGCAGGCTCGTGCCGCCCCAACCGGGGCAGATGCCCAGCCCAGCCTCGGGCAGGCCCACTGCGTAGGGCTTGGCGGCAGGCGCGGCGATGAGCGCATCGCAGTGCATGGCAAGCTCGAGCCCGCCCCCGAGTGCCGCGCCGTTGATGGCGGCGGCTGTGGGGTAGGGCAGCCAGCAGAGCATGCCGTACACCTCGCTGGCGAACGCGAGGTAGCGGTGCAGCTGCGTGTCGCTGAGGGCCATGATGGCTTTGAGGTCGGCGCCTGCGACGAACGCGCGCTCGCTCGCGCTCGCGAGCACCAGCCCGTTGATGGCGCGGGGCAGCGTCGAGAGCGTCGCTTGAAGGCGGCGCACGAGCAACTCATCGAGCACGACGACGGGGCGGGCGCCCGCGTCGAGACTGAGCGTGGCGATGCCAGCGTGGGGGCCAGACTTTTCAACTTTGACGGCGAAGGGTTGGAGGGGCATGGGGAAAAGGGAGCGGGGAACGGGGAGCGGGAAGGACGGGGGGAGGGGCGATTCGAGAACAGTGGGGGTGCCCGCTTAGGAAACCAGTTCGTCGATGAGCAGGGCGTGGCACTTCATGCCGAGGCGGTAGCAGGCGAGCTCGAACTTTTCGTTGGGGCTGTGGACGCGGTCGTCGTCGAGGCCAAAGCCCATGAAGATCGTGTCCATGCCCAGCAGGCTCTTGAGCATGCCCGCGACGGGGATCGAGCCACCGCTCTTGATGAGGAAGGGCTCGCGGCCCGCAGCCTTGGCGATCGCGCGGACGGCTTTCTGCATCGCCGCGCTCTCGGTGGGCGTGGTCACGCCGTAGCCGCCGTGCAGGTCTTCCAGCTGCCACTTGCAGCCCGGCGGGGTCCTGCTCTCAAGCCACGCGAAGAAGAGCTTGGTGATCTTCTCGGGGCTTTGGTCTGCCACGAGGCGGAAGCTGACCTTCGCGCTCGCGTGGCTGGGGATGACGGTCTTTGCGCCTGCGCCGGTGTAGCCACCCCAGATGCCGTTGATCTCGGCGGTGGGCCTCGCCCATTCGCGCTCGAGGAAGGAGTAGCCGCTCTCGCCCACGTCGGCGTGCGGGGGCAGCCCGATCTTGCTCAGCGTGCCAGCAGCGGAGAGGCCCGTCTCGGTGCAGAGGCGCTGCCAGGCCTTGCGCTCGGTGTCGCTGATGGGGCGGACATCGTCATAGAAGCCTGGGATGGTGATGCGGCGGTCGCGGTCGTGCAACTGGCCCAGCACGTAGCAGAGCTCGGTGATGGGGTTGGGGCAGCGCCCGCCCCAGAGGCCGCTGTGCAGGTCTTGATTGCTCGCGTGCAGCGTGACCTGCGTGTAGGCAAGGCCTCGCACGCCGTAGGTGATGGCGGGCTGGTTGCGACCGATCATGCCTGTGTCGCTGATGAGGCAGACGTTGCACTTGCGCAGCTGGGCCTCGTGCTGGCGCACGAAGCTCTCGAGGTTTGCGCTGCCGCTCTCTTCTTCGCCTTCGAGCAGCACGGTGTAGGCGGCTCCGCCCGTTGGGTGTCCGGTGGCTTGCTTCCAGGCCCGGCAGGCTTCGATGAAGGTCATGACCTGGCCTTTGTCATCGACCGCGCCGCGCGCGACGAGGCGCTCGCCAGGAACATCGTCTCCGGGCTTGCCTGTGTGTCCGGGGTCGGCGGGCTTGCGCTGCGGCGAGAAGGGGTCAGCCTCCCACAGGTTCAGCGGGTCGCAGGGTTGCACGTCGTAATGCCCATAGAAGAGCACGTGCGGGCCTTTGTAGCTCGCTGCGGGCGTGCTGGTGGCGAGCACCACGGGGTGACCGCTGCCCTTGCCATCACTGCCGATGGTCCCGGTCTCGACGAGCTTGACGCTGGCAAAGCCCAGCTCGCGCAGCTGCGCGGCTGCCCACTCTGCGGCTTCGCGGCAGGGAGCCTTGAACTTGGGGTCGGTGCTGATGCTGGGAATCTTCAGCCAGTCGACGAGGCGGGCGATGGCGGCGGCGTCGTTGGCTTCGAGGTTTTTGAGGACGGCGGGTGCGTGCGACATAGGGCAGCAACGGTAGCCCGATGTGGTTCGGCGAGCCTGTTGCGGCTGGGCTTAGTCAGGGCCGGGCACGGTGTATTCGATGATGACACCGTTGAACGAGTTGAACTCACGCGTCCGGAGGGTTGGCAGCTCGACTTCGAGCGACCACGTGCGACCGGTGAGGTCGACCGTCGGAGCGTTGGCGACGACCGTGACAAACTCGCGAACTGTTGGAGCTGCGCCTGTCGATGCGACCTCTGCGACTACGTACGAGAAGCTACTCGAAGGGACGTACTCGTGGAGCTTTGCCGTGACGCTCGGGATTGAATCGTCCACCGCAAACATCTTCATCTGCACGACCTTGGCACCCTCAGGAAGCGGCACATTGGCATACAGGCGGTGGGCGGCAGTTGTCTGGAGGTGATATGCGCTCCCAACGCCGATGATGATGGCCGCGCGGCCGGCAGCATCCTGGGGTTGCATGCCAGCACCGGAGATTGCAAGGCGGCGAGTCTTGAGATTGGAGTAGAGAAAGTCGCCCGTCGCTGTGACGTCTGCGCCAGCCACGACGCTGCCCGAAGCAGCGACAGTCCCGCCGACGCTGACTCGCGTGTCGGTCGCTGGCGAGGTGCCGATGCCGACGTTGCCCGCACTGCTCACCATCACGCTCTGGACGCCGTTCACCAGGGCCCACGTGCCTTGCGTATCGAGGTAGTGATACGCCCGGGCAGATCCGTCCACGGCGTATCCATAAAAGGGCATGCCTTGCGGTGCGGAGGTGTTGATGTACATGCCGCCAAAGCCGCCATTTGGCACCGGCGCTGTGATGCCGAAGTACTCTGCGGTCGTGACGGGCGAGCTTCGGTTGATGAAGACTCGCTCGACGCTTGGGTCGCTCGTGAGCACCGAGTTGCCTGTGTCAGTCCAGCGCTCGCTGAGCGATCGAGCGGCGTACGGAGCGGGGGTGATTGCTTGCCGGGGCGAGAGCACGGTGAAGCTGGCGTTACTCCCCGCTGGGCGCACCGCAACTTGGAGCCATCGCGGCTGTCCATCGAGCACGCCCGGACTTGGGTCGATCGTTGCGGTGAACAGACCATTCATGACATCTGTGCCCGGGCGAAGGATTGCTCCGCCCACCTGTGCTCCGCCCGTGGGCGACGAAAACAGGCGGAACTCAAAGTCGTGTGGCGCGTTGGCGGGCGAACCGCTCAAGGAGAGTTCGCCCTGATAGGTGAACGACTGCGCAAGCGCGGAAGCAGCGAACAGCGTGCAAGTGATGGAGGCAAGGATGCGTGAGATCGTGCTCATGGGTCAAACCTCGTGGGTGCAAGCGGAAGGCGATCAGTGCAAACTGAAGCGAGAATGCGTTGCATGCACGGACATCAAGAACCTCGGCTGGCGATGCGGGCCGTCCGGTATCTGCTTGGTGAGGATTCTGTTTGGTTTCCTGCGGTTCTCCACAAGCCGCTTCGGCTTTTCGCCGATGTGCCAAGTATGTCACAGTCTATTACAGGCGACATCCTCCTCGACGCAGGCACCAACGAGCTCGAGGTGCTGGTGTTTCGCATGGCTGGGGGGCACTACGGCGTGAACGTGGCGAAGGTGCGCGAGGTGATCAAGCCCATCGCGACTGTGCCCGCTCCGCATCAGCACAAGAGCGTGCTCGGGATGATCAACATCCGTGGGAGCGTGCTGCCTGTGGTCGATCTTGCGAAGCACCTGTCGCTCACGAGCGGGGGTGTCAGCAAGCGCGAGGCTTCGGACCGGGTCATCATCACCGAGTTCAACGGGCTGCGGGCGGGGTTTGTGGTCGCGGGCGTGGAGCAGATCTATCGCATGGGCTGGGACAAGGTGAAGCCCGCGCCCGACACGGGGTTTGCGGGCAGCGCGCCGTCGATCAATGGCGTGTCGACGGTCACGGGCATCATCGAGATGGGCGAGCGGCTGATCCTCATGCTCGACTTTGAGAGCATCGCCGATGCGATTCTGTGCGAGAAACGGCTGAAGATCGAGAGCGTGCCCAACGAGCACAACGTCAACCGCGGCGCGCAGCGCGTCATCATCGCCGAGGACAGCCCGTTCATGCGGGGAGTGATTCGCGATGTGTTTCTGCGCAGCGGCTATAGCAAGATCGAGGTCTGCTCCGACGGGCAGGAGGCGTGGGACGCGATCTCGAAGGGTGAGCCGCCCGTGTGCGTGGTGAGCGATATCGAGATGCCGCGCATCGACGGGCTCTACCTCACCAAGCGCATCAAGAGCACGCCCGCGCTGGCAGGCGTGAAGGTGGTGCTGTTTAGCTCGCTGATTAGCGACGACAACCGCAAGAAGGGGCAGCAGGTGGGGGCGGATGCGCAGTGCGCGAAGCCCGAGCTGAGCGCGATGGTGCAGCTGGTGGACAGAGTTGTGGCGGGGTTGCCCATTGAGCTGCCCGGGACGAACGGGGCCGGTCAGCCTGGTGCGAAAAACCTTGCGGCATGATTGAGCGAGTGACGTACGCGTCCCGGCTCCCTGTTCGCTTGTCCCCTGTCGCTTGTCTCTTGTCCCCTGTCTCCTGTCCCCCGTCGCTCACGCGCCTTCCGACAACACACGCCACACGTCGCGCACCACCCAGCTCATGTTCGCGTGGGCCGTTGCAGTGGCAGCGGCGATGTGGGGCGAGAGGTGGGCGTTGGGCAGGCCAAGCAAGGGGTAGCCCTCGGGGAAAGGCTCGGGGTCGTGCACGTCGAGCAGGGCTTTGGCGCGGGGGTTGTCTCGCAAGAACGCGGCGAGGGCAAGATCGTCGACGACGAGCCCCCGCGCGGTGTTGATGAACAGCAGCGTGGGCTTGCAGCGAGCAAAGAAGGCGGCGTTGCAGAAGCGTTTGTTTGTCGCGCGGCTGTCGATGTGCACGCTCAGGACGTCGCTGCGTTCGAGCAGCTCATCAAGGCTCGCGCTCGCTGCGCCGTGCTGCTGGGCCTGGGGAATGCTCGCGATGTCGTGAAAGGCAACGTCCATGCCGATGGCCCGCGCGATGCGAGCGACGCGCGAGCCCACGCGGCCCATGCCCAGCACGCCCAGCCGCAGCTCGCTGAGCTGGTTTGGGGCGATGAGCTCGCCGCGCAGGGCGTTCCAGCTTCGCTGATCGATGGGCTTGTCGAGCGTGAGGCGCGGGCGGGTTGCGTCGAGCAGCAGCGCGAGCACAAATTCCGCGACGGCTTGCGTGTTGGCATCGGGCGTGTGCACCACGTGCACGCTGCGCTCCTGGCATGCCTGCTGGTCGATGCGATCAAGCCCAACGCCCGCGCGCCCCACCACGCGAAGGCGCGGGGCCCGCTGGAGGAGCGCGCGGTCCACGCGCGTGTAGGTTCGCACTACGAGCCCCTGGGCCCGAAGGAGCAGGTCGAAAAAGCGTGGGTCGTCGGTTGCGCAGCGCACGAGTTCGCAGCGGTCAGCAAGCCAGGCGCTGGCCTCGCTGCTCAGTTCCTCGGTTTGCAGCACGAGGGGGGCGGGCCTGGGGGTGGAAGGAGCGGTAGCAGGAGCGGTGGCAGGATCGGTGTTTGTGGCACTTGCTGCTCCGGTTGAGCCGGCGGTCACGCGTTGCCACCGGCGCCGCTGTTGCCGCCCTTGCCGTTGCCATTTCCATTGTTTGTGGTGTCGCCATCCGCGAAGGCGGGCTCGATGATGCAGCTCATGCTGCCTTTGCAGTTGGCCATGCGGTAGTCGCGCCCGAAGCCGTGGACTTGCTCGCGCTTCAGCTCGGCGTGCTCTTTGTGCGTGGTGAGGAGCACGGCCCGCTTCTGCGTGTCGACCATCTTCGCGATGTCGAAGGCACGCTCGCGCGGGTGGGCAAAGAGCTTCATCGCGAGCTCGATGACGTACTCGTAGGTGTGCTGGTCGTCATCGAGCAGGACGACGTTGAAGGGGGGCAGAGGCTTCGTGTCGGTTTGACGCTCTACCTCAGGACGCTCAGCAACTGCGGTCGCTGTCTGAGGCGACGCGGCTTGCCGGTCCTCGGCTGGGCCATCGTGAGATGGTGTTTGCGCCGGGGTGGGGTCGGGGGTGCTGGGTGTTGGCTCGTCACCTGCCATGGTGGGAAACTATACGCGGTGCAGGGCGGGGTGCCCGGGCAGGGCGACGGGCCCGGCGCCTGTCAGCTAGGTTGCCAAGCTGGACTACGAGCGGCTCGAGGCAGCACCAAACGCGGCTTCGGCCCAGGCGATGGCCCTGCGAAGCGCCATGCTCTTATTCACAGTTTCTTCGTATTCCGCGTCGGTGTCGCTGTCGGCGACGATGCCGCCGCTGGCTTGCAGGTGGTAGGTCCAGCGTGCGGGGGCAGTGGCGAGGTGGGAAAGGCGTGTGGGGGCGACGATGGTGCGGAGGGCGAGGGCGATGTCCATCTGCCCATCGACGCCCACGATGCCCAGCCCGCCGCCGTAGGGTCCGCGCCGCACGGGCTCGAGCTCATCGATCACCTGCATCGCGCGCACCTTGGGTGCGCCGCTGATGGTGCCCACGGGGAGTGCGGCTGCGAGCGCGTCCCAGCAGTCCAGCCCCGGTCGCAGCAGGCCCGTGACGGTGCTGCTGATGTGCATGACGTGGCTGTACTTCTCGATCTCCATGAGCGCGGGGAGGGCGATGGTGCCGGGCTCGCTCACCACGCCCACGTCGTTGCGACCAAGGTCGACGAGCATGATGTGCTCGGCTCGCTCCTTCGCGTCCGCCAGCAGCTCGGCGGCGAGGCGTGCGTCTTCGGCGTCGGTCTTGCCACGCTTGCGTGTGCCCGCGAGGGGGCGATTGGTGACTTGCATGCGGGTGGAGCCATCGCCCGCGGCGATGCGCTGCACGCGGCAGAGGATCTCGGGGCTGCTGGAGATGAGCACGCAGCCGCTCGCGTGGTCGCCGCTCTGGATGTAGGCCATGTAGGGGCTTGGGTTGATGCTGCGCAAGGCGCGATACACGTCGAAGGGGTCTGCCTGGCTCTGCGTGCTGAAGCGCTGCCCGAGCACGACCTGAAAGATGTCGCCCGCGCGGATGAACTCCAGAGCGCGGCGGACCATCTCGGCGTGCTGCTCGCGCGTGATGTTGCTCTCGACGCGGGTGCTGCCGGTGGCATCGCCCACGTTGGTTTCGGCGAGGCGGAGCGGGCTGTGCGAGGCATCGAGGGCGCGGACGTTGGCGTCGATGCGGGCGCAGGCGTGGGCGTGGGCGGCGCGGGCTTGGGCTTCGGTCGCGTGGGCATCGCCCTGCGCGGTGGGCACGAAGGCGAGCTCGATGACGTGCAGCACGCGCTTGGCATGGTCGAAGGCGACGACGCCTGAATAAAAGCGAAAGTCGACGTCGCACCCGCAGTCGTGTGGAGCTGGGGCGTGGGCAAAGCTCAGCTTGTCGGGCTCGATGTAGCGGACGCTGTCGTAGCCCGCAAAGCCCACCCAGCCACCCAGCGGGCAGGCGGGCGCACCCTCGCCCCGCACGAAGGCGAGCCCCTTGGAGAAGGCGCGCAGCAGCTCGAAGGGGTTGGTGCTTGCGTGCGGGACGCGGGCGAGGTCGGTGCTCGCGAAGGTGGTCGCGTCGAGCCCGAGAGCGTCGCAGGTGGCGGGCGTGAGGCGGGCGGATGTCTCGACAGACGACACGCGCGCGATGGGGCGGGCACCAAGAAGCGAGTAGCGACCGACGCGCTCGCCCCCTTCCACGCTCTCGAGCAGAAAGCTCGGCGCGAGGCGGGCATCGGGCGCAACGAGCCTGCGGTAGGCGCTGCTGGGCGTGAGATGGTCGGCAAGGAGCGTGCGCACGACGGGCACGACAAGCAACGAGCCGGGCCCGATGCTGACGGGGGCAATGTTGCCGCTGCCCGCCTGAGCACGCTGAACGAGCTGCACAAATGCATCGACTGTGGGCTGCACCATAGCGGGCGAGCATACGCCTTTGGTTCGCTTCCATACCCTGCGTGCATGACGCACGACTCCAGCCTGCCCAGCGACGCGACACCCAAGAAGCCCTTGCCTCCGCGGGGCGTGCTCGTGGCGGGCGTTGTGCTGTCTGCGGGGCTTGCGGTGGGGCTGGCAATGCTGGCACGCGACCCCGCGCCGACAGATGTGCTCGGCACAGAGCGAGCCACGCTTGAGACGGCTGGGAGCACGCAGACGGCGCGTGACGCGGGTGGGAGCGCAAGTGCCGGGCAGGCGAGCGTGCCGCCCGACCCGTCCAAGCAGGACCAAGCCAAGCAAGACCAGTCCAAGCCCGCTGACCCAAAGAGAGAGGCCAAGCCAACCGCTCAGCCTTCGCCCGCGGCGCAGCAGGCTTCGGACGCGAAGGAGAAGCCAGCGAGCGACAACTCCGCCCTGCCCGCGCCCGTGCGCCTGGGTGAGCGCGTCGGCAAGCTCGATGCGACCTTCCGCACGTTGCCCGTGCTCGTGCTCGTGAGCGATGCGCAGAGCTATCTCGATGCGATCGCAGCGTGGACGCTCACGCGGCGTTTTCCGGTGCTCATCGACGATGGCTCGGTCCTCGCGACGGACAACATCGCACGCTTCGCACGGGCCTTTGCTCCCAAGCAGATCGTGCGATGGAAGAGCGATAGCATCGCGCAGGTTTCCGCGATGCCAACACCCCTGGACGTGCGGCGTGCGCTCGCCGGCGCGTGGGACGTGGACAAGAGCGACCTGAAGTCGATGCTCGATGCGTGGATCGCGCGCGGGCATGTGCCGCCCGGCATCGTGGTGATGAATCAAGCGGCAGACGATGCGTGGCCCGCGGCCCTTGCCCTCGCCGCTGCCCGCGGGCAGCCCGTGTTCGACACGCCCATGACCAACGCCGTGAGCGGCGCGATGAGCGTTGCAGAGGCCGATGCGCTGGCAGCGACGATCGAAGGCTTCGCGCAAAGCACGGGGCTGAAGTGGAACGCCGAGGGCGATGAGCTGGATGCCATCACCCTCGCAGCCCACACGCCGGGCCGCATCGACATAGGCGACAAGGGCTTTCTGGCTCTGACGGATCGCTTGGGCAGGCACGCGGAGGGCAAGAAGTTGCCGCCGCGATGGGCCTGGTGCGGGCAGGTGTTTGGCACGCCCAGCGAGGCGGCGTATCGCGCGATGGCTGCGATCTTCACGCGGCCCACGATGGGGTTCTTTTTCGATGGGTATGAGAACAAGAGCCCGTTCAATCTCTATGACGCGACGAAGGCGAGCGAGATCGCGCGTGAGGCGGGGCTTTCCATCGAGCTAAACGACGCGCCCGCAGCGAGCGCGAGCGCGTGGCGCGCCCGCGCAGCCCGGAGCTTTGAGGCGGGCCTCGTGCTCGTGAACTCCCACGGCAACCCGAGCGACTTCAACCTCAACCCGGGCGTGGCGATTCCGGGGGATTTGCCTCTGCTCAGCAAGCCCGCCGGCGTGCACTTCATCCACAGCTTTTCAGCGATGTTCCCGGGCAATCGCGACACGGTCGCGGGGCGATGGCTCGAGCGCGGTGCGTACTTCTACGTGGGCAGCGTGCACGAGCCTTTCCTCAGCGCGTTCCTTCCCACGCCCACGGTCACCGCCCGCTTGCTCAGCGGCGCGGCGTATGGCGCGGCGGTGCGCGTCGAGCGGCCTGACCTTTGGAAAGTGACGGTGCTGGGCGACCCGCTGACGACCGTGCTGCCCGCGGCGACCATCGCCGATGAGCCGCTGCCTTTGGAAGGGGCGACCGCTCTTGATGCGGACCTTCGGCAGTTGCTGCTGGACAAGAAGTTTGGCGAGGCCTTCCGCATCCTCGCGCTGCAAGGGCGAGATCGCGACCTCGCGCGGCTGTTTGTGGCGGCGCTCGCGAAGGACGAAGCAGCGATGGATAGCGCCGCGGCGAAGTGGGCGATTCCTGCACTCGCGCGGACGGACGACGTGACCAACCTCGCCCTGGCGTACGCCAAGCTCACGAACGCCGATGCGAGCGACCGCGTGCTGCGCGACTGCCTTTGGGTCGTCGGGAGCGCGAGGCTTGCCCAGCCCAGCGATCCGCTGATCGCGGCGATGAGTGCGAACCTTCGCGCCGAGAGCCTGGGCCGCGACGCGGCGATGATCGCGGCGACGCTCGAACGCACCAAGGGCAAGCCCGCGAGCGACGCCTTCGTGGAGCGCGTCCGCAGTTCGCTGAGCGACAAGGCAGCGCGGGAGCAGTTGGATGATGCGTTGGCGAAGCGGAGTTGGTAGGGGAGGGGAGCGGGGAACGGGGAGCGGGGAACAGGAGACAAGAGACAAGAGACAAGAGACAAGAGACAGGGGACAAGAGACAGGTGGCGCGAGGGATGGGCGCGTGCGTATGAAGCGGTCGTGAGTGGTCGTGATCCGTCTTGGTTGCTGGTGGTCGAGTCGAGGCTCGCTAGGGGCGCGAGCCCGTGAGCCAGCCGAGGGTGGCGCGGAGGGTCAGCAGCATGCGCTGCTTTCTCGTGATGCGTGGGCGCTGCCAGAGCGTGATGCCCTTGCCTTGTTCCACGGCTCGCAGCGTTGCTTCGCCCCCTTGCGCGAAGAGCCAGACCATCCATGCAAGGCGACGGTTCGGGATGCGCGAGGGCAGGCCTCGCCCCGCTTCATACAGCCGCCAGGTGCGCTGCGCGAGGCCCAGCACCTCGTCGCCCATGCGCCGCCGCACCGGGGGCTCGTTCGGGCGATCGACCCAGCTGTGCAGCTGCTCAGCCGTGAGCCCAGCATCGGCGAGGGGCACATAGATGCGGTCGCGCTCCAGCAGGTCGCGGCGTACATCCTGCCAGAAGTTGGTCAGTTGCAGCGCGGTGCAGATGGCGTCGCTCTCCTCGAGCATCTTGCGTGAGCCGGGGGTTGCGTCGCCATCGAGGCAAAGCCCGTGCAGTTGCAGCACGATCCGTCCGACGGGGTTGGCACTCTGCTGCGAGTAGGCGAGCAGGTCGCTCCAACTGCCCGCCCGCGTGACGCGCTGGTCGTGCTCAAACGCATCCAGCAGCGCGACAAACAAGCTTGGCGAGAGGCCCTTGGTCCCGATGGTGTGCGCAACAGCGGTGTGCAGGCGTGCATCGAGCCCGGGCAGGTTGGCGTCGCTTGGTGGCAGCGACCGCGCGAGTTCGTCGCGTGCGGGGTCCTCTTGCAAGGGCAACCCCAGCGCGGCGTGCAGCAGTTGCCGCATGCGCCGCAGACGCACGAGGGCACGCTCACGCTCCAGAGGCGTGCGGGCGTTGTCGTCGGCAAGGTCGTCTGCCGCGCGGCAAAAGGCGTAGACCGCGGCAAAGTGCTTGCGCAGGGAGCGATGCACGAGCAGCGAGAAGACCGTGAAGTTCTCGGTGTGCTGCTTGGCGTATCGCCGCGCGGAGGCATAGGCCTGGCTGAGCTCTGAAGGCGTCGCGGGTGGCAAGGCCAACGTTGGGGCGGGTGTGGTCAAGGGTGTGCCGCCAACGCTTGCGTTCAGGGGCTTGATGTCGACGCCAGCGCCAACTCCGGCCACCGCCCTCGGTGCATCGTGCTCCGCATTCGCGAGCGAGCGTGCCGGGCGGGGTTGGGGGGCCTCTTGCGCCATCGTACTGGACCTCGCGAATCTGGCTTCGCGTCTCGTTGCATGTGGAAGACCCGGAAACTTGGGCCGAACCGGCAACGCCGGAACGACAGCTGGGACCGCCCAACACGCAGTCTTGCGGCGTGCCAGAGTACTTTCGGCCCAACAGTCTACGCCGCTTCGATATACTCTCTTCCGGTGCTGAATGCCCGGTTGTGGGCGTGTGGCAACTGAGGTTGCGTCTGAGATCGGGCGGGGGGCGAAGGTCAAGGGCATGCCGATGCGAGTAGTGCTTCCCAATCCGCGCGGGTTTTGTGCGGGCGTCCGCATGGCGGTCGACGTGATCGATCAGGTGCTCGAGCTCTTTCCGGGCGAGGCGGTGTATTGCTATCACGAGATCGTGCACAACAAGCACGTGGTCGGGCGATTCTCGGGCAAGGGCGTGGTGTTTGTCGAGTCGCTCGATGAGGTGCCGCTTGGGGGCATCGTGGTGTTCTCGGCCCACGGCATCTCGCCTGCGGTGCGCCAGCACGCGGCAAGCCGCAACCTGCGCACGATTGATGCCACCTGCCCGCTCGTGACGAAGGTGCATGCGGAGGCGATTCGCTACGCGCGGCAGGGGTACCAGATTCTGCTTGTGGGGCACAAAAACCACCAGGAGGTCGTGGGCACATTTGGCGAAGCGCCCGACGCAACGCAAGTGGTGGAGAGCCCTGAAGACATTCCGCACCTGCAGATTCGTGATGATCGCAAGCTGGTGTACCTCACGCAGACGACCCTGAGCACCGACGACGCGGAGGTTGTCATCGGCGCGCTGAAGAAAGCCTTCCCGCACATCAAGAGCCCGCCCAGCAGCGACATCTGCTACGCCACCACGAACCGTCAGGTGGCGGTGCGGCAGCTTGGGCCCTCGTGCGACATCACGCTCGTGGTGGGCAGCAAGAACAGCAGCAACAGCGTCCGCCTGACCGAGATTTCGCAGAACGTGGGCACGCCCGCCTATCTCATCGACGATGCCAGCGAGATTAACTGGAGTTGGTTTCCGCGAGGCGACGAGCGCGTGCTGCTGACGGCAGGCGCGAGCGCGCCCGAGGATCTGGTCGCGGGCGTGTGCCGCGCGCTGCTGGCAAAGTTTGGGGGCGACATCGAAGTGGCGCAGGTTGTGGAAGAGTCGGTCGAGTTCGCTGCGCCGGGTGGGCTGCGCAAGGCGATGATCGAGCGCGGCATCGACCCGCAGAGCAGGCGATTCATCGTCGAAGCGCCGAGCATCTCGCGCGAGCTGTATGGCGCGGTGCCGCTGACGGTGGGGGCGACGAAGTAGGTGGCACGATGCGCGCCGAGTGAGCCGTCGGAAGCGATCGGCCACGCAAGATCATGAGGGACTAAAGATCATCGGGCGAACTTGATCAGCGAAGCCGAGCACCGGCGCACACCCGCACTCAGCAGCTGCCCCCCGCCAGCACCCGCAGGAACGCCAGCAGGTCCTCGTCGCTCGGGAAGAGACCATCGTTATTGAAGTCGATGTCGTTGCAGGTGTTACCCTCGCTGCAAGGCCCGCCCGCAAGCACCGAGAGGAAATCGATCAGGTCCTGATCTTCAGGGAACAGGGCGTTGGCGTTGAAGTCGATGCTGTCGCAGGCTGCGGGCTCTTGCACCGCGCCGCTCACCACGAGCGCGAAGCCCTGCGGGCCCACTTGCACGCTGGTGCCAACCACGCTCACGGTCCACAGCCCTGGCGCGGGCGAAGCAACTAGCACCTGCTCGGCACTGTTCTTCACGTCGGCGAGGCCACCAGTTGCCGACTGCCCATTCGCGAACACGTTGCCCAAAAACTGCTCGCCCGCGGGCGAGGTGACGACGAGGTCGAGGTTGTTGACGACCGGATCGCTCGCGAGCAGCGCGCCCGCCGCGTCTGTAAACGTCAGCGTCACGCGGAGCTCTTGCCCAGCGTCCACGAGCAAAGGCAGCGACATGCTCTGCCCAGCGCCCAGCGCCATGGGCGACGACCGGCGCACGTCTCGCACCACGAGCGTGCGCGCATCGCCCGCGAAGAACGCCGTGGGCTCGCCCAGGATGCGCCCCCAGCCCTCCTGATCGCTCGGATAGCCTGCGAGGCCCGTGACATCCTGCGCGCCGTTGATGATCGCCCCGCGAAGCAGCGCGCCGCTGGGCACAAAGCCCTCGGACACATTCGCCTGCCCGCTGCGCATATACCCCTGGACGAAGTACTGCCTCAGCAGAGCCGCCAGCCCGCTGACTGCGGGCGTTGCCATGCTCGTGCCCGAGAGCACCGCAGTCGAGCACGGGGCTGCCCCGCCCGACGTGATGGAGCACCCCGGCGCCATGACCTCGGGCTTGCGGCGTCCGTCGGCGGTGGGGCCCCGCCCGCCCGCGCAGTACTCATTGCTTGCCGGCGCGCTCCGCACCGCACCAACCGAGAGGCTGTTCTTGCTGTTCTCCGGGTTGCGGATGAGCGTGGCGTTCGCCGCACTCACGACCAGCAACTGGTCCTCGTTTGTCCACATGAAGTTGTCAAAGGCGCGGCACGTGCTGTCGTAGGCGCTGGTGCTGGCGTTGCCCCAGCTGTTGTTGTGGATGAACGCCCCCTGCGTGCGGTGCAGCTCAAACCGCGCAAACACGTTGGCCTCGCCAAAGTTTGGCAGGTTGTTGAAGACCATGCGTGCCTGATACGCCACGCCCCGCAGGTTCGGGTTCGTCGTGTCGTCGCCCGCGAGCGTGGTGGCAACGTGGATGCCGTGCGTCACGTTGCCCGCGGTGCCGTTGTAAGCCAAAAGCTTGCGATGATTTGCCCC
Source organism: Planctomycetaceae bacterium (assembly GCA_027487735.1). Taxonomy (GTDB): domain Bacteria; phylum Planctomycetota; class Phycisphaerae; order Phycisphaerales; family UBA1924; genus BJHL01. The sequence goes on along the minus strand of JAIYDA010000135.1, from coordinate 28,272 downwards.
GATGGGCTGCACGTCAAACACCGAGCAGTGGCTGGTGTTGAAGGGATCATCCAGGATGCCCAGCACCTCGCCCGCACCGGTGAGGCCCCGGTCGTAGAAGGGCGTCGCGTTCGTGGTGCCGCTCTGCACCGACCATCGCGTGCTCGCGTTGCTGCGCGTCGTGAGTTCCGGCGCGTGCTCGGCAAACAGCACCGTCGCCTCGCCCGCCAGCATCCCAACCTTCGCGAGCGGCAGCTTCAGCACGAGCGAAACCTCATCGAAGCTCAGCCCGGGCATGCTTGTTTCGCTCAGCACCTGAGCCGCAAGCCCCTTGTCGCGCAGCCGCGCAACCGCTTCGCGTGCCTCGCGGGCCGTCGTGCCCGGCACAAACTGCGTCAGCACCAGCGCCTCGCCCCGCGCGTGCAGCGCACGGCGATCGGCAGTCTCGAACGCGAACTCGATGTTGCCCGCGAGCAGTTGGGGGTCGATCTTCCACGATGCCTGCAGCGTGGTCAGGCCTTGGACGAACCCCAGCCCCAGCAGCGACGCACGCAGCTTCTCGCCCATCGCCGCATCCGCAGCAAGCCCGCGCAGCGACACGAGCGCCGCGTAATGAGGCAAAGGCGAGAGCAGTTGCACCCCCAGCGTCGCAAGCTGCGCGGTGCGTGCGTCGGTCAGCGGTGCATCAAGCAGCAGCACGTGCGCAGGTTGCTGCCACGAGGTGAGCAGCTCGCCTCCTTCAACCGGTGCTCCGAGCATGTTGGGCAGCGCAGCAAAGGGAACATCGCCCGTGCGCAGCCGCAGCACACCTTGCGGTAGACCCGCTTGCTGAGCTTGGCCCTGCTGCCCCCCGTCCGCAGGCAGTGCAACATCACCCAGCGCACGCGTGCCGCCAGCCGCGAGCGAGAGCAGCAGCAGCGCGCAAGCCCCCGCGTGCCTCGCGTTCGAGCCCTGCGCACCGACAAGTCGAGGTTGGAGAGCCAGTCGAAGAGTCATCAGCTTGCCCTTGCACCCAGCCCGCCCTACGAACGCCCAAAAACCGACAGGCCCAGCTTGCAATCCCACAGTATCGATCGCTGAGCCCAGCCGCGACGCATTGCCGGTCCTCACGATCTGCGTGCGGGCACGAGTGTGCCTGCCAATCGGTACGTATCGATCGTGCCGGGTGTTGCCGGACTCTGCACGCCGCACGCTCCTGCGTGGCCCTCCGCCCGGGGGTATTCTGGGCCCGCCCGAGAAACCTGGGTTTGCGCAGCTAGCATGAGGCATGCAGGCCCCTTCGCCCCAGTTTGCGTCCCTCATGCAGCATGCGGTCGCCTACGCCTCTCGTAAGCACCGCCACCAGACCCGCAAGGACGGCTTCACGCCCTACGCGTCGCACGTGGTGCGCGTGGCGTTCACGGCGAGCACGCTATTTGGCAGTCGCAGCGAGGTCGTGCTGCTTGCCGCGTTGCTGCACGATCTAATAGAGGACACCACGACGGACTACGAGGACATCGAAGATCGCTTTGGCCCCGCCGTCGCCCGCGCGGTTGCCGCCCTCACCAAAAACATGGCCCTTCCCGAGGCAGAACGCGAACGCGAGTATGACCTTGCCCTTTCGCGCGGGCCTTGGGAAGCGCTGGTGGTGAAGCTGGCAGATGTCTACGACAACTTCTGCGATCTCGAGACCTACCCCATCGCCGAGCGAGCCGAGCAGACGCGCAAGGCCCGCGAGCGCTGCGAGCGGGCGATCGCGCTCGCGCAGCCCCACGCTGCTGACCACCCCGAGTTGCAGACAGGCATCGTGATGGTGCGCGGGCTGCTGGAGGCGTAAGCGAATCGCAGTCGCGCATTACTCAGGCTACGCCCTGGCCCTTGCCCTTCGGCCCAGGCAGCCATCGCGCCGCCAGCCCCGCACCCAGCACGATCGCTGCCCCAGCCCACAACTGAGGTGTGTCGCGCAGCATGAACCCACGCGTGTAGAACGTCGCGGCAATCGCCCCACCCGCCACCAGCACCGCGATTCGCGGCAAGCTGGGGCCCGGCGCATGCGGAAAAACGCCCAAGCTCCCCAGGCAGCACCCCAGCACATACAGCGGCACGACAAGCCCGTAAAACGCGAGGAACGCGCGATAGAGCACCTCGTGCGGCACCATGCCCAGCGATGCCGAGTCCACGCCCACCCCACCCACGAGCACGCGGCCAAACATCGCCAGCAGCACGCCCACGATCACCGCGCCCAGCGAGATGTCCAGCCGTGCTGCCCCGCCCGCGGGGTGCCTCGCCCATGCTCCATGCGCCGCGAGCGTGAAGCCCGCCTGCAGCGCGATGTGCACCATCACCACGGTCGTGAGGTTTGCGGGCACCACCGACAGCCCCTGCGTTGCCGCGAGCACCAGCAGCACCGCGCCGTACGCGAGCGTGCCCAGAATCATGAGCGGAAACAGCAGCAAAAACCCCAGCGCAAACTCGGGCTTGCCCGTGCCGCTCGCGCTGCGCTGCAGGGCCGCGTGGAATGTGCCATCGAGCAGAGGCGAGCACCCAAACCCCAGCATGCAGACCGCAAGCAAGGGCCACACGTGCGCCGCAGGCCTCTCCGGCGCGGGCAGCTGCGTCCACGCCTGCACCGGGTTGTCTTGCCATGCAGACGTCGCGAGCAGCAGCACGCTCGCGCCGAGCACTGCAAGCGAGAAGGCCCGCCTTGGCCCATCATCAAACAGATTGCCCGGAAACAGCAACGCCCCCGCAAGCAGCGCCACCATCACGCCCAGCCCAGGGTCAGTCAGCCCAAGCCGCATCGCAAACCACGCCACAAAGAAGCTCTGGAACGCGATGGTGACGGCACTAAACGCCACCATCGCACTGCGATGCGTGTGGACGAAGCGGCCACTGCCCGCGCTGCCCTTCATCCACCACGCCAGAAGAGCCGCCCCGATGCAGTTGGGCACCGCAAACGCGACGAACGACCAGGGCCCCATGTCGCGCAGCAGCAGCACGGGCAGAAACATCCCGATGCACCACGTCCAGCTGCATGCGACAAACGCCGCATCGCCAAGGACCTGGAGCGTTGTGCCGCGTGGGGAAGCAGTGGTGGGGGTCTGCATGGCGCAAGCCTACGCAGGGCCCGCGAGCCGCTTCGCCTTGCGCATTCCCCGCTCAGCACTACTTCACTTGCACAGCCGTCACCAGCCCATCTTTGCACGAGATGTTCACGCTGCGCATGGTGTTCTTTTCCGAGGTGCCGGCAAAGATGAGGAAAACCGCCCCAGAGCTGCGCTCCGTCGTCGTGGCCGACCACGTGTGCAGCTTGCCCCCATCGCTCAGTTGCGTGGTGGTCGTGGGAGCGCCCAGGCGGGTCAGCACGTCGGCCTCCGTCGTCACGCCCGGGCGAATGCTGTCGAGCTCGGCGCTGCTCACCTCGCGCCCCGTCACGCTCGCCGATCGATTCGATGCGATGAGGCACCCGGGCAGCACGCCCAGCACGCCCACGATGCCCGCAACACCCACACACACCAACGCGATGGATCGAACTTTCATGTCTGCGTTCCCTTGTTGCTCTGCCCTGCGTGCTCGCTCTGCCGCGAGCCGCTCGGGCCCTCTTGCTGCTTAGGTTCGCGCCGCACGCGACTTCGTTTCATGCTGGCTACGCCCAACAAGAACTGAAACGCCCGCGCGAACAATCCGAACAAGAGTTAGCGTATACTAATGATAGCCTGCCGGAGGCGCACCGATGACAACGCCCCCAAAGCAATCTGAAGCGAACGACAGCTCCAACGCGCAGGCCCGCGTCCTCGCCCACGCTGCCACTCACCGCCCGCCCCAGCACGATACCACGCGCCGCACGCTCACCTGGATCGCCCGCCTCGCCAGCATCGGCGTGATTGCCCTCCTCGCCCTCTTCGCGTTTGGCGAGCCAGGCCCCTGGCCCACGCCCAGCGAGTGGGCGATGCTCGCCTTCTTCCCCATTGGCATCGTCGTGGGCCTCATCCTTGCCTGGTGGCGCGAGGTGCTCGGCGCGTGCGTGGCGATGGGCAGCCTGCTGGTGTTCTTTGTGCTCCTAGTCAAGGCCCGCGGCACGCTCCCGCCCAACCCAGCCCTGTTCGCCCTCTTCGCGGCTCCCGCCCCGATCTTTCTTTCTGCGGGGCTGCTGCGTGCTCGCCATCGCGGGCGAGCGTGACTGGCCGCGCGCCTCAGCAATCCTCCGCCGCAAGCTGGAGTGCAGCCGCATACGCATCTTCCAGCCTCTCCACCATCGTGCTCGCCGCAAACTCATGCGCCGCCCACGCCTGCCCCGCGAGCGCAAGGCCCTTCGCGTGCTCCGGGTTGCGCATGCACCACAGCAGCGCATCTTCCAGTGCCGCAACATTCGCGTGCGGCACCAGCCTGCCAAACCGCATGTCAATGCACGCCTCCCGCGTGCCGTCCACGTCATACGCAACTGGGCACACGCCAGCGAGCAGCGCCTGCGGCACCGTGCGGGGCAGTCCCTCCCGGCTGCTGGGGTGCGCCAACACGTCCATCGCCCGCATCATCGCAGGCACGCGCTCAGGTGGCACGAGCCCCGTGAGCAGAATGTCCGCGCTGTTGCTCCCTCCAGCAAACGCCTCGCGCACCCGCAATCCAAGGTCCGCCGCCTGCTGCACCAGCTTCTCGCGAAGCCAGCCATCGCCCACCCACAGCAGCACCGGTCGCAGGCCCGCGGGTGCCTCGCGCCGCAACCGCGCCATGCACGCCAGCATGTCCTCGTGCCCCTTGTGCTGCGCGAGGCGAGCGACGGTACCGATCACAAAGTCCTGCTTGCCCAGCCCCATCGCGCGGCGCACGCTGGCGCGGTCTTCGCCCGCTGCGGCATGCAGAAAGCTCCGCACCTCCATGCCGCTGCGCACCGTGCGATACAGCCCCTCCTCACCAATCCCGCGCGCAAGATACTGCTGCGTCATCGCGTCCGCCACGCTGTAGATCGCGTGGCAGTGCTTTGCGGCGACAAACTCCGCGAGGGTGTACATCGCGTTGCTCGCCAGCGTCTTGGCTCGCTGCGCAGGCGTGCCCTCCGCGGGCATGAAGGGCGGGCCATGAATCGTGTGTACCACGGCAAGCCGTTTGCCCAAGGCTCGCCGCACCTGCCACGCCGCGATGCGGCCCAAGATGCCCGCCTTGCTGCTGTGGGTGTGCACCACGTCGGGCCTTAGCCCTCGCACCAGGTTGCGCAGTTGCACGAGGCAGCGTGCATCGCGCGAGGGCGAAACCTCGCGCACCAGGTCGGGCACCTCGTGCGTGACGATGCCGCGCCCGTCGCTCGTCGAGAACCGCTGCACCCGCTCCAGCAGCGAGCCCTCGGGGCCATAGATGGGCCCAAACGCCAGGTGCACCTCGTGCCCAAGCTGCGCCTGCCCCTCGCACGAGAGGACGGTGTTCTCCTGGCTGCCTCCCAGGATGAGTCGTGTTGAGATGTGCAGAATGCGCACGCGCACGCAACGTAGGCCATCGCGCCGTCGCACGCCGCTGGATGTTCAGGCCGCGTCGCGCTCGCCCCGCGCCCGCCGCACGCCAAGGGCCTGCGCCGCTGCCTTGCGCAGCATCTCCGCGTCGTAGGGTCGCAGCAGCACGGCGTGGCTGGGTAGTTTGTACACCTCGTGCCGCACCGCGTCGCTGGGCTCTGGTGCGATCAGCATCACGCGCCCGCAGAACCCGTGCTTGACGAGATGGAGCAGCACCTCGCCCGCCTTGCAGTTCTCGTCGCCCACCTCAATCGCCACCAGGTCGAGCGTCGCCCCCACCTGCGCCAGGCTCGAAGCGTCCGAAGCTGCCACCGCGTTCACCCGCGTGCCGCGGAAGGCCCGTGTCCAGATTTCCTTGTCCAGCATCGAGGTGCTCGCGAGCGCAAAGCTGCCGACGAGCTGCTCGGGGTCGACCTCTTCATACACAAACATGTTCGCGAACGGGTCGATCCGGACAAAGTCCATCGGGTCGATCAGCTCGCGCAGCCGCACGCCAACATCAAAGCGATCGCCGCGCTTCGTGGTGCAGCGCACCACCTCGCCCCGCACCGTGTCGGTGCCTCCCAGCGCGTGGGGCAGGCTGACAATCACGCTGGTGCCCGGCGCAACATACACAGTCGTGAGCAGCCCGAGGCCCGATGCGCTGAGGTTCGAGCACACAGCCCGAATGCTCTGCACCGTCTGCCCGCCGACAAAGACGTCGATCGTCTCGCGCGGAAAGGGCCAGCGCGTGAACTGCCGGGCAGATGCCCGCTCGACCGATTCGGAGATGTCATCGCCCGCAGCATCCATGTGCGACCTGCCTCCGTGAGGATCGTGCACAACCACCGTGTTGTGCCCACAGAGATATCGACGATCACGGCTGGCTCGTCGCTCTCGCCGCACGTAAATCATTGAAAATCACATACTTCCGGCAAGTGCCCGACACCAAAACATGTGGGAAGCACTGCCGAAAATGCCGGAAAAAGGGGGCACAGAGTCCGATAGGAACACCGCGTGTTCATTCTGACACTTCGCCGCCAGGACTCGGTCACGCTCAAACATCCAGCGACCGCACCTCGAGGGCGTGCTCCTCAATGAACTTGCGCCGGGGCTCGACTTCTTCGCCCATCAGCACCGTAAACAGCCCGTCGGCATTGCTCGCGAGGTCCCAGTTCACTTTCAAAAGCGTGCGACGCGTGGGGTCCATCGTCGTTTCCCACAGTTGCTCCGCGTTCATCTCGCCCAGACCCTTGAATCGCTTGACCTCCAGCCCCTTGCGACCAAGCTCGCGCAGGCTGTGCAGAATGCCGGGCAGGTTGCTCGCTTGCAGCGAGTCCGCCGTCGGCTTGGCACGCGCCACCGCCTCACCCTCGCGCGGCTCCGTGGTCTCGCCTTCATCAGCACTCACCTCGCTCGCGCCGTCATCCTCCACCTTGGTCGCGATCGCATCGACAACCCAGCTGAACATGCTGGGCACCTGCTCACCCGTCACGGCCTCGCGAGGCTGTGCGGTGTAGCTCTCCTTCGTCACCGGGATGCCCAGTTGCTCCAGCTCCGCCACCACGCGATCCAGCTCACGATTCTCATGCAGCTCGCGCAGCGTTGCCTGCTTGCCATCGCCCAGGGCCGCCGTCACGGCTGCGGCTGCGGCGGGCGCGCCGGTGGGCACCGTGCTGTTCGAGGCACCATCCACGAGCACGAGCTTGCGAGCTTCGATCTCGCTCAGCGCGTGCGACTCGCTCCAGGCGAAGAAGTATCCGCCGCGCCACGACACAAGGTGCGAGGGGAGCTTGCCCTTGCCCGTGGGGTCGCTCGCTCGGCTTGCCAGCAGGTCGCCCATGCTGCGCCCGCGGCGCTGGGCGATGTCGGCAAGCTCCGACAATCTGCGCAGCAGCGTGAGTGCCCGCCGCAGCAGATTGCCCGTGAGGCGCCCCGTCTCGCGCACCGTGAACGCGCTCTCGCTGGTCATCTGCACCTCGCGCACTGCAAGGCTCGCGTTGTCGAGCGCAAGGTTTACGATCGCCTCGTCGAAGGAGCGATCATCGAGCACGTATGTTTTCTGCGCCTTCTTGCCTTTGCCGCGCGTCACCATATACAGCGGCGGCTGCGCGATATAGATGTGCCCGCGGCGAATGAGCTCGGGCATCTGCCGGAAGAAGAACGTGAGCAGCAGCGTGCGGATGTGGCTCCCGTCGACGTCGGCGTCGGTCATGATGATGACCTTGCCATACCGCAGCTTGCTGATGTCCAGGTCGCTGCCCAGCCCCACGCGCAGCACGCTGATGAGCGTGCGAATCTCTTCAAACGCCAGCATCTTGTCGATGCGCGCCTTCTCGACGTTCAGAATCTTGCCGCGAAGGCTCAGAATCGCCTGGTTGTCGACCTCGCGCCCGCCCTTCGCGCTCCCGCCTGCCGAGTCACCCTCGACGAGATAGAGCTCGCACTTGTCCGCCTCGCGGCTCTTGCAGTCCGCCAGCTTGTGCGTCAGGCCGCCACCATCGAGCGCACTCTTGCGGCGAGTCAGCTCGCGGGCCGCGCGGGCTGCCTCGCGCGCCTGCGCCGCGATGATGCCCTTCAGGCAGAGCTTCTTGGCGTCGCTGGGGTGCTCTTCGAGCCAGCGGTCCAGCCCCTCGCCCATGACCGAGCTCACAAAGCCCTCGATCTCCGGGTTCAGCAGCTTTTCCTTGGGCTGGTTGTTGAACGTGGGGTTGGGCAGCTTGACGGAGACGATCGCGACCAGCCCCTCGCGCAGGTCCTCGCCGCTGGGCACGGGGTCCTTCTCCTTCAGGATGCCCGCCTTCTTCGCGTACGAGTTGATGGTGCGCGTGAGCGCGACCTTGAAGCCCTGCGCGTGCGTGCCACCATCGACGTTGTTGATGTTGTTCGCGAAGCTCAGCAGCGACTCGTTGTACCCATCGTGATACGCGAACGCGACCTCAGCCTGCAGGCCCTGGGCCTTGTCCTCGCGCGCGAAGTACACGACATCGCTCACGGGCTGCTTGCCCGTCATGAGGTGCCGCACATACTCGGGCAGCCCCTTCTCGGCACGAAAGGTCTCGCTGCGGGTCTTGCCGTCGCTGGTCACGCGTTCATCGCTGAATCGCAGCGTGATGCCGGGGTTCAGGAACGCCAGCTCGCGTAGGCGGTTCGCGAGCGTCTCATACTCAAAGCTCGTGATCGGGAAGATCTCCGGATCGGGCTTGAAGGTCACGGTCGTCCCGCGCACGCGTTGGCTGTTGGCGGGCACCTTGCCCACCAGCGCAAGCTCCTTCACCACGCGCCCGCGCGCAAAGCCGATGGTGTGCACCGAGCCCTCGCGATACACCTCGCAGTCGAGGTACTCGCTCAGCGCGTTCACGCAGCTCACGCCCACGCCGTGCAGTCCGCCCGAGACTTTGTACGCGCTCCCCTCTTGCTGAAACTTGCCGCCCGCGTGCAGCTTCGTGAGCACGATCTCCACCGCGGGCTTGCCGTTCAGGTTGGGGTCCTCGTGCTTCATGGGCCCCGTCGGAATGCCGCGCCCATCGTCGATCACCGTGCACGACCCATCGGGCTGGATGCGCACGTCGACATACGTCGCATGCCCTGCCATCGCTTCGTCGATGCTGTTGTCCACCACTTCGTACACGAGGTGGTGCAGCGCGTTCAGCCCCGTGCCGCCGATGTACATGCCCGGGCGCTTGCGGACCGCGTCCAGCCCCTCCAGCACCTGAATCTGGTCGGCTCCATAGCTGCTCTTCACCTCGCCGATCTTGCCGTTGCTCAGCGTTGCGCCGTCGGTCGATGCGTCGCTCAGGGTGGATGGGCTGAGAGCTGATGCCGCGCTCACGGACTTGTTCCCCGAGATGCCGTTGGCATGCAGAGCAGAAGCGGGCGTGTTGTCGGCAGAAGCGGGAGCCTTGGGCATAGCAGTTCCTTGCAGACCGATCTTTCATTTCGCGTGCGGCTTGTTCGCGTGCGGTTTGCCCGCGTGCGATTCGTCCGAGAGCCCCAGCCGATCCTCTGCCCAACGCAGCAGAGCAACCAGCAAGGGCGGCAGACCCAACCAGCAGACCAGACCAGCCAGCGAGAGCAGCACCCTCGCGTTCGGTATCGCCCACGGCTTCGCACGCACGTGCCGCAAGCCGCAAAGCGCACAAAACCAACGCGACGCACCGAGTTTCGCCCCGGCTGAAAACAGCACGCTGAGACGATCCGACAAGTCTAGGGAAGCTGCCGGCGATCAGTAGTGTTTTTGCACGATTTTCAGCCGATATTGTGCAAGATTCTCGCGCCAACGAACCATCGCGAACTGCCCACATTTGACAACCATTTTTCGCCACGATTTGTCCCGCATTCCTGTCGCCCAACCTTGCCTTTGCCCGCCATGCCGCGCACTGCGCTCGCTCGACCGTGCAAAGTCCAATCAGAGTCCAAACAAACCAGTGCTCTCTCCACGCTTTTCGCCACCCTCGCCTGGCGAATGATCGCCCCATGGGTCTCTTCGATGGCACAGCTCTTGAACGCCCCGTCACCTGCGAGCGCTGCTCGCAATCCATTGGCCTCTGCAAGTGCCCGCGCGACAAAAAGGGCAAGGTGCTCCTCCCCAGCCAGCAGAGCCCACGCGTGCGGCGTGAGCAACGCAGCGGCAAGTTCGTCACGGTGCTCGCAGGCCTCGAGAAAGGCCCCGACGCCAAGACGCCCAGCCTCGACGACATGCTGCGCCTCGCCAAAGCCAAGTTCGCCACGGGCGGCACGATCAACAAGTCAGGCGAGGTCGAGCTGCAAGGCGACCATCGCGACAAGGTCGTCGCATGGCTCGTGAGCCTGGGCTACGCCGCCAAGCCCGCAGGGGGGTGAGCTTGCGAACGCTCGTTCGCGCTTGCTCTCCAGCGCACAATCGGTGCGCGGCGCATGCCCAGGTTCACTCCGCCGCTCGTGCCGTCGCGCCGCCGGCGTAAAGTGCTCGCATGCGGTCGAGCGAGGTCGCCAAGTTTGTCTATCCGGCGACCGTTGCGGTGTGCACCATCGCCGCGCTGCTGCTGCCCAGCGGGCTGCACAGGCCAGCTGGGCTGCTCGGTGGCGTCGCAGAGCTGCTCGTCTCGCCCGTCAGCGGCCCGATCATCAAGCTGCGCGACTGGCTTCGCCCCCTCTCGCCCCCACCCGACGCGGGCACGCTCGCCGCGATGGAGCAGACGCTGCTCGAGACGCGCACGCAGCTGCTGCAAACCCTCGACGAAAATCAACGCCTCGCCCAGACCATCGAGCGCCTGGGCGTGCTCCGCGGCATCAACGCCGAGCCCGTGGAGCTGCTGCCCGCGACCGTCACGCTCGTGTCGGCAGACAACGCCAGGCCCACGCTCACGCTCCGCGCGGGCACCAGCCAGGGCGTGGAGCAAGGATGCGTCGTGACGTTGCTAAGTAACCCCAGCCAGGTGCTCGGGCTCGTGCGCAGCGTGCGGGCCCGCACGAGCACCATCGCGCCGATCACGTCCCTCGGCGCGGGCGAGCTCGACGTCGCGATCATCCCCAGTGGCGCAACTGGCACGACCAACCCGGAGACCTGGCTGCGGGCCCGCATCGCCCCCGTGGGCGACGGCACGCTGCGGGGCGACCTTGAAGATCGCAAAGACCAGGCGGGCAATCGCATCGAGCCCAAAGAGGGCGACGAGGTGCGGCTGCTTGATGGTCCCAACTGGCCCAGCAGCTCGCGCATGCTGCTGGTGGGCAAGGTGCAGGGCGTGGCGCCCAGCCCGCGGCAGAGGCTCCGTCTCGTCGTCACCGTCGCGCCCAGCGAGGGCGACCTCTCGCGCGCCCGCGAGGTGATGGTGCGTTTGCCCGTGGCGGGGCGACCTGCCTCCGGGGGCACGCCATGAGCTTGCCCCTGGTCATCGTGCTGTCGTGGCTCGCGCTGGGGCTGGAGGCGGGCCTGCGCGACTCGCTGAGCCTGGGGGGCACGTCGGTCTCTCCCAGCTTTGTGCTCTGCCTCATGGTGTTTATCGCCAGCTTCGCCAACGAGCGCCAGACCCGCTGGACATGCGTGGGGCTTGGGCTCGCGATGGACGTGCTGAGCCCCGTGCTGCTCACAACCGCCGCGGGGGAGGCCCGCATCGTGGGCCCGCACGTGCTGGCCTATCTGCTCGCGAGCCAGCTCGTGCTGCAGGCCCGCAGCTTCATGATGCGCCGCAATCCCGTCGCCATCGGCGTGATGTGCTTTGCCGCTGCGGTCATCGCTGGGCTCGTGCTCACCACCATCTTCACGCTGCGCGCGGCATTGCTGGACCCCATGGAGTTCGGAGCCCTGCGCGATCTCTGGACGCGCCTGGGCAGCGCGGTGTATTCGGGCTTTGCGGGCATCGTGGTGGCCTACGCGCTGCTGCCCCTCGCAGAATGGCTGGGCATGAGCAAGACGAGCGCGATTGTGAGTAGGCGGTAGGCTTTGCCCGCCTGTCGTGCCCGAGCGTTCCTATCCTCGCGGTCTTGCCGCCCTTTGGTGGTGGCGCGTTGGGGCTGCACGGTCCGCGTGCGAGGCAACCGAAAACCGGCTACTTCGCACGATTATCCTGCACAGCTCCAGACCCCCAAGGAGTCTCCCGCTTGGCTGCTGCGACCGCAACGACCGCTTCAAACGCTCCCAAGTCCATCTGGGCAAGCCTCTTGCGCGCTCAGGAGGCGGGGCTTGTGCTTGTCATTGGGCTGCTCATGCTGCTGCTCTCGATCTTTAGCAAGCCCATCGACCAGCGCGACTTCGTGCGGGCTGATGCGGGCAGCGTGAAGGATGTTTCGCCCGCGCAAGACGGATCGGTCTACTCTGCGACGGTGGAAGGTCAGTCTCGCACGTTCGCGACCAGCGAAGGGTGGGAGCAGCGCGGCGCGGGTGAGGCGGTCAGCTTCACGCGCACGCGGCAGGTGAACAAGTTCTTCAACGTGCAGAACCTGGTGCAACTGCTTGTCAATGCGAGCTTTATCGCGATCATGGCGGTCGCCATCACCGCGGTGATCGCGATGGGCGGGATTGACCTTTCCATTGGTAGTATCTACGCGCTCGCGGCCCTCATGGTCGCGATCGTGCTGCGGTATCACTGGCCCAGCGGCAGCGCATGGCCCGACCCCACGATCCTGGGTTCGGGAGGGTTGTGGGCGCTGGGGGTGGTAGCAGGGTTGGGGGCGCTGGCGTTCAGCATTTTTCATGGCACACGCAAGCCCAAGGGGGCGGATGTTGCAGCAACCAAGCGGCGCTCGGCGATGGCGAGCAGCATCGCCGCGGCGGCGCTGGGTGTGCTGGTGATCGTGGGCTGGCATCTGGTGCGCAGCATGCGCGATGGGTGGCAGAGCGACCAGCAAGCCGCGCTGCCTTTGGTGTATTCGCTGCCATTGGCCCTCGTGGTGTCGCTCGTGGTGGGGGGGCTGTGCGGGCTGCTGAATGGCACGATGATCGTGGGGCTGCGGGTGCACCCGTTCATCATCACGCTGGGCACGATGGCGGCGTATCGCGGGCTGTGCAGCCTGCCCACGCAGAGCCAGAGCGTTGCGAACATGAGCCCGAGTTTTCAGGAGTTTCTGACCCTCAGCACGGGGGGTGTCACGCTGGTGCCCGTGGGCATCATGCTGGTGGTTGCGCTGCTGGGCATGCTGGTGCTGGCAGCAACGGTGCTGGGGCGGCAGGTGTATGCCATTGGTGGCAATGAGGTTGCGGCACGCTACGCGGGCATTCCGGTGGGCAGGGTCAAGATCATTGTCTACACGCTCATGGGCATGGCGGCGGGGCTGGCGGGGTTTGTCTATGTAGGCTACTACGGCGCGGCAGAGCCCAACGCGGGCATGGGCTATGAGCTCAGCGTCATCGCGGCTGCGGTGATCGGCGGGGCGAGCCTGAGCGGCGGGCGGGGCAGCCCGATCGGCGCGGTGCTGGGCGCAATCCTTGTGCAGCTCATCGATAACAGCCTTGTCATTCTCGACATCGATCAGAGCTACAAGCAGATCGTGATCGGCGGCGCGATCGTGGCGGCGGTGGTGCTCGATCAGGCGAAGGCTCGCCTGCTGCCGGGCGGACGCTGAGGCTTCGCCCGCGGCACGCGAAACGGTGCCCGGTGCTTGCTAAACTCCGGGCTTGTGGGCCCTTTGTGCGCGTTTGTGCGTGGGGCCTGTCTCCAATACGCATGTGTCTTCGCCTAGAACGGCAAGGAAAGCATCGCTCCATGGCTATTCGCATCGGCATCAATGGTTTCGGTCGCATCGGTCGCCTCGTCTACCGCATCGCTGCGGAGCAGGGCGTGGAAGTCGTCGCGGTGAACGATCTCGTTCCTGCGGACAACCTCGCGTACCTGCTGAAGTACGACACGATGCATCGCCAGTTTCTGCTCGGGGGCAAGCCTGCGGACATCAGCGCGACCGAGACCAGCTTCACGGTGAATGGCAAGCTGACCAAGACGATGGCCGAGAAGGACCCAGCCAAGCTTCCGTGGAAGGACCTGGGCGTGGACTATGTGCTCGAGAGCACGGGCCTGTTTACGGAGTTTGAGAAGGCCCAGCTGCACGTGCAGGCGGGGTGCAAGCGCGTGGTCATCAGTGCCCCCACCAAGAGCGACGCGGCCCAGGTGCCCACGTTCTGCATGGGCGTGAACCACGAGAAGTTTGATGGCAGCAAGCACACCGTGGTGAGCAACGCAAGCTGCACCACCAACTGCCTCGCGCCCATCGCCAAGGTCATTCAAGATGCCTTCGGGCTCGACGAAGGCCTCATGACCACGGTGCATGCCGCGACGGCGACCCAGCCCACGCAGGATGGTCCGAGCAAAAAGGATTGGCGCGGCGGGCGCAACGCCTATCAGAACATCATCCCCGCGAGCACGGGCGCTGCCAAGGCCGTGACGCTCTGCATCCCCGAGCTGAAGGGCAAGCTCACGGGCATGAGCTTCCGCGTGCCCACCGCGACGGTGAGCTGCGTGGACCTGACCTTCAAGACGGCGAAGGAGACCAGCTACGCCGACATCTGCGCCGCGATGAAGGCGGCGAGCGAGGGCAGCATGCGGGGCGTGCTGGGCTACACGAGCGAAGAGGTCGTGAGCAGCGACTTCATTGGCGATCGCCGCAGCAGCATCTTCGACGAGAAGGCGGGCATCGAGCTGAACAAGAAGTTCTTCAAGGTCGTGAGCTGGTATGACAACGAGGCGGGGTATGCGACGCGCTGCGTCGACCTCATCAAGTACATCGCTGGCAAAGACGGCGTGAAGTAAACGGCGCGGCGTGAACGATTGGCCGCGAGCGTTGTCGTCGCAAGTGCAATCTCGACGCCCGTGCGCGCCTCTCCCTGCGGAGAGGCTCGCGCGGGCGTTTGACTTTGCTCTGCGGGGGACACGTGGGGACCTCTACCATCCGCCGTGACCCCAAACGACTCCACGCCCGCGCGACCGCAACCCACCCCGGTGGGTGACCCTTTGGCGGCTGCGAAGTATCGGGCGGAGCAGCTGCACGCTCAGATGGAGGATGCGGTCAAGAGCATTGGCGACGCTCCGGGGGTTCCCCCGCCTCCGGCGATGCCCGACTTTGGCCCAGGGCGTCGCAAGCAAGGCGAGCAGCGGAGCAACTCCCGATTTAGTGTGCGTGACAACAAGGAAGCGATTCGGCTGTGGTCTATGGGCCTGAACTTTGTGGGGGGGGTAGCGGGTGGATTGCTGCTGGGGTATCTGGTTGACCGGTGGCAGGGCACCAACCCGTGGGGGGTGCTGGTGGGTGCTGGGATTGGGCTGGTGGGGGGGATGTGGGCCCTGATTCGTGAGGCGATGCAGGGGACGAAGTAGGACCTTCGGTGCGCTCGCCAAGCGACAATTCGCAGCATGAGCGGCGATCCTGACGTTCGCGGGCCCGCCCACTCGCCAAACGCGCGGCAGCTCGCTACTGTTGCACCCTTGCAAAAAGGAGCCCCCTTGGCCCGTGGTCCGCACATTCCGGTTGGGTTGCTTGTCGGTGTCGCGGTTGTCGCGGCGGCGGTGGGTGGCTTGCTGGGCGTGGCGGTCGCGAAGCAACTGGGCTGGCCCGAGGCGGCAACCGCGATGGCTCCGAGCATGCTCGGGTCGGGTGTGGTGCTGGCGGTGGGGGTGTTTGCTGCGGTGCTGATGCAGCTTCTCGCTGCTGGCGACCACCGCAGGGTGGGCAACGCCCTGCTGGCGGGCACCACGGTGCGTCTGCTGGGCACGATGTTTGGCGGGCTGGTGGTTTCGCTGCTCATTACGCAGGATCGGCCCATGTGGCTGGGGCTGCTGTGCGCGGGAATGCTGGCCCTGATGCTCGACACGATGGTGCTGCTGAAGGCGGCGGGGGCGAATGACCTGCCCGGAACTGGAACTGGAACTGGCGACGGCATTTCGGCGGCGACTCAGAACTCGATCGTTCAAGGCAAAGAGATTTCTCCTCAACACAAGAACGCTCGCGGCGGGGCAATAGCCCAGCTTGCGATGACCACAGCGGAGCACCCAACAGCATGAACTTCGTCCTCGCTGCCGATCCCATTTCTCAGGTCGTGAACCAGGCGTTCTTGGTTGGCAAGGACGGCACGTGGCTGTGGTCTGCCCACATCGGCAACCTGGTGCTGTCGTTCGTGCTCACGGTGCTGGTGCTGTGGTTCGCCAGCCGGCACATCAAGACGGGCCCAGCGTCGCTGGGGAGCGCGCGGTATGTGACGAGCAACAAATTCTCGCACATGATCGAGGTCATCATCTGCTATCTGCGGGACGAGGTGTTTCAGCCCTTCCTTGGGAAGCGGACGTACAAGTTTCTGCCTGTCCTGCTCACGCTGTTCTTCTTCATCCTCATCAACAACCTGCTGGGGCTCGTGCCCATCAGCAAGGCCCTGTGGCTCATCTTCCCGGAGTGGAAGAAGGCGCACATGCTGCCCATCGGCATGACGGCAACGCAGAACCTGTGGGTGACGGCGGGGCTGGCGTTCATCGCGTTCTTGCTCATCAACCTCGCGGGCATTCGCGAGCTGGGCATCGGCGGCTACCTGAAGCACCTGACTGCCGAAGCACCGCCCTTCATCTGGCCTCTCATCATCCCCATCGAGATCGCGAGCACGTTCATCAAGCCCATCGCGCTGGCGATTCGTCTGTTTGCGAACATGACGGCGGGGCACATCCTCATGGTCGTGCTGTTCAGCTTCGCGGCGAGCGGCGTGATGTTCCTTGGGAACCTGAACCCGAGCGAGAGCGTGGGTGCGGGGATGCGGGGCATTGGGCTTGTGATCACGCTCGCGTCGTATGTCGGCGCGGTGGGCATCTTCTTCCTCGAGCTTCTGGTCGCCTTCATTCAGGCGTTTGTGTTTACGTTCCTGACCACAGTGTTTATCTCGCAACTTGAGCATCACGACGAGCACGGGCACGATGACGCTCACCACCATGGCAACGAGCACGCTCACGCGTGAATAACGAGCCTGGTTTCAACCCGGCGGGCGCAAGCCCATCGCCGGGCACTCACCACTGTTGCTTTCCAGTTTCGCCCGTGTGTTTTCGATTGAAAGGTCTTTCAGCATGAACATCAAGAGCAAGCTTCTCCTGGCCGCTGGCGCAATCATGGCAATCGCCCCCAGCGCGATGGCCCAGACGGCCGATGTGGCCCGCGCCGCGAACACCGGCATCACCACGGGCAAGGCCCTGGCAGCGATCGGCGCTGGCCTGTGCGTCATCGGCGCCGGCATCGGCATCGGCATGATCGGTAAGGGCGCGGTGGAGAGCATGGCTCGCCAGCCCGAGGCTGCGGGCAACATCCGCGGCTCGATGATTCTGACCGCCGCCTTCGTCGAAGGTGCGGCTCTGTTCGCGATCGTGGTCTGCTTCCTCGCGCAGAACTACACGTTCTAAGTTGTTTTTTCCCTGCCCGCGAGGCGTGCGTCTCGCGGGCGGATTGTCTGCCTTCGGTTTTCTTCGCTCAGGAGTGTCCCCTTGAAGATCACTTCGCTCTCGGTTTCGAGCTCGCTTTCGCCGTCGGTTCTTGGTCAGAGTTTCGCCCGTCGTGCTGCGCTGGTCGCGGTTGCGGGTTCGTTTGCGCTGCTGCCGGTCGTGGCGCTCGCTGCTGGGGGCGAGGCCCACGGCGATGGCGAGCACGCGAAGACGGACCAGCAGGGGCTGATCGCGGATGCCCTGCAGGGCAAGATCGCGGGCGGCGTGGCGATCCTGGTGTTCATCACGGCGTTTGCGGTGCTCGCGACGCTGGTGTGGCCCACGATCGTGAAGGGCCTGCAGGATCGCGAGAACAAGATCAAGGACGAGATCGATGCCGCGGAGATGGCACGCTCGCAGGCGAAGGACGCGCTGGAGCAGTATCAGCAGAGCCTCGCGAAGGCACGCGAGCAGGCGCAGGCGGAGATCGACAAGGCACGCCAGCAGGCGCAGCAGATTTCGGCTGAGCTGCGGGCGAAGGCGGATGTCGAGCTGAGCGCGATGCGCGAGAAGGCGATGAAGGACATCGAGAACGCGAAGCGGTCTGCGGTGAGCGAGGTGTATGAGCAGAGCACCCAGCTCGCGACGATCATGGCGAGCAAGATTCTGCAGCGCAACGTGCAGACCGAGGATGGCGACCGCATCTTCCAGGAGAGCCTGCGGCAGTTGCAGGCGATGAAGAACTGATTGGTTTCCTGCCCGGTTTGCTGATGTCGTGCATGGATTGGTCGTTGCTGAGCGTGCACCGATGGGTGCGTTTGGCGTGTTCTGTGGCGGTTGGCCTGATGGCCTTTGTGTTCTGATACCGCTTGTTCTGGTCCTTCTTGTTCTGGTACTCCTTATGCCCATCTCCCACAGCACCAACTCGCTGACTGAGGTCTATGCCCAGAGCTTCTTTGAGACCGTCTTCGCCAAGGGCGGCGCGGCCTCGGCGGAGAGCGCACTCGATGAGATGCGTGGCGTGCTGCAGCTGGCGGGCGAGCTGCCGCAGTTTGGCGAGGTGTTGAGCAATCCGGGCATCTCTGCGGCGCAGCGAGCGGGCTTGCTGGAGAAGGCTCTGCACGGTCGCGTGAGCGACGACACCCGCAAGTTTTTGCAGGTGCTGAACCAGAAGGACCGCATCAGCGCGCTGGGGGGCGTGGTGGCGAGCCTCGACAAGATCGTACAGGAGAGGCTTGGGCGAGTGGAGGTGGCGGTGCACACGGCGCAGGCGATGGGCAGCGGCGAGCTGGAGGGTCTGCGGCAGCGGCTGGGCAGCGCGCTGGGGCGCGATGTCGTGCTCTCGCCCAAGGTCGAGCCCAGCATGATCGGGGGCATCAAGCTCCGCATCGGCGATCAGCTTATTGATGGCTCGTTTGCGACGCAGCTTCGCCGCATGAAGGACAAGCTAGGCAACGAGGGCGGGGCAAACCTGCGCGGCAAGATGGGGACGATTCTGGAGAACTGATCCGGCTTCGTGGGGGCTGGGTTGGGTGCGGGATGCTTTGGGTGCGGGGCGCGCGAACGCGGGCTGTTCATGACTGACAACGCACGGGTATGCCGCGTCGTCGCTTCAGGAGCGACCGACGAGGACGCTGAGCAGCGTGATGTCGGCGGGCGTGATGCCTTCGAGGCGGGCGGCTTGACCAAAGGTGCGGGGGCGGAAGCGGTGCAGGGCCTGGCGGGCCTCGGTGCGGAGGTGGGGCATCGTGAGATAGTCGGCGGTTGCTGGCAGCGTGCGGTGCTCTTGCGCTGCCTGGCGCTTCACTTCGTTTTGCTGGCGGATGATGTACGCGGCGTAGCGACGCTCGGCGTGCAGCAGTCGCAGCACGCTGGGGTCAAAGTTCGCATGGGGCTGGGCCCGCTGGGCCTCGCGAGCGAGGTCGGCGACGTCGAAGGCTTGGCCTCGAAGGAGTTTCTCGAGCGGTTCGTCGCCTTGGGCTGTGGGCACGCGGGCGGTGTCGATGAGTGCACCGAGTGCGGCTCGCTGCTCGCTGCGGCGCTGCCAGGCCGCGAGGCGGAGCTCGCCCAGGAGCGTGCCGCGGAGCAGGCCCAGGGCGATGGCGCGGGGCGTGAGGCGCTCGGGGGCGTTGTCGCTGCGGAGGAGCAGGCGGTGCTCGGCGCGGCTGGTGAACATGCGGTAGGGCTCGACGGGCGTCTTGGTGACGAGGTCGTCCATCAGCACGCCCAAGTAGGCTTCGTCGCGCCCGAAGATGACTTCTGGTTCGCTCTGCACAGAGAGGGCGGCGTTGAGGCCCGCGATGAGGCCCTGGGCCGCGGCTTCTTCATAGCCGCTCGTGCCGTTGATCTGCCCTGCGAGGAAGAGGCCTGGCACGAGGCGCGTCTGGCCCGTGGCAAGAATCTGGTGCGGGCGGACCATGTCGTATTCGACGGCGTAGCCGTAGCGCAGGATTTCTGCGTGCTCGCAGCCTGGCATGTTGCGGACGATGGCATCTTGCACGTCGCTGGGGAGGCTGGTGCTGATGCCGTTGCAATAGACCCAGTCGCTCTCGTGGCTTTCGGGCTCGAGGAAGACGCCGTGGGTGCTGCGCTCGGCGAAGCGCACGACCTTGTCCTCGATGCTTGGGCAGTAGCGCGGGCCTGCGCCTTCGATCTGCCCGCTGAACATCGGGGCGCGGTGCAGGTTTGCGCGGATGGTGTCGTGGGCGATGGGCGTGGTGGATGTGAGGCGGCAATCGACCTGCGTGAGGACGGGGAAGCGGAGCAGGCTGGGGGCGAAGGCAGCGGCGTGTCGCAGGGCAGTTGCTGCGCTGGGCTCTGTGCTGGTTTGGCTGCCAATCCAGGATGCGCAGGCGGTAAGGTCGCTGAAGGCGTGGGGCTGCTCGTCGCCCCATTGGGGCTCGAGGGCGTGCCACGAGATTGAGTCGCGCCGCAGGCGCGGGGGCGTGCCGGTCTTCAGGCGGCCGAGCTCAAAGCCCAGCTCGCGCAGGGCGTGGCTGATGCCGATTGCGGCGCCTTCGCCAAAGCGTCCGCCCTCGCGCTTGGTCTCGCCTGTGTGCATGAGCCCGCGCATGAAGGTGCCTGTGGTGAGCACGAGCGCACCGGCGCGAAGCTGCTGCGTGCCACCACCCGCGAGCGCAATGTCGCAGCCCTGGCACACGCCCTGCTCGACGATGAGCCTCTCGACGCTGCCCGCGATGATGGTGATCTCGGGGCGCGCGTGGATGAGCGTGCGGACGGCGCGTGCATAGGCGTGCTTGTCGCACTGGGCGCGCGGGCCTTGGCTGGCGGGGCCCTTGCTCTGGTTGAGCACTTTGAAGTTGATGCCCGTTGCGTCGGTTGCGAGGCCCATAAGGCCACCCAGGGCGTCGACCTCGCGCACGAGCTGGCCCTTGGCAAGGCCGCCGATGGCTGGGTTGCAACTCATCTCGCCGATCTTGCTCGGGTCGAGCGTGACGAGGGCGACGCTGCCTGGCCCGCAGCCTCGCGAGGTGAGCAGATTGGCAGCGGCCCACGCGGCCTCGACGCCCGCGTGCCCACCACCGACGACGATGACGCGAAAAGCCTGCACGAGGTGGATTTTAGTGCAGGTCGATGTTTGGTGTCGAGAAATGCGGCGGTTGGGACGTTGGAAGGGGGTGGGCGCACGCACGGAAGTTTCAGACGGCGCGAATTGCACACCGCAAGGGGGTTTATTTGTGTTGTTCCCTTGATTTTGGCGTGGCGTAGTGCATGGTGCTGGGAGATGGTGCTGTCGCGTGCGTGGCGCGGAGGGTGCCGACCCGGTGTTCGTGGAGTGGAGCGAGAGAACCCATTTTTTTGGAAGAGGAGTGTGCTGTGATGCGTCGTGCCTTTGCTATCGCTGGTTTGGTGCTTGCGGCTGGTTCGGTTCATGCCGACGTGATCGTCGACTGGAACCAGGAGCTGCTGAGCGCGATTCAAGAGAACAACGTGGCTCCGCCCGCAGCTGCGCGCCTGATGGCGATGACGCACCTGGCGCAGTACGACGCGATCAACAGCATCACCGATGCGCGGCGCAGCTACGCGGCGAACATGGTGTGCTCGCCAACCACGAGCAAGGAAGCGGCGGCGGCGAGCGCGGCCCACCGCGTGCTGTCGCAGGCGTTCCCGACGCGTGCGACGCAGCTGAACGCACGCCTGGCTTCGCACCTGGGGGCGATTCCGGAAGGGCCCAACAAGGCCGAGGGCCTGAGCGTGGGCACGCAGTGCGCGGATGCGATCTTTGGCGTGCGCAGCAGCGACAACAGCGGCAACGGGTTTGTGTTCACGGGCAGCAACGCGACCGGGCAGTGGCGGCAGACGCCCAACGCACCGGGCAGCGGCACGAGCGCGCCGGGTGCGCTGCCGCACTGGCGCACGGTGACGCCCTTTGCGGTGTCGAGCGCGTCGCAGTTTGCAGCACCGGTTGTGCCCAGCCTCACGAGCCAGGCGTACACCGATGCGTATAACCAAGTGAAGGATCTGGGCTCGCAGACGAGCACGACGCGCACGGCGTATCAGACCGACACGGCATTCTTGTGGCGCGCTGGTGGCAACACCGTGACGCCTCCGGGGCAGTGGAACCAGGTGGCGCAGCAGCTTGCGGTCGCCAACAGCCTGAGCCTTGAAGACAGCTCGCGGATGTTCGCGCTGCTGGGCATGGCAGTGGCGGACGCTGGGATCACGGCGTGGGAGAGCAAGTATCGCGATAACTTCTGGCGCCCGATCACGGGTATTCGCGAGGGCGACAGCGACGGCAACGACGCGACGGTGGGCGATGCGAACTGGACGCCTCTGTTCCAGACGCCCAACCACCCCAGCTATGTGAGCGGGCACAGCACGTTCTCGGCTGCGGCTGCGGCAGCACTGGCGGGCTTCTTTGGCAGCGATGCGCACACCTTCACGGTGACTGGCGATGGTCGCACGCGGCAGTATGCGAGCCTGGAGGATGCGGCGTATGACGCGGGCATGAGCCGCATTTACGGCGGCATTCACTGGATGTTTGACAACACCGCGGGGCTCGAGAGCGGTGCGAACGTGGGTGCTTGGGTTGCCTCGACGCAACTGACGGTGCCCTCGCCCGCGGGGTTCGCGCTGCTGGGCTTGGGTGGCGTGATGGTGGCTCGCCGCCGGCGGGCGTAACGGAGAGACGAGCGGAATCGCTCGCTCGACGTGACGCAACGCGATGCAAAGGAACTCAACGCAGAGGGCGACGCCAGGAACGGCGTCGCCCTTTTTCATGCTCGCGATCATCGTCGTCGTGATGCGAAAAGCAAACATGCCCGGCGGGGGTCGAACCTGCAACCTTCGGCTTCGGAGGCCGACGCTCTATCCAATTGAGCTACGGGCACACAAGGGCGAGCGTGCAGCTCGCGAAGAAGATGCTACGGTTGCCCGACAGGGAAAGCAAAGGGGCGTTGGGCGGGCTGGTTGGGGGTTTGGGCGGCGGTATCGGGCACGCGTTGACTGTCAGGTGATGCAGACTGAACCATGATTTTGCTGATCGACAACTACGATTCTTTCACGTGGAACCTGGTGCATCGCCTGGGCGAGATTGATCGCTCGCTGGTGGTGGGCAAGGACTTGCTTGTGGTGCGGAACGATCGGATGGACGTGGCGGGGGCGCGGGCCCTGCGTGGTGGCAAGGGGCCCAGCAGGGTGATTATCTCGCCCGGACCTTGCACGCCCAAGGAGGCCGGGTGCTCGGCTGCGATCATTGAGGCGTTTGCGGGGGTGGTGCCCGTTCTGGGTGTTTGCCTGGGGCATCAGACCATTGGCGACATGCACGGCATGACGGTGCAGCGGCATGTGCTGCCTGTGCACGGCAAGACCAGCCCGGTTGCGCACACGAACGCCGGCGTGTTCGCCGGGCTCGCAAACCCTTTCGAGGCAACACGATACCACTCGCTGGTCATTCTGGAAGAGACGATTCCGCAGCCCGTAGCGGGGGCCGACAACTGGGAGGTGACTGCGTGGGTGGATGAGCCCGTGGACGCGTTGCAGCCTGCGGGACGGACGCGGCGGGTGGTGATGGGGCTGCGGCGGGCATGGGCGGACAGCGGGAAGGCGGCGCTCGAGGGCGTGCAGTTTCACCCGGAGAGTTTTTTGACGCTCGAGGGGCCCAGGCTGCTGAAGAACTTTTTGGAAGCACCTGCGGCGCGCGACGCGTGAGCCGGCGCGGTGGGGCGCGTGCGGAGAGGCGGCGGGTTGGGGCGCTGCGGCACGGGCGCAGTTGACCAAGAGCGCAAAGAAGCTCAGTGGAACCAACCCCCCGTGGTATCTACCCTGCCGCCCTAGCGAGTTGCGAACGCTGCGAGCGTGTTCGGGTGTTGTCATGCCCGAGGACGGAGCGCGGTGCATTGCGGCTTGCTCGCACGAGGGACCATCGCGCGTGGACCAGATCATCAATCCTGTCGCGTTTTTTAGCCTGCTGGTGCTCGGCGCCGTGGGCGTGGCGCTCTCGCTGCCTCGGGGTGGCAAGACGCCCCAACTGCTGGGCGTTGTGGTGGGGGGGCTTGCGGGCGGGCTGCTGATGTTGGCGCTGGGCCTCAAGGCTGGCATCGATCGCCTGCCCAACGTCTACTTCTATATCTTCGCCGCGATTGCGCTTGGGGCGGCTCTGCGGGTGATTACGCACCCAAGGCCTGTGTACAGCGCGCTCTACTTCATTCTGACGGTGATCGCGACGGGGGGGCTGTTCCTGATTCTGAGCGCGGAGTTCATGGCGTTTGCCCTGATCATCGTGTATGCGGGCGCGATTCTCATCACGTATCTCTTCGTCATCATGCTGGCCACGCAGGCTCCGGAAGAGGGGCAGGAGGACGTGCTGGCGGAGTATGACACGAACGCACGCGAGCCCATCGCGGCGACGGTGGTGGGGTTTGTGCTGCTGGGTGCCATGACGCTGATGGTCTTCCGGGGCATTCCGCAGCTTTCGCCCAGCCGCACGGGGGCGACGCCCGAGGTGCTGCTGGAGGTGATGCCGCGGAAGGTGGAACGGGTGCTGACTGCGGAGAAGCTGATGCAGGCGGGCGACACGATCAGCCGGGTGGATGGCGGCGCGGGGATGGTGGAGATCAAGGCTGCGGACGGCACGCTTCGCGAGCTGCGCAAGAGCACGGGCGAGCTGGTGACGCTGAAGGCGGACGGCACGACGGGCGAGGTGCTGAAGACGAACGCGTGGCCCGAGCAACTGACCGTGACGAACAACGAGCAGCTGGGATTCAACCTGCTGCGCGACCACCCGGGCACGATCGAGATCGCGGGCGTGATCCTGCTGATGGCGATGCTGGGTGCTGTGGTGCTGAGCCGCAAGCAGGTGCAGCTGGATGACGAAGCGAAGATGCGTCAGGTGACGGCGCTCGCGCAGAGCGTCGAGAGCCGCGACCCGGTGATGCAGTCGACGGTGGAGCCTGTGCAGCAGCCCGGCAGCAGCGGGCCAATGTCTGGAGGTGCGGCATGAGCGGGACCTTGACGATCGCCCAAGCGAACTTTCCGGAGATGATGAGCCAGGTGACGCTGGCGCACTACGTGGTGGTCAGCGGGCTGATGTTCACCATCGGGCTCATCGGGTTTCTCACGCGGCGCAACCTCATCATCATGTTCCTTTGCACCGAGCTGATGTTTCAGGCGGCGGGCATCGCGCTCATTGCTTTCGGGCGCTATCACCTCGACATGAGCGGACAGAGCTTTGTGGTGTTTGTGCTCACGGTGGCAGCGGCGGAGGCGGCGATGGCCCTCGCGCTGGTCGTGCTGCTGTATCGCCGCAAGGAATCGCTGAATGCGGAGGACTGGCAGGAACTGGAGGGGTAGGGAAGGTTTCGGCGGCGGCGGGGATGGAGCGGGCGGTGGGGGGATGGGCGTCGTCGGCAGGCAACGGTGCAGGTTCTTTCACTCCTTGCAGGAGTTTTGCGTGAAGAAGCATGTGATGAACATCTTGCCCGTCGCGCTCGCGGTGGGCTTTGCAACGCTGGCGGGTGCATCGCCCGCGCTGGCTGCGGAGGGCGCGGGGCATGCCGCAGCGACCGCACAGGCTGGCATAGTTGGTGCGGGCGTCGTCGAGGCGGCGCCGGCGTGGCTTGCGGCGATTGCGCTGATTCCGTTCGCGATGTTTCTGGTGAATGGGCTGTGCGCGGCCTTTGGGGTTGCGAGCAAGGCTCCGGCATATTTGACCATCGGCGGGCTCGCGACGAGCTTTGCGATCACGATGTGGCTGTTTGTCACGCACTTTCTGCAGGGCAGCGGGGCTCCGCTGCATGTGCATTTGTTTGACTGGTTGCAGTTCACGGCGGGCAGTGCCGGGCAGCAGTTTGTCGCGAACTTCGCGTTCCACATCGACGGGCTGACGATTCTGTGGATGCTGTTTGTGACCGGGCTTGCAACGCTGATTGCGCTCTATGCGAGCGAGTACATGAGCCACGACGTGGGGCTGGGGTACTGCCGATTTTTCGCGGCCTTCAGCCTGTTTGTGTTCAGCATGTCGTGCCTGGTGATGGCCGACAACCTGGTGCTGATGTTCCTGGGGTGGGAGGGCGTGGGCCTGTGCTCGTATCTGCTGATTGGGTACTTCTATAAGAAGCCCCCGGCGGTGGCGGCGGCGAAGAAGGCCTTCATCGTGAACCGCATCGGCGACCTTGGGCTGCTGATGGCGATCTTCAGCACCTACGTGGCCTTTGGCACCGTGGAGTACAGCAAGCTGTTCGCAATGATCGCGGCGGGCGTGGACGCGGCGGGGCAGCCCATCGGCGAGAGCTGGGTGAGCATCGTGATTCCGCTGCTCATCGCGGCGGGCGCGTTTGGCAAGAGTGCGCAGCTGTTCTTCTATGTGTGGTTGCCCGACGCGATGGAAGGCCCTACGCCCGTGAGCGCGCTCATCCACGCGGCGACGATGGTGACCGCTGGCGTGTTCCTCATCGCCCGCATGTATCCGCTCTTTACGGCCGACCCGCACCTGGTGGCGCTGAGCGTCGTCGCTTGGGTGGGCACGATCACGGCGTTGTGGGCAGCGACGATTGAAATGGCGATCTTCGACATCAAGCGCGTGATGGGCTACAGCACCATCAGCCAGCTTGGGTTCATGTTTGCGGGCCTGGGAGTGCTGACGCCCGAGGGCGCGGCCTTCCACACGTTTACGCACGCGTTCTTCAAGGCGACGCTCTTCCTGGGTGTGGGCGCCGTGATGCACGGGTTTGGTGGCCAGCTCGATCTTCGCCGCCTGAGTGGCGTCGCGTGGATGAAGGGCTTTGGGCTCGTGGCGCTCGCGATGCTGGTGGGCAGCGTGAACCTGAGCGGTGTGCCGTTCACCGCTGGCTACTTCAGCAAGGACATGATTCTTGCCGAGGCCTTCGCGAGGCCTGGCGGGCAGATTGCCGGGAGCCAGGTCATCGCGTGGCTGCTGCTCATCACGGCGGGCATGACGGCGTACTACACATTCCGCACGTTCTTCCGCGTGTATCTTGGGCCCAAGGAGTTTGTGCCGGGTGATGATGCGGAACTGGTTGAGCTGGGCAGGCACCCCAAGGGTGTGAGCTTGGAAGAGTTCCACAAGCAGCACGGTCATGGACATGGCCATGGGCACGGCCATGGGCACGGTCATGGGCATGGCCACGATCACGGGCATGGCCATGGGCATGCTCCCGGCTCGGTCGCCGAGCGCCGGCTGAGCACGCGCGTCGACTTTGACCCAACAACCGAAGAGTTTGATCCGCATCCGCCGGGCTTTGCGATGAAGCTCGCGATCGGCATCTGCATGACGCTGTCGATCCTGGCGGCGCTGCTCTATCTGTCGCAGTTTGGCAAGCCCGGGCTTGCGGGCGGGTGGGTGCCCACGATGACGACCAACAGCAGCGCGGTGGTGCCTGCGGCGCTTGCCAGCGGCCACCACCATGGCAGCGCGGGCGGCGAGCACGCGCACGGCACGTTCCTGGGTTTGGATCCGCACAAGGCGATGTACTACGTGAGCGCGGGCGTGGGCTTCTTTGGCATCCTGCTCGCGGCGTGGCTGCACGGGCCCAAGGGGTGGCAGGGCCTGTTCATCGGCAACCGCATGGCGGCGGCGATCGCGCCGCGTGCCGACAGCATCGCGAATGCCTGGGGCCCGCTCACGCGTGCGGCACGCAACAAGTATTACGTGGACGAGATCTACAACGCGATCATCGTCCAGCCCTTGTGGGTGCTTGGTCACATCTTCCACGTCATCGATCAGTACCTGGTCGACGGGCTTGTCAACCTCTTCGGCGCGTTGCCGCGGTGGGCGGGCAAAAACCTGCGACCCCTGCAGAGCGGCGAGATGCACGGCTATGCCTTGGGCATGGCGGGCGGGCTTGCGGTGCTGCTGGTGCTCATCGCGGCGTTGGCGTTCTAGTGGCGTGCTGGTGCGCCGGGCGCGTGCTTCTGGCTTGTGCTTCTTGCCTCTGCGTCTCGTTTGCTGGCGTCTTCCGTGTTGTGTAGCGACTGACCCCTTCCCATGACCTTCCCATGCTGATATACGCACTCATCCTGGCTCCGCTGGTTGCCGCCGCAGCGGTGGCGGCTTTGCCAGCGTCCAACGCCCGGCTTGTCGCGCTCTTCGGCACGCTCGCGAACCTTGTGCTCGCGATCGTGCTTGCGGGGCAGTTTGATTATGCCAACGCCGCGAGCTATCAGCTCGGGGCGACTGCTCAGTTCTTGCCGCAGCTGGGCATCACGCTGGGCGTGGGGGTGGATGGCATCTCGCTGCTGCTGATTCTGCTCACGGCGTTGCTTGGCCCCCTGTGCGTGCTGTGCAGCACGACGGCGATCACCGAGCGTCAACGCACGTTCTATGGCTGGCTGCTGGTGCTGCAAGCAGCGATGGTGGGTGTGTTCGCAGCCCGGGACATCGTGCTGTTCTATGTATGCTTCGAGTTCACACTCGTGCCGATGTTCATTCTCATCAGCCTGTTTGGCAGCACCAACCGCAAGCGGGCTGGCATCAAGTTCTTCCTCTACACGTTCACGGG
>JAIYDA010000061.1 GCA_027487735.1 Planctomycetaceae bacterium | reverse complement strand
GGGGGGGGGGGGGGGTGGGTTTTTTGTGGGGGGGGGGGGGGGGGGGGGGGGGTGGGATAAGGTTTGGGTATGGCGAAGGCGACTGCGAAGAAGCCTGCGCACTCGCTGTGGGATTCGTTCGTGGAGGCTGGGCTGATCGGCATCATCGAGGATGCGCCGCCCAACCTGAGCATGCTGTGCGACCATCGCAAATACATGGAGCGGGTGTTTGAGCGCTCCGCCTGTGCTGCTCGATAGAGGCATGTGGCAGAGGGAGAGCGTGTGTCGCTCGTGCTCACGCTCGATTCTGAGTTTTTGATCTACCGATCCGCACGTGGCAAGGCGTTTGATGTGCTGCCGCGTGGAGCTGCGAGCAAGGCGATGAGAACCCGACCATGAAAACACTCTCTCCGAAAGCCTGGACCAACACCGACCTCGTCTCTGCGTGGGAGCATGCGAAGGCGCACAGCGAGCCTGTGTTTGTGCCGAGCGTGCACTTCACGGATGATCGTGGGTACAGCATCATGAACCAGATGCAGGGTGTGATGACGGCGCAGGGGCAGGTGAACTACAGCGTGCAGTACCCTGGGGTGATCAAGGCGTGGCACCGACACCAGTTGCAGACGGACTTTTGGATGTGCCTGGAGGGGCACGTGAAGTTTGGGTGTTTTCGCGAGAGCGACAACACGGCGTGGCTGGCGATCACGGGTCGGCAGAAGCCTGGGGTGATGATCATTCCGCCCACGCTGTGGCACGGGGCCGCGACGGTGGGGGATGAGCGTGCGGGGCTGTTTTACTATGTGACGCACGCGTATAACCCGGCAAAGCCCGATGAGGACAGGCGGGCGTGGGACAGCGTGGTGGTGGGGGGCGTTGGGTTTCCGTGGGGCGTGCGGCACGGGTAGTGGGAGGGCGTCGGCGGGGCTGTGTGCGCCTATATTTCGGCCCTCACGCGCCGGGCATGCTCGGCGGCACTGGGGTGATAGCTCAATTGGTAGAGCACTAGCTTTGCAAGCTAGGGGTTGTCGGTTCGAGTCCGATTCACTCCACTTTTCATGAACACGCTTGCTTGCCGTTCGGTGGTCCGAGTGCCTGTGCTGCTGCTTGCGCTGGGCGCGGGGGGCGCGGCGTGGGCGGAGGGAAGCGACGGAAGCCAGCAGGAAGGCCAGCAGGAAGGCCAGCAGGCTGCTCAGCAAAGTGGCCAGCAAAGTGGCCAGCAAAGTGGCGACGCGGTGGCTGAGCTTGGCCGTGCTTCTGACGACTCGCGACGCGGGGGGGGCCTTGAGCCCAGCGCGACGCTTGAGCTTTGG
Source organism: Planctomycetaceae bacterium (assembly GCA_027487735.1). Taxonomy (GTDB): domain Bacteria; phylum Planctomycetota; class Phycisphaerae; order Phycisphaerales; family UBA1924; genus BJHL01. Next base: position 11,589 of record JAIYDA010000061.1, on the reverse strand, counting down.
GGGCTGACGCTGCTGAGCTCCGACTTTGACCAGAGCGGCGGCGATGTCTCGGCGACGTTTGGGCGGGCTGAGCTGAACATGAGCTTTCCGGTGGGTGGGACGAACCCGGGCGATGCGCGGGTGGTGACGTTTATCGCGGGGTCGCAGGTTGCGAGCTATGACTTTTCGAGCGGGGCGTTTTTGCCGCCGCAGGTGCCGCCGCCGAGCGCGGATGCGCCGTGGGACACGCTGTATGGAGTGGATGTGAGCGTGGCGTATCGCGCGCCGATTGATGAGCGGTGGGGGTTCATCGTGGGGGCGGGCGTGGAGTCGAACTTTGAGGCGGGGGCCGACTTTGGCGACACGCTGACCTTTGGCGGGTTTGGTGCGGTGACGTACGCGTTTTCGCCTGAGCTTGTGGTGGGTGGCGGGGCGTTTGTGTCGACGCGGCTGGAGGATGACGCGCGGGTGATTCCCGCGCCGTTTATTCGGTGGCAGGCGAGCGAGCGCGTGAGCGTGACGAGCGGGGCGGGCACGGGACCGACGGGGCCTGGCGTGTCGGTGTTTTATGCGATCGATGAGGCGTGGACGGCGGGCGTGAGCGTGGGGTTCCGCAGCATCGCGGCTCGGTTGGATGACGAGGGGACCGCGCCGGGTGGCGTGGGGCGGCACCAGGCGCTGCCGATTGTGGCGAGCATCACGTGGAAGGCGACGCAGACGATTGAGCTGACCGCGCTGGCGGGGATGGTGGTGGGGCAGGAGTATGAGCTGCTGGATGCGGGCGGGACCGTGCTGCTTGAGGATGACGCGGAGGCGGCAGCGGCGTTTGCGGTGCTTGCGAAGATTGTGTTTTGAGGGCGATTGGCAGCCGTACACTGGCCGCTGCCTATGGACACTCTCAAGCAGCTCATTCTCGACGTGCCGAACTTTCCGAAGCCTGGGGTGGTGTTCAAGGATTTCACGCCTTTGCTGGCGGATCCGCGTGGGCTTGCGCTCGCGGTGGAACTCATGGCGAATCCGTTTCGGGGGATGGGCGTGGACGTGGTGGTGGGGGCTGAAAGCCGGGGGTTTATCTTTGGGATTGCGGTGGCGCAGAGCCTGAGCGCGGGGTTTATCCCGGTGCGGAAGGCGGGGAAGCTGCCTCGGGATGTGCGGGGGGTGCAGTATGAGCTGGAGTATGGCACGGACCGGCTGGAGATGCACGCGGATGCGCTCAAGGACGGACAGCGCGTGCTGATGGTGGACGATCTGCTCGCGACGGGTGGGACGCTGGAGGCATGCTGCCGGCTGGTGCAGGAGACGGCGAAGGTGACGATCGTCGGGATGAGCGTGCTGATTGAGCTGCCTGTGCTGGGCGGGCAGAGGCGGGTGGGGCGGTTTGGGAGCGTGCACTCGGCGGTGCGGTATTGAGGAGGGGAGCGGGGAGCGGGAAGAGAAGCCGCGGGGGAGCTTGGGCGCTGCTTTCATTCTTGTGGTGTGTCGCGTAGAATCGTGGCCTGTCCCGGTGGCGAAAGCAGCGGGGGCGGGTGTGGTTTTTGAGAGCGTAGCTCAGTTGGTAGAGCATCGGACTTTTAATCCGTTGGTCCTGGGTTCGAGTCCCAGCGCTCTCATTGCGGAAGAAGGCACTAGGCAGTCGGCACTAGGCAGTTGGGGGTGGTGGATGGGGCGGAATCATGGACTGAGAAGGATGCGCACGTGATTGTTTTGCACGCGGTGTTTGCTGAGGCGAGTGTGCATGTGTGGGGCGAGGGTGCGCGCGGGGAGGGCGTGTCTGGGGGGAGTGAAGCACAGGGGCGGCATCCGTTCGCGGTTTCGGCCGGTGCGCTGCGTGAGGCGATTGCGCGCGTGGTTGGTGGAGTCGGGGGTGCAGCAGATGAGGCGGCGGAGCGCGAGCTGACGCTGCGCGTGCCAGGGGTGGAGGGGCGAGCACTCGCGAGCCCACTGCTCGAGCGCGTGCAACTCATGAGCGCGAGCCGGGGGGCTGGGAAGGGCGCGGGGGTGGGCGCGGGCGTTGGGGCTGGAGTGGGTGCGGGCTTGGCTGGGGGGCAGGTTGCTGGCGATGCGGGCGGGCTCGCTGGCAGCGATGTGGACGTGGACTTTGAGCCACCCGACGAGCGCGCGGTGCAAGAGGCGATGGCGGCGGCGATTGCTGAGGAAGCGACAGCGGCTGCGGCTGGTGAGCTCGCGGCGGCGGCTGCTGCGGCAGCTGTGCCCGGGCCAGCGGCGACGCTGACGCTCGCGACGGTGCCTGCGCTGTCGCTCGAGGCGGGGGCAGCGATGGCTCTGCTGGAGCGGCTGAGCGAGGCGGAGCCTGCGGAGCTTGCGGCGGCGGGGGTGGTGCTGAGCGAGGGCGTGGAGTACTGGGCGCTGGCGTCGCGGTTTGCGCTGCACGTGGTGGCGCAGCAGCGGTTTGTGCCGCTGCTGATGCAGTATCCGAGTGGCGAGCTGCGGGCGGCGTGGAAGCCCTGGCTCGCGGATGATGCGATGGCGACGAAGGTGGCGCTGCTGGTGGGTGCGTGCCCGCCCGAGGCGCGGTGCGCGGTGGATGGGCACGAGCACGACGCGTGGAGCCTCACGGATGCTTTCGTGACGAGCGCGGTGGACAGCGTCTGCCGTCGCGCGCTGCGGCAGGATGGGTTTGAGACGACGATTGCGGGCAAGGACGCAACGAAGGACGCGCAGGTGGCGTGGCTTGCTGGGCTGCTTGGAGAAGGGGCAGAGGTTCAGGCGACGCTGCCCATGCGGCAGGACCTGACGCGGCGCGTGCGCGGATGGGTGGGCACGCTGGAAGAGCGCGGGACGAGCAGCACGTGGCGGCTGCTGCTGCGGCTTGCTGAGCCTGATGTGCTGGGGATGGCTCCGGATGCTGCGCCGCTGCCCGATGCGCCGGCGTGGAAGCTGAGCTTTCACTTGCAGGCGGTGGACAGCCCGCTGGTGGTGCTGGATGCGGAGGACATCTGGCTGCTGCGGAGCGAGAGCGCGACGATCATGGGGCGGCGGATTGAGGGGCCTCAGGAGCTGCTGCTGCAGGAGCTTGGGCGGGCGAGCCGGATGTACCGCAGGCTGGAAGAGTCGCTGACGGACAACAAGCCCAAGGGGCTGGTGCTGAGCACGAAGCAGGCGTATGAGTTTTTGCGCGAGGTGCGCCCGGTGATGCTGGAGCAGGGGTTTGGCGTGGATGCCCCGGCATGGTGGGACAGCCCTGCGGCGCGGATTGGCGCGAAGCTGAAGATCGAGGGCGAGCAAGAGGGTGCGCCGGGGGCTGCGGGTGCGGGGCTGAGCAGCGCGGGCAAAGCGCAGCTGGGGCTGGCGCAGCTGGTGAACTACAAGTGGGAGATCAGCGTGGGCGATACCACGCTGACGATGCAGGAGTTTGAGCAGCTGGCGGCGAAGCGCACGCCCTTGGTGCGCGTGAATGGGCGGTGGGTGGAGATTCGGCCCGAGGATGTGCACGCGGCGATCAAGTTCATTCGCGAGAACCCGGGCGGGAAGATCAGCCTGACGGACGCGATGCGGCTTGCGTATGCGAGCGACCCGAAGGACACGGGCATTCAGGTGGTGGGGCTGGAGGCGCAGGGATGGCTGGCGGGGTTCCTGAACAGCGAGGTGGCGAGCATCCAGATGAAGCTGCTGGAGCCGCCCAAGCTGTTCAAGGGGACGCTGCGGCCTTATCAGGCGCGGGGCGTGAGCTGGATGATGTTCCAGGAGCGCTTGGGCTTTGGGATTTGCCTTGCGGACGACATGGGTCTGGGTAAGACGGTGCAGCTGCTGGCGATGCTGGCGTATGAGCGGCAGGACGACAACGCCGATGCGGCGGACGAGGCGGCGCACGCGGCGGCGCAGGGGCTGGTGCGACCGACGCTGCTCATGGTGCCCATGAGCGTGGTGGGCAACTGGGTGCATGAGACGAGGCGATTCTGCCCGCACCTGCGCGTGCTGGTGCATCATGGCGTGGAGCGGAGCCAGGGGGCGGCGTTTCTTGAGAAGGCGAACGCGAGCGACCTGGTGATCACGACGTATGCGCTGGCGCACCGCGATCGCGAGACGCTGGGGATGGTGGAGTGGGGTCGCATCGTGCTCGATGAGGCGCAGTACATCAAGAACCCGGCGAGCAAGCAGAGCCAGGCGGTGCGGGCGCTCCAGGCGCAGCGGCGGGTGGCGCTCACGGGCACGCCCGTTGAGAATCGCCTGAGCGAGCTGTGGTCGATCATGGACTTTTTGAACCCCGGGTACTTGGGGGGGAGCAGCGGGTTTCGGACGCGGTTTGCGTTGCCCATCGAGCGCTACAAGGACAAGCAGCGCGGGGAGCAGCTTCGCGGATTGGTGCGGCCCTTTGTGCTGCGCCGGCTGAAGAGCGACCCGACGGTGGTGGCGGACTTGCCTGCGAAGCTGGAGAGCCGGGAGTTTGGGTATCTCACGGCGGAGCAGGCGAGCTTGTATGAGGCGTGTGTGAAGCGCATGCTGAGCGAGGTGGACAGCGCCGAGGGGATGCAGCGGCGCGGGCTGGTGCTGAGCGCGCTGGTGCGGCTGAAGCAGATCTGCAATCACCCGAGCCAGGTGCTGAAGGACTGGGAGGCGAGCGGGCCCCGCGTGCCTGATGCGAGCCGGAGCGGCAAGTGCGTGCGGCTGCTGGAGATGCTGGACGAGGTGATTGGTGAGGGGGACCAGAGCCTGATCTTCACGCAGTTCCGGCAGATGGGGCACATTCTCGAGACGCTGATTCGGCGGCGGTTTGAGCGGGACGTGCTGTTCATTCATGGTGGCACGACGCAGACGCAGCGCACGGCGATGGTGGAGCGGTTTCAGCGTGCGGATGGCACGGTGCCTGTGCTGCTGCTGAGCCTGCGGGCGGGCGGCGTGGGCCTGAACCTCACGGCGGCGACGCACGTGTTTCACTTTGATCGGTGGTGGAACCCCGCGGTGGAGAACCAGGCGACGGACCGGGCGTATCGCATCGGGCAGACGCGGACGGTGCAGGTGCACAAGTTTGTGGTGCGCGGCACGCTGGAGGAGCGCATCGATCAGATGATTGAGAGCAAGAGCGAGCTTGCGGAGAACATCATCGGTGCGGGCGAGGCGTGGCTGAGCGAGCTGAGCACGGATCAGCTTCGCGATATTCTCACGCTGCGGAATGATGCGATTGATGATGTGGAGTGAGGGGGCTGGAGTGGCGGAGTGGCAAAGTGGCGGGGTCGCAAAGGGTAATGGGTTCAGGGGGTGAGGGCGTCGGGGGTTGCGTGGGGTGGGGGATTGCCTACGGTGATTGTCATGAAGACTTCACTCGCGGACTTTGTTCAGCAGCACAGTGAGAAGACGCAGCACGCCGGGCTGTTTGAGCTGGAGAGCGAGCGCGTGCTGGAGGTGAACCTGGGGATGCCTGCGGGTGCGGGGCCGGGGGCCGGCGCTGCGACCACGCCCACGATGGTGTGGATGAAGGTGGGGGCGATGGTGGCCTACTCGGGCAGCATTCGCTTTACGCGCGAGGGGATGCTGGAGCAGGGGCTGGGGAACCTGCTGAAGAAGGCTGTGAGCGGCGAGGGGGCGAGCCTATCGAAGGCGGAGGGTCAGGGCAAGCTGTATGTGGCGGATGGCGGCAAGCGGCTGACGATTCTGCAGTTGCAGGGGGAGAGCGTGTTTGTCAATGGCAACGACCTGATCGTGATGGAAGCGACGCTGACCAAAGAGATCACGATGCAGCGGAAGCTGTCGGCGATTGCGAGCGGCGGGTTGTTCAGCGTGCGCGTGGGCGGGCGCGGGATGCTGGTGATTGGGACGCATGGCGCGCCGCTGGTGCTGCGGGTGCGGCCTGGAGTGCCTGTGTTTACCGATCCGCAGGCGACGGTGCTGTGGAGCGGCAACCTGAGCCCGGAGTTCAAGACGGATGTGAGCGTGCGCACGTTCTTGGGGCGCGGCAGCGGGGAGAGCTTTCAGATGCAGTTCACGGCGCAGAGCGGCGAAGGGTTTGTGGTGGTGCAGCCTTATGAAGAGGTGATGATGCAGGTGCAGGGGTGAGGAAGGGAGGGATGGAGGGAAGAAGGGATAGAGGGCGCGCGATGCGGGGCGCGAGGGTGATCGCGGGCGGGGGCTCGATCGCTGGTTGGAGCGGGGGGCTTCAGGAGCGGGTGGCTTTGGTTTTCTTCGAGGCCCTTTTGGCGGGCTTTGCGGGCTTCGCAGCAGGCTTGGTTGCGGGCTTTGCTGCGGGCTTCTTTGCGACTTGCTTCGCTGCCTTCTTCGCTGGCTTGCTTGTCGTGCGGCTTGCCGGCTTGGGTGCTGGCTTTTTGCTGCGCGTGCTCGCCTTCGCTTTGGCTGTTGCGGGCTTCTTCTTGCGGGTTGGCGCTGGGGTGGGGGCGGGCTCGGTCACGATGATGGGGGTGGCGGGGTGGAGGCGCTTGCCGTCGGCGTTGCCGCGGACGGGGCTTTGCACGGGCTGCACGTGGGCCTGGGGCACCTTGACTGGGAGCGGCGCGTTTTTGTCGACGAGTGGTTTCCAGTTACGCTGGGCGACGGGGGTGGAGTCGTCGTACATCGTGCCGATGTTGGCGTTCGTGTTGCCCGCTGGGTGGACGAACTTCCAGAGCCTTTCCATGAGGTCCTTCAGGCCTTCGCGGGTGGCGCTGCTGATGCCGATGAGGTCCTTGCCGAGGCGCAGGCCCAGGTCGCGCGCGACCTGCTTGAGGGCGGCTTCGCGCAGCTGCGGGGTCTCGAGCAGGTCGAGCTTGGTGAGGACGACGAGCTCGGGCTTGTCGGCGATTCTTTGGCTGAAGGCGGCGAGCTCGGCGCGGATGGTCTCGTAGTTCTTTGCGGGGGAGAGTCCGTTGTCGGGCAGGCAGTCGAGCATGTGCACGATGGTTTTGGTGCGCTCGATGTGCTTGAGAAAGTCGTGGCCCAGGCCTGCGCCGTCGCTTGCGCCCTCGATGAGGCCTGGGATGTCGGCGAGAACGAGGCGGCGCTTGCCATCGACTTCGCAGACGCCCAGCTGCGGGGCGAGCGTGGTGAAGGGATAGTTCGCGATCTTGGGCGTGGCTTTCGTGAGGCTTGCGAGCAGCGTGCTTTTGCCCGCGTTGGGCAGGCCCACGAGCCCGACTTCGGCGATGACTTTCAGCTCGAGCCGCACGGCGAGCTGCTGGCCCTCGTGGCCTGCTTCACTCATCTTGGGGCTCTGATAGTCGGATCGCTTGAAGTGCTCGTTGCCGAAGCCGCCTCGCCCGCCCTTGGCGATGATGAGCTTTTCGCCCGGTTGCAGGTCGTGCACGAGCGCGCCGGTGGCTTCGTCGAAGAGCATGGTGCCCGGGGGGAGGCGCAGCACGAGGTCTTTGCCGCGCAGGCCCGAGCACTGCTTGCGACCGCCCTTTTCGCCGTCTTCTGCGGCCCAGGTGCGCTGAAACTTGAAGTCGTAGAGCGTGGTCATGCCGCTCTCGGCTTGCAGGATGACGTCGCCGCCGTCGCCACCGTTGCCGCCGTCGGGCCCGCCCTTGGGTTCATACTTCATTCGGCGGAAGGAGACAGCGCCGTGCCCGCCGTTGCCGGCACGGATGATGATGGAGGCATGGTCGACGAACATGAGGCGAGCGTAGGGTCGGGATCGGGCATTCGCGGGTGAGCTCGGAGGGAGTGGCGATGGGTGCGGGCTTGCTCAGTTGCGGGGTGCGGAGGTCGCGGTGCCCGGTGCATCGAGGAGCAGGGGCACGGTTTGGGGTTTGAGCGAGAGGAGCGCGAGGAGGGTTGTGAGATCGAGCTCGGTGTGGGCGTGCGCGGAAGGGGCGAGCATTGCTGCGGGCAGGCGCACGTGGGAGAGTGGGGAGAGGGCGAGCAGCGATGCTTGCGCAGCTGCGAGCGGGTGGTGGGCGAAGCGGGCGACTTCGAAGGCTGCGTGCAGGTGCGGGTCGGGAGGGAAGCAGGTGGGCGAAGCGGTGTCGGCGAAGGCGAGGCCTTGGGCGGCGGCTGTGGAGCCCAGGTGGGCGAGGACGTCGGCACTCAGCGCGGTGGGGAAGGCAGCGGCGACGAAGGGCGTGTGTGATGCGCTGGTGCTTGGGCTGCCTTGGGCTGCGGACGTGGAGCCCAGCAGGTCGCGCAGCAGCTCGACCGCGCTCGTGAGGGCGTGGATGGCCCGGGCTTGATTGGGGCTTGCGTCTTGCAGGTGCGAGGTGGGGACGAAGCAGTCGAGGCCTGCGAGGGCGAGGTTGCAGCGACGAAACAGCACGGAAAGCTCACGGCGGGCCGAGCCATCGAGCTCGCGCGGGCGAAAGCCTGGCTGCGTGCAGTCGAGCGTGATGCAGGTTGCGCCAAGGTTGTGGGCGTGGGCGAGGGCGGCGCGAAGCCAGAGGGCGGGTTCGTGCGCGGCAGCGATTGGTGCGAGGGAACGCAGGGCGAGGCCTCGCTGCGGAGCGGGAAGGGCGTGGAGCGGTGGAAGAGTTGGGAGAGGGGAGAGGGGCATGCTTGCAGCGGGCGGGGCAGGCGAGAGAACAGCGTGATTCAGGGTCCGCGCGGCGGGGTGGGGAGAGACTTGGTGAGGCGCTCGTACATCGCTTGCGCACCTTCCACTTGCAGGAACATCGCACGCTGCGACCACTCGATGGCCTTGGGGATGTTCTTGGCGCGCTCGTGCCACTGCGCGGTTTGCAGGGTCAGGTCGCCTCGCGTGGTGTCGGCGGCAACGAGCTTCTCAAACATCAGCGCGGCATCTTGCGGGCGGCCCGCAAGGCCGTAGCACTCGGAGAGCAGCTGGATGATGGGCGGGTCGAGCAGGTCGGCGGGGTCCATGCCTTCAAAGAGCGCAAGGGCCTGGCTGGGCTTGTTGTCGCGCTTCAGGGCGCGGGCCTCGAGCAGGCGCCAGAGCGGGCTCTGCGGCTCGAGGTCGCGGGCGCGGCGGGCGTGCTGGATGGCGAGCGAAACGACGTTCTCGCGCAGCGCGATCTCGGCGAGCGTGCCCCAGGTGATGGCGACATCGGGCTGCAGCGTGGCAGAGAGCAGCAGGTTCTTCTTGGCTTCGGCAAGCTGCCCGAGCTTGACTTGCACCTGCGCGAGGAACAGGGGCGCGAGATGGTCGCTGGGCTTTGCGGCTTGTGCGGCGGCAAAGTGTTCGAGGGCGCGATCGAGCTTGTCTGCGGCGCTGGCTGCAGAGCCTGCAGCGAACTCGATCTCGAAGGTGCGCGGGCCAATGGCGAGGGCGCGCTCGTAGCTGGCGTGGGCATCCGCAGCGCGCTGCTGGGCGATGGCGACCTCGGCAAGCTGCACGTGCAGTTGCTGCTCGCTGGGCCAGGCGAGCAGGGCTTCGTCGAGCACGGCCTTTGCTTGGCCCCACTCGCGGTCGGTTTTCAGGCGAAGGACGGCGTTCAGGGTTTCGTCGAGCTTCTCGTTGGCAGGTGGGGTGGGGGTGGTGCCCTGGGCTGGGTTGGGAGTTGGGTTGGGAGTTGGGTTGGGAGTGGGGGCAGGAATGAGGCGAGGCGTGACGACGGGCGGGGGCAAGGGCGTGGGTGCAGGACCGCGGGCGGCGCGGATGATGGCGAAGGTGATGGCTGAAAACAGCACGAGCGGGACGAGCAGGAGGAGTGCCTTGACGGGCACTTTGGCGCGTCGCCTGTGGGGTTGGCGGTTGGGGTTGGTTGGGGTGCAGCGTGCACAGTGCATAGGCATGATCCTATCGTGGGATATGTCGAGTGCAGAGCAAATCGGTGGTGGCGCAACGGGCGGCGTGGAGCTGGCAAAGGCATACAAGCCCAGCGAGCACGAGGGGAAGGTGTGGAAGCTGTGGATGGACGCCCGCGCGTTTGAGGCGCAGCCGGGGCGCGTGCTGCGCGGCGAGCGGCAGCCGTTCAGCGTGCTGATTCCGCCCCCGAACGTGACGGCTGCGCTGCACCTTGGGCACGCGCTGAACAACACGCTGCAGGACGCGCTGGTGCGGATGCATCGGATGATGGGGTATGAGACGCTGTGGATGCCTGGGACGGACCACGCGGGGATTGCGACGCAGGCGGTGGTGGAGAAGCGCGTGATGAAGGAGGAGAAGAAGCGAAAGACCGACTTCACGCGTGAGGCGTTTGTCGAGAGGATTCAGGCGTTTAAGGACGAGTACGAGAAGGTGATTACGGGGCAGTTGCAGGCGATGGCGTGCAGCTGTGATTGGAGCCGGCAGCGGTTCACGATGGATGAGCAGTGCGCGGCGGCGGTGCGCGAGGCGTTCTTTCGGCTCTTTCGCGATGGGCTGATTTTTCGCGGGAAGCGCCTCGTGAACTGGGACCCCGCGCTGCAGACGGCGGTGGCGGATGACGAGTGCTATGACGAGGAGATTGACGGGGCGTTTTACTACTTGCGGTATCCGGTGGTGAAGAAGGCACTAGGCACTGGGCACAAGGCACAAGGGGAAGAGGCGGAGGGCGTTACGTGGGGCGAACTCGCGAAGCGCGGCTATCCCGGGGCGAGCGAGCACGACGCGAACGCACAGGCGTGGGTGACGGTGGCGACGACGCGCCCAGAGACGTATCTGGGCGATACGGCTGTGGCTTTGAACCCGGCGGATCTGCGAGCGGCTTCGCTCGCGGGGCTGCATGCCCAGCTGCCTCTGCTGGGCCGGGTGATTCCGATCATTACTGATCCCTACGTGGTGCTGCCCGAGCGGTATGCGCGGAGCGAGGAAGAAAAGAACGACCCGAAGGCGAAGATGGCGACGGGGTTTTTGAAAGTGACTCCCGCGCACGACCCCAACGACTATGAGATTGGGCAAAGGCACAGCCTGCCCATGGTGAACATGATGTCGCCCGATGGCAAGGTGAGCGACAAGCACGGCTTGACCGACGTGCGCGAGGCGAGCGTGTTTGTGGGCCTGAAGATGGCCGAGGCGCGCAAGAAGGTGGTGGAGGAGTTCAAGGCGCGCGGGCTGTTTGAGGAGAGCAAGCCGCATCGGCATAGCGTGAAGCACAGCGATCGGAGCAAGGCGGTGGTGGAGCCGTATTTGAGTGATCAGTGGTATGTGCGGGTGACGGACCCGAGGATGGCCCAGGGGGCGAACAGGGCCTTGAAGAAGGCACTGGGCACAGGGTACAAAGCACAGGGGGAAGGCAACACGGATGTGACGATGGAGTTCTTTCCGGAGCGGTATTCGAAGACGTATGAGGATTGGCACAACGGGATTCGGGATTGGTGCATTAGTCGGCAGTTGTGGTGGGGGCACAGGATTCCGGTGTGGAATATCTACCTAGAGAACTCTTACGACAATCCGCAGGGGGAGACAACGACGATTCCGCTGCGAAAGGCGCGGATCGACAGGATCATGCAGCAACTGGACCATCGCTTTCCGGGTGAGTTTGTGTTGCCGCCGGATGGGCCAGTGATTCATGCGAGGCAGTATCAGCCGGACGATCGCGAAGTCATCCAAAGGGGACAAGCGCTCGGTGAGCGATTTAGTGTTGCATCGAACGCAAAGGATGCTGAAGACAAGCTCAGGATTATCCAAGAGGCGATGCAGGGCGAGATCGAGCGAGTAGCGCAAGACGAAGACGTCCTCGACACCTGGTTCTCCTCCGCCCTCTGGCCTCTCTCCACCATGGGTTGGCCCGATGCGTCGAAGGCTTGGGCCGACAATCCGCGCAGCGTGGAGCTGAACAAGGGCTTGCT
>JAIYDA010000091.1 GCA_027487735.1 Planctomycetaceae bacterium | reverse complement strand
AGCTCCGACTCCTTCTTCGCAGTCATGTCCGTGATCGACCCGTGCCACAGCGTTCCCCCGTCCGCCTCCCGCTCAGGAATCGAGTTCCCGAGCAACCACCGCTCCCTCCCATCGGGCCGCCGCACGCGATATTCGTGCCGCCACTCAGTCAGCGTCTCATGCGACCTTCGGATCGAATCCACAACACCCGGCACATCATCGGGGTGCAGCGTCGCGAACACCGGCGACGCATCCTCTCGAGCATCCTCGGGCGATACGTTGTAGATGTTGCGAATCCCTTCGCTCGCGTACGGAAAGCACGAACTGCCGTCGGGACGCTGACGATACTGATAGATCATCCCAGGAACGCGCGACGCGATCTTCTTCAGACGTTCTGCGATCTCGTGCTGGGCCTCGTGTGCCGCCTCAGCCGCTCGCTGCGCCCGACGCAGCGTTTCCGCAGCCTCCGTCTCTGCCGTCACGTCCCAGTTCGTCCCAATCATCCGCACTGGCTTCCCCGCGGTGTCACGCTGAACCGACGCGATCGCACGGATGACGCGTGTGGCGCCATCAGGGCGAACGATCCGAAACTGGGTGTCAAAGGGCTTCTCCCCCTGCAAGGCAAGCTTGATCTCCAGATCACATCTCGCCTTGTCCTCCGGATGCTTCGACGCACACCACTTCGCAAAGCTCTCGGTACGAGCCTCCCTCGAGAGACCATACACGCGGTACATCTGGTCATCCCAGATGAGCCGCCCGGAGCCAATGTCCCAATCCCACGTCCCCACTCCGCCCGCCTGCGCAGCAAGCTGAAACCGCTCCGTCATCTCTCGCAGTTCGCTTTGCGTCTGTTTGGCGGTAGTAATGTCTGTGACAGACCCGTGCCACAGTGTGCCCCCGTCCGCCTCTCGTTCGGGCATCGAGCGGCCAAGCCACCACTTCGTCGTGCCGTCATCTGCAAACGTGCGATACTCGCACTCCCACTGGGTCAGCGTGCTCGCAGACTCTCCGATCGACGCCATGAGTCGCGGAAGATCATCGGGGTGGATCATCTTGAAGATCGCCGACGCGTCCTCCCGAACCTCCTCGGGCGAGAGGTTGTACAGCTGGCGAATGCCCTCGCTCACATACGGAAAGCACGACGTCCCGTCAGGGCGAAGTCGGAACTGATAGATCATCCCTGGCACGAGCGAAGCGATCTTCGTGAAGCGATCGGCAAGCTCATGCGCCCCCCGCTCGGCCTCCTGCAACTGGTGACTCCGCCGGTGCAGCTCAAGATGGCTCGCAACCAGCCCAGCCAGCGTCCGCAGGCTTTCGATCTGCTCCGGACTCAGCGTGCGAGACTTCGAGTCAATCACGCACAAGCTACCCAACGGAAGCTGATCCGCTGTAAGCAGCCGCACTCCCGCATAGAAGCGGATGCTCGGGGCCCCAGTCACCAGCGGATTCCACGCGAATCGCTCATCCTTCGTCGCGTCCGGAACCACGAGCGGCACGTCCTGAAGAATCGCATGCGCACAGAACGCCTGCTCACGCGGAGTCTCTCGCACGGGCAGCCCGAGCATCGCCGAGAACCACTGACGATCGGCGTCCATAAGGCTCACCGCAGAGATTGGCGTTCCGCATATCTGTGACGCCAGCCGCACGACCGCCTCCTGAAGCGGATCAGGCAAGGCTCCGACAAGCCCCGTCTCGCGCAGCGCAGCGAGGCGCTCAGCCTCCCGAGGATGCTCCGGCGCGCCACGCCAGTCTTCGCAGTACGGTCCACGCGGTCCGATGGATGTGCTCTCACTCATAGGCGGTGCTCCGACTCGATTCTCGTCCGTCCTCAAGCGTTGAGCTGCACTATCCGCAAGTTCCGAACGCCGAAGAGATATCTCCCCGCTGCGCTCGCGCAATCCGTCGCGAAGCACGTGCAGTCCGCTCGCCATCGCAACGGTCCATCGGTCGCTGAGAATCGCCACTTCACAAGACGCACACTTCACCCGACTTCGTCGCCCCCACAACCAGCGGGCGCACCGTCGGACACGCCCCGCCCAAACAAGTGCCACATAGCGAACGCCCAACCAAACCATGCACGACCCGGGGGCAGCGGAGGACAGTTCGCCCAAGGCCCCGCATGCTACAACAACACCCAACCCAAGCCCCACACATCCAAAAACACAAACGGGAGACCCGATCAACATCGAGTCTCCCGTCTTGCATAGATAAAGCGGAGAGGGGGAGAGTCGATGGGCGGGGCCTTCCCTCCGAGCTGCCAATCGTGCATGTTTGCCTAAACCACTGAAAAACAGGTCCTGGGAGAAGCGGTTCGAATAGCCACCTCGTGGATTGGCGCGATTCGGAGCGGCCGTTCTGGGGACACTTTTGGGGACAGTTTTGAGTGAGCAATCGAACGATATCGCGGAAGCGAGGACCGACAGGAAACTGAACAACCGGAGAACCGCCCCAACAAGACCTAGTCGCTTGTGGCGTGGAGCTTTTGCACACGGTCACGCAGGGGAGATCGGCGTGTTGCGCTCCTCCGCGAGGCGGTAGCCCACCCCAGGCTCGGTGACGATGAACCGCGGCTGGGCGGGATCGACCTCCAGCTTCTTGCGAAGCTCTCCCGCGTACACACGGAGGTACTGCACGTCGCTGGCGTGCTGCGGACCCCAGACCTCCTTGAGGATCATCTGGTGGGTGAGCACCTTGCCCGCGTGCT
>JAIYDA010000082.1 GCA_027487735.1 Planctomycetaceae bacterium | reverse complement strand
GTTGAAGAGGTGGGGGCGGGCGTGGCGGCAAGCTGGGTGGGCAAGCGCGTGATCGTGAACGCGGCGGTGGCGCAGCCCGAGCGGCAGAGCCCAGCCGACCCGCCCGGCAGCAGCCTTGCACCCAACTACGAGCTCATCGGCGAGCACAGCGACGGGATGTTTCGCGAGCGGTTCTTCGCGCCGGTGGCAAACTGCGCGGTGGTGGGAGATTCGTGCGACCCGTGCGAAGCCGCGGCGTTTGGGCTTTGCTTTCTCACCGCGTATAGCGCGATGGTGACCAAGGGGGGGCTGCGGCCTGGGCAGAGCGTGCTCATCACGGGTATTGGCGGGGGCGTGGCGACGAGCGCGCTCGCGATTGCGCGGTGGATGGGTTGCCCGACGATCGTGACAAGTCGGCACCAGTGGAAGCTCGATCGCGCAGCGCAGCTTGGGGCGAGCGCGGGGGTGCTGGATGCGAGCACGAAGGAGACGGCGCACGACTGGAGCAAGGATGTGCGTGCGTGGAGCGAGAAGCGGGGCGTGGACATGGCGGTGGATAGCAGTGGCAAGGCGACGCACTTGCAGGCGATCAAGAGCCTCGCGCGGGGCGGCAGCTATGTGACGTTTGGGGCCACGGCAGGGGGCGACGCGACGACGGACCTGACGCGGGTGTTCTGGAATCAGCTTCGCATCGTGGGGAGCACGATGGGGAGCAACGACGAGTTTCGCGAGCTTGCGGCGCTCTATCGCGCGGGGCAGCTGCGACCGGTGGTGGATCAGGTGTTTGCGGCCCGCGATGCGAGCAAGGCATATGCGCGGCTGGAGGCGGGGGAGCAGTTTGGAAAGATCGTGCTGGATTGGCGGTAGGGGTTTTGGCAGGGTGTGAGCGAGCGAGGGAGTCGCCATACGCTGAGGAAAATGCGGCGGCAAAGGGGCCGCCCAGAAAGGACCGCTATGGACATCGTTGCTGCGTGCAAGGGCTGGCTGCGGAGTGGGGTGATGGCTGCGGTGGTTGTGCTGGCATGCGTGGGCGGGGCCCGCAGTGCGCTGGCGCAAGAGGTGGTGGCGAAGGAGGTCGATCTTTCGTCGTCGCTGTTCACGATCGAGGACCTTGAGAATCTCGATGCGGCGGTCTCGCTGTCGAAGGATCAGCGGGAGGCTGCGCTGGAGTTGATGCGCGGGGGCATGGCGCGGGCACGCGCGATTGCGCTGCGCTCGGCCCGCAAGGCGATGGACATGGAAGAGGACGAGATGGAGACCTTCGACGCGGAGGACATGGAGAAGTTTCAGAAGCGGATGGAGGAGTTTCAGGAAAGCGAGAAGAAGAAGAACGAGGAGCTGCTGGCGGTGGAGAAGGGCGTGATGGAAGAGCTGAAGCTGCTGCTGGAGGGTGCGCAGGCGGAGGAGGGGTGGGCGAAGTTTGAGCGTTCACGCCGGCGGCTGCTGCTGCAAGGGGTGGTGCAGACGGTGGCGATGGCGGCGCAGAGCGGCGATGACCCGTATGGCGGCATGGGCATGATGATGGGCATGAGCGGCGGGATGCCCGAACTCGTCGGCACCCTGCGGGCAAGCAAGCTGGGCAGCGAGGACATCAAGGCGATTGCCGAGCCGCTCGAGATGTATGAGACGACGATGGACACGCTGGTGAAGGAGTATCGCTCGCTCGCATCGCCGCTGCTGACGAAGGGTTCGGGGGGAATCTATGGCATGGCGATGGCCTTTGCACAGGATGGCGAGGCGAAGCCCGGCGTGGATGGGGAAAAGCTCAAGGACCTCATGCAGCGCATGCGCGTGACGCACGTGCGGCATGCGAGGATGGTGGAAGACAAGCTCTCGGGCGATGCGCGGGAGCGGTTTGTGCGACAGCGTTTGCGGCAGGAGTTTCAGTGGCGCTGGCAGCCCAGCAGGCGCGACCCGCAGGTGCGGGCGGTGCTCCGCCTGCGCAGCCTGACCGAGCAGCAGAAGGCCGAGATTGATCGCCTCATCAAGGCGACGGACTCGAAGCTGATTGAGAGCGCTGCCAAGGGGCTGGCAAAGCAGGACGAGGACGTGCTCTCGGACAAGAAGTCCGACCCCGAGAACCCGTGGGCGGACATGCAGAGCCCCGAAGCGATGGAGCGAGCCAAGGACGAGGCGAAGCTCCGCAAGCAACTCGCGAAGGACGTTGTCGCGCTGCTGAATGAGTCGCAGCGGAACGCGTTCGAAACGGGCATCGAGAACGACGACGACCTGAAGACGCAGTTTGAGAAGCGTCGGCATGGGCAGAGCATGTGGGAACGCATGGGCGAGATGTATGGGGAAGACTACAACCCGTGGGGCATGAGCGACGATCAGGAAGAGGTGCCCTGAGGCCAGCTTGGTAAGCTCCACGCTCGCTTTCCGCCTTGGCATGTGTCCGCCACGGCTGCGGAACGGACTTGATACAGTGCTTGCGGCATGACAAGCGTCTCGCCAACTCGCCTGGTGCAGGCAGGGCCAGAGCAAGGGGCACGCGCTGAGGTTGCGCGCTCGACGCCCGCGGTTTCGCAAGCACCCGCACCCGTGCTTGCAACCCGCGAGCGCGCCGACGGCGGGTGGCTCGCGCTGCTCTCGCCTTGGCGCACGGCGGCTTCGCTCTATCGCACGCGTGAGCTGCTATGGGGGCTCGCAACGCGCGCGATTGCCGAGCGGCATAAGGGGAGTGCGCTGGGGCTGGTGTGGCTCGTGGCGCAGCCGCTGCTCATGCTGAGCGTGTACACGTTTGTGTTCAGCGTGGTGTGGAAGGCGACATGGACGGTGGGGGAGGCTGGGGCAGGAGCGCCAGCGAGCGCGGGGGCCGCGATGCTGAGCTTCGCGAGCATGGTGTTTGCGGGCCTGGTGGTGTATGAGATTTTCAGCAGCAGCGTGGTGCAGAGCCCGACGGTCATCGTGCAGAACCCCAACTACGTGAAGAAGGTGGTGTTTCCCGTCGAGCTGTTGCCGCTGAGCAACGTGCTGAGCGCGGTGCTGCTGAGCCTGGTGGGCGTGGGCGTGCTGGTGGTGGGCAGGCTGCTGCTGGGGGCGGGCGTGTCGCGCACGCTGTGGCTGCTGCCCCTGGTGCTCGTGCCGCTCGCGCTGCTGGCGGGGGGCGTGTCGCTGCTGGTGGCGGCTTTGGGCACATACTTCCGCGACATTCGCCCCATCGTGCAGGGCGTGCTGCTGCAGGTGTTGTTCTTCATGACGCCGATTTTCTATCCGCCCGAGCGCGTGCCCGAGTGGCTGCGCGAGTATCTGCTGCTGAACCCGCTCGCGGGGCTGGTTCACGAGGCACGCAAGGTGCTCGTGCTCGGAGAGCTGCCCGCGTGGGGCACGCTCGCGTTGCTCGCGGGCGTGTCGCTGCTGGTGTTTCAGATCGGGTACGCGTTCTTCATGCGGGCCAAGCGGGGGTTTAGCGATGTCCTCTGACGCGCGTGCCGCGCTGCTGGGCGCGGAGGCCTCGCAGCACGAGGGCTTGATGCCCGCCGCGGCGCTGCGTGCGGGCGAGCCCGTCATCAGTGCCCAAGGCCTGGGCAAGTGCTACAGCATGGCGGGGCAACGCAGCGCGAGCCGCCTGTCGCTGCTCGTCGACAGCCTGCGGGGCGACACCATCGGCTCGCACACCGCCGCCGCCTCGCAGTTCTGGGCGCTGCGCGACATCTCATTCGACATCATGCCGGGCGAGGCGCTGGGCATTCTGGGTCGCAATGGCAGCGGCAAGAGCACGCTGCTGCAACTGCTCGCGGGCACGCTCGCGCCCACCGCGGGCAGCGTGCGCGTGCGCGGACGCATCGCCGCGCTGCTGGAGCTTGGCAGCGGCTTCAATCCAGAGTTTACGGGGCGCGAGAACGTGTACCTCAACGCGAGCATCCTGGGCCTTTCGCGCAGCGACGTCGACGCACGCTTTGACGACATCGCGAGCTTCGCCGACATCGGCGGGTTTCTCGATCAGCCCGTGAAGACCTACAGCAGCGGCATGCTGGTGCGCCTCGCCTTCGCGGTGCAGGTGCAGCTGAACCCGGACGTCCTGATCGTCGACGAGGCCCTCGCCGTGGGCGATGCGCTGTTTCAGAAGCGCTGCTACCAGCGCATCGACGAGCTGCGCCAGCGAGGCGTGACGCTGCTGTTTGTGAGCCACGATCAGGAGGCGGTGCGCACGCTGACCGATCGCGCGATGCTGCTGGAGAGGGGCAGGCTGCTGCAACTGGGGACGAGCGCGAGCGTGCTGCTCGCCTATCGCAAGGTGCTGCACGAGGAGGAGCGCGCGTGGCACGCGGCGCAGATGACACGCGTGGAGCAGCACGCTGCGCTCGCAAGCAACGCGTCACCGAGCGCAACGCCCACATCCACCCCCGCAAACCCAGCTTCAACAAGCCGTGTCGACGGCATGGCGAAGGAGCTGAGCTTTGGCGACCTCGACGCGAGCGTGCAGCGCGTGCAGGTGCAGAACACAGCGGGCGAGAAGACGAGCGTGTTCTATCCTGGCGAGACGGTGTGCATCGTCGTCGAGGCCATGGCGCACAAGGCGATCGAGCACCCCAACATCATCTTCCGCCTGCGCAGCAAGCAGGGGCTGAAAGTGACGAGCTGGGGCCTGCTGAACGACGACATCGCGCGGCGCGGGCGGGGCGAAGCACCCTTGCATTGGCACACCACACTCCGCGCGGGCGAGGTCCTCCGCGCGGAGTTTCGCTTTGTGTGCCGCCTGGGCGTGAACTTGTATGAGGTGCAGGCGGGCATTACGCAAGAGCTCGACGCGAACTATCGCGCCCAGCGCATGCTGCACTGGCAGGACGAGGCCGCGTTCTTCACGGTGGGGCAGCGCGTGGACACATACAACTTTGGCGGAGCCTTCGACCTCGCGTGCGAGACGATCGCGACGCGTGGCACCTCGCGCGTGCACGGGGGCGAAGCATGAGCGAACAGCCAGCCGTCAAGCTGCAAGTGCTGCTCATGAACGACACGCGCGAGGCGGGCATTGCCCACCCTGCGCACCTTGGCTGCTATGCGGCCGTGGCTGCGATTGAGGCATGGCTCTCGCAAGGCGGCGCGAGCGTGTCGCAGCGCGTGCCCGTGCATGCGCTGCGCGGCGCGTGGCGGGGCACGATTGGTGCGACGATCGATGCGCTGCAGAGTGACCCGCATGTGCAAGCACGTGTTCACGGTTGGCTACATGGCGTGCACTGCGCCGTGCTGAATGCCGAGGGCAGCGTGCACGATGGCGCGGGGCTGGAGCTGCTGGCGTTGCTTGCGCTCGCGCAGCGGCAAGGGTTGCCCACTGCGGTGCTCAACGCGAGCTTCGAGAATCTGCAAGACAGCGAAGAGGGCTACGCGGTGCTCGCTCGCGCGCAGCTGGTGCACGCCCGCGAGCCGCGGACGGCACGCGAACTCGCACTCCGCGGCATCGCGCATGTGCTCGCGCCCGATGCGATCGTCGATGCGCCCTTCGCACACGCGACGGGTGGCGCGAGCGCTGGGGCGATTGACCCGCTGCGACCGCCAAGCATGCCAGCATCGCAGGACCTGCCGCGATTGCCCCCGGGTGCTGTCGTATGCACCGACGCGCACGAGTCCAGGCGTGCCGCGATGGAGCGGGCAACCAGCATCGCCCGCGAGGCCTTTGGCGAGCGATGCGTTGTGCTGCCGCTCGAAAACACCGCCTGGCGCACGCAGTGGCAACATGCGCCGCAGTTGCTGCGCGAGGCCGGGTGCGTCGTCACCGCCCGCCACCACGGCGTGTATGCCGCGCTGCTCGCGGGTGTGCCCGTGGTGGCGTTGCAAGCCAACACCAGCAAGCTGCACGCGACGCACGAGATGCTGACTGCGGGGTTGACCAACTGCGGCTTCGAACTCGTGCACGACGATGCAGATATCGCGGCTGCCGTGCAGCGCGCGCTGCAAGCACGCGGCACGCCCGCCTTCGCCGCGATGCGAGCGAGGCTTGATGCAAGCGCTGTGCGAAGCGCTGTGCGAAGCGCTGTGCAGGCGTGGACTGCGAGCGTCGCGCGTCGCGTGGTGCCGCTCAAACCAGCGGGCGAGGGTGCAGCGAGCATCGGGATGACCAGCGACCAGCGCGCCGAGTGGGCGCGAGCGATCGTGCGGGTCGTCGGGCGCGTGCCGGTGCGCGTCGTGGCTGGTAGCGCCGCATGCGAGCGCACCGCGCAGGAGATCGCCACGTCGCTGCGAGCGCTCGGCCTGGCCGAGGTGTCGCAAAGCGACGCAAGCCCCGCGCGGCGCGCGATCGTCGTCGTCGCGGAGCAAGCCAGCGACGCGGCATCGACCCTCGCGGCGACCGTCGACAGCACCACGAGTGAGGCAATCGTGCTGTGCTGCCCACCAACGGACGCCTCACAGTCGTGGCTCGCCGCCGAGTTGTGCTGCGCGGGCGAGCACTGGCTTCGCCACCCCAGGCTCGATCAGGTCGTCACGTTCTCGCAGATGGCCTCGCGCGAGCCGGTGGTCGCGGGTGCATGGTGCGCGTGGGCGTTCATGCGAGCTGCCTCGCAAGGCACGCTGCCAAGCGAAAGTGCAAGCACGAAGCCAAGCGCGACGCCAAGCGCGATGCCAAGCGCAAGTCAATGCACAACGCACGGCACGAACATGGGCGACGCCCCTCAGCACGCCGAAGCGTTGCCGCACGTGCTTTCACTTGCGCTCCCACTCGCGCCGGGCAGCCACCCCGCGCCCTTCGCGCTCGCGTGCAAGGCCCTCGACGCGCTGCGCGTGCGAGGCACTCTGCAGGTGCTCGCGGCCAGTGCAGCGCAGCACGCGTGCGCGGAGCAATGGGCCCTTCTCGCGCGGCATCGCGTGCCCGCGATGCCCGTGCCCGTGGAAATCGTGCTTGTGCACGGCGCGAATCACAAGCCGCAAGCCGCAGCGGGCGTCGTCGCGCTGCCTGGCGTGAGTGCGGGCGAGCTGTCTCGAGCGTTGCAGCCCGCGGGCCGCGCCATCGTGGTTGCGCCCAGCAGCGCGGGCTGGCAGCATGCATGGCATGCATGGCAAGCGTGCTCGCAGCGTGCTTCGCTGCTTGCAGAGCGTGTTGTCGGCGCGAGCGATGATGGTCGCGTGCTCGATGCGCCGCTGGTGCAGGGGCCCGCCGGCCCGCGCCTCGATGGCGAGATGCTCGCCGCATCGCACTGGGCCCTGCTGTGCATGAAGGACCCCGTGGGCGCAACTGCCGAGGGCTATACCGATGCTGCCCCCGCCGCCGTGCTGAGAGAGGCGCGGCACAACGTGCTGCGGTTCGCGACCGACTATGCCAACCCCTGGCTCGTCCGAGGCCTCGTGAGCGTCGACGAACGCACGCAGACGCCGCACGTGCTCCGCAGCATCGCGGAGCGTGCCTTGGCGGTTGCTCGCGCTGGCGTGCTCGCGGAAGGCCCGCAGTGCAAGCACGCGACGGATATTGGCGCATGCCTCTGCGTGCTTGCCTATGCGTCCCTGCAGCGTGTGCGGGCTGGCTCCGCGCCCGACGCGGGCAGCCTCTGCGAGCAGTTGCACCAGTTTGCTGGCGTTGCGAGCGCCAGCTCGCGCCCACACGTGCTCCGCGGGCGCATCTCGTGCCGCTTCGTGCTCGGGCGGCTGCGCGAAGCGATGGGC
>JAIYDA010000136.1 GCA_027487735.1 Planctomycetaceae bacterium | reverse complement strand
CGTGGAAGGCGCGCTCGGCACGCTGACCGAGCTCAAGAAGCTCGGCGTGCTCCTGGCCATCGACGACTTCGGCACCGGCTATTCGTCGCTGTCGCACCTGTCGACGCTGCCGCTGGACTGCCTGAAGATCGACCGCAGCTTCGTGGCGCGCCTGGACGGCGGCAATGCCGAAGAGGCCGTGGTGCGATCGATCGTCCTGCTCGGCAGCAGCCTGGGCAAGGCCGTGGTGGCCGAAGGCATCGAGACCGAAGAGCAGTTGCACCGCCTGCGCCGGCTGGGCTGCCGTTATGGCCAGGGTTATCTGCTCGGTCGACCGATGAAACCCCACCAAGTATCCTCGGTGCTGGCGGGCGACCCGGTGACATCGGCGTTGCACGCCGCCACGTCACCGATGCCATGGGCCAGCCCGACGATTCATTGAACACCGCCGCCCTGCCGCCCTGGCGGCGCGTGCACGCGTCGCTGATGCCGGACTACAACCGGCGCGCCAGCATGGCCTGGTGGCTGGGCTTTGCCGCTGGCGCCGTGGCGCTGGCCTGGGCTGCGGCGCAGACGGCGCAGATGGGCTGGTGGGCGGTGCTGCAGGCGGCGCTGGCGCTGGCCCTGGTGGTGGCCGCGGCGCTGTTTCCGGTGCGTGTGCCCGGCACACGCCACAGTTATGCCGCCGGCGACATCCTGATCTTTCTGGTCCTGCTGGCGCTAGGCCCTGCGCCGGCGGCGCTGGTGGCCGCGGGCGATGCCTTCGTGGGCTCGATGCGCACCTCCAAGCGCTGGACGAGCCGGCTCTTCAGCCCCGCCTCGGCGGCGCTGGCCATGGCCGTGGCAGGCCTGGGGCTGCAGGCCGCGCTGGGCCTGGCGGCCGCGCGCGGCCACGGCGGCGCCGCCACGCTGATGGCGCTGACGATGGCGTGCTCGCTGGTGTACTTCGTGGTCAACGTCGCGCTGGTCACCGGCGTGTTGCAGCTCAAGCGCGGCGAGCCCTTCCTGCAACTGGGGGCACTGCTCGGCGGCTACCGCTGGGTCGGGCTGGCCTATGCCGGCAGTGCCGCCGTGGGCACGCTGCTGTACCTGACCTGGCGCGATCACGGCGCCGGCACCCTGCTGGTGATGCTGCCGCTGCTGGCCCTGGTGCTGCTGACGCTGCACTTCTACTTTCGCCAGCAGGAAACCAACGAACGCCTGCTGGCCGCCAATGCCGAAGCCGCCGAGCGCGCGGCCGTCGGCGCCCTGCGCGAGGCCGAGGCGGCCCAGCTGCACCTGCGCGAGATGGAGCGCAGCGAGCGCCGTTTCCATAGCGCCTTCACCCACGCCAGCATCGGCATGGCGCTGCTCGGCTTCGACGGCCGCATCCTGTTGGCCAACCCGGCGCTGGCCGTCTTGGTGGGCCGCGATGCCGGCACGCTGACCGGACGCCCCTTTGCCGAGATCGTGAGCGCCGATGAGCGCGGCGACATCGAGCGCGCACTGGGCCTCGTGCCGGGTAGCGAGTTCCAGTCGTTCGCGCGCGAGCTGCGCTGCCAGCACGCCAGCGGCGGCAGCGTGTGGCTGGCACTGCATGCGAGTTTCTTCACCGAGCCCGGTGCCGACGAGCCCTGCCTCATCCTGCAGGCCCAGGACGTGACCGCACGCCGCGCCGCCGAGGCCGGCCTGCAGCACCTGGCCTTTCACGATGCGCTGACCGGGCTGCCGAACCGGCGCCGCTTCATGGAGTGCCTGGCCAGCGCCGTGACGCGCAGTCGCAGCGACGCCCGCCACGCCTGGGCCGTGATGTTCATCGACTTCGACCGCTTCAAGCTCGTCAACGACAGCCTCGGCCACAGTGCCGGCGACGAGCTGCTGCAGCAGCTGGCGCGGCGCGTGCAGGAGCGTATCCGACCCTCCGACACCGTGGCGCGGCTGGGTGGCGACGAGTTCGCTATCCTGATCGAGAACCTCGAGCACGAGCGCGACGCGGTGCTGCTGGCCGATCGCCTGATGGACTCGCTGAAGACGCCGTTCCGCGTGGCGGGCCAGACGGTGACGAGCAGCGCCAGCATCGGCCTCACCTTCAGCGCCTTCGGCTACGACAACGCCGACGCCGTGCTGCGCGACGCCGACACCGCGATGTACCGCGCCAAGGCCGAAGGCAAGGCGCGCTACGCCGTGTTCGACAGCGCCCTGCACACCGCGGTGTCGCAGCGGCTGCGGCTCGAAGGCGAGCTGCGCGATGCCATCGCGGCCGAGCAGCTGACGGTGGTCTACCAGCCGCTGTTCAGGCTCGGCCCCGACCGCCGCGCGCACCAGCTCGTCGGCTTCGAGGCGCTGCTGCGCTGGCGCCAGAGCGACGGCTCGATGCGGCCGCCGGAGCAGTTCCTGCCGGTGGCCGAAGAGACCGGCCTGATGCGCGCCGTGACCGACTTCGTGCTGCACTGCGCCTGCCGCCAGCTGCGGCAGTGGCAGCGCTCGGCGCCCGATCTCGCCGAGCTGGGGCTGAGCGTCAACCTCGGTGCGCAGGACCTGCGCCAGGGCGATCTGGTGGCGCGGGTGTCGCAGGCGCTGGTGGAGTCGGGCCTCAAGCCCGCGCACCTGACGCTCGAACTGACCGAAGGCATCCTGATGGACACGCCCTTGCTGCCGGCCGCGCAGGCCCACGCCACGATGCAGGCGCTGCGCCTCCTGGGCGTGCAGCTGGCGGTCGACGACTTCGGCACCGGCTACTCGAGCCTCTCGCGCTTGTCGCAGCTGCCGATCGACAGCCTCAAGATCGACCGCAGCTTCGTGCGCCAGCTGCAGGACGGCAGCGACGCCGCGCAGGCCGCCGCCGTGGTGGCGGCCATCGTGCAGCTGGGCAGCACGCTGCGCAAGGCGGTGGTGGCCGAAGGCATCGAGACCGCCGACCAGGTGGAGCAGCTGCGCGGCCTGGGCTGCGAGATGGGGCAGGGCTTCCACCTCGCGTCGCCGCTGGCCCCGGGCGACGCCACCGACTGGCTGGCGGCGCGCCACCAGCCTTTGCACTGACCGGCATCTGGCCGGCTCAGCGCCGGGCGTGGTTCATCACCGCCATCCCGGCCACGGCCAGCACCCCGCCGAGCAGCAGCGAGGATTCCAGCGGCTCGCCCAGCAGCAGGGTCGACGTGGCCACCCCGAATACCGGCACGAGGCTGATGTAGGCGGCGGCACCGCCGGCGCCGAGTGCCGCTACGCCGTCGAAGTACCAGGCATAGGCCAGCACCGTGGCGCCGGCGGCCATGAAAAGCATCGCCGCCCACACCAGCGGCGGTGCGGCCACCGGCGTGGCCAGCTGCGCCGGGCCCTCCACCAGCAGCGCAGCCGCGAACAGCAGCAGCGTGCCCGAGGCGGCGGTGGTGGTGATGGTGGTGAGCGTGTCGATGCCGGCCAGCAGCCGCCGGCCCATCAGCGTGTAGGCCACCCAGCAGGCCACGCAGCCCAGCAGCATCAGCTCGCCCACGCCCAGCGCGCCGGCGAACAGGCGCCACGGCTCGCCCTGGGTCAGCACGATGCTCGCGCCGAGCACCGCCAGCCCCATGCCGATACCGATGCGGGCGTCGAGCTTCTCGCCGAAGAGCCAGGCCGCGATCAGCGCCGTGACCACCGGGTTCACGGTGACGATGAGCGCGGCGCGGCTGGCCGGCACCTGCTGCAGGCCCAGCATGAAGAAGGCGGTGTAGCCGAACACGCCCACGGCGCCGGCCGCCGCGAGCCCCAGCACCTGCCGGCGCGACAAGGCCCGCAGAGGCGCCAGGCCCCGCCCGGCCAGACGCCACCACAACGCGAACAGCGCCATCGCGACGGCGAAGCGCCACGCGCCACCCGTCAGCGGCGGCAGAGCTTGCGCCAGCATGCGCCCGGCGGGCCAGGAGGCCCCCCAGAGCGCGGCCATGCCGATGAGCTTGAGGTGCACGCCGGCCGAACCGGCGCGCTGCGGGGGATTCAGTGGAATCAGCGGATCAAGAGCACCGGCGTGCCGCACTGGGCCAGCACCTTGGTGGCGACCGAGCCGAGCACCAGGTTGCTCAGCGAGCCGTGGCCGTGCGAGCCCATGATGACGAGGTCGAACTTGCCCTTGGTGGCGGTGTCGGAGATGGTCTCGGCCGCGTGCCCGACCTTGCCCAGGTACTCGGCCTTGATGCCCTGCTTGGAGAAGAAGCTGCGGATGGGCTTGAAGACCTTTTCGGCGCTTTCGTCGTAGTAGCCCTTCAGCGTGGCCTTGTCGATCACGGCCGCGGCGCGCGGCGGCACCGCGGGCACGGCGCTGATCACGGTGTAGTCGTGCTTGCCACCGAGCCAGTCGTCGTGGGCCGCGAGGTAGGCCAGCATGCGCTTGGTGAACGAACTGCCATCGACGGCGACGAGGATCTTCATGGTCTTGTGCTCCTGGGCTTGTGACTGCAAGGTCTTGGGGTTTCGAGTGTCGCATCGCCCAAGGGCACGCCGACTTGACCCGGCTCAGACGGTGAGTGTTCTCAGGGGCTCGTAGCCCTCGTGCTCGCCCTTCTTGGCCAGGCCGCGCGCCTGGCTCACCACGCGGGCTGGGGCGCGGCCGGCGCGCGCCAGCGTGTAGTCGTGGCGGCAGTGCAGGTGGCCGTGCAGCCAGAGGTCGGCGCGCACGATCAGGTCGTCGTCGGCGTTGCAGAAGCTGGCGGTGCCGGGCTGCGGGCCGTAGCGAGGATCGGCGCTCTTCAGGCTGGGCGCGAAGTGCGTCACCACCACCGTGGCGTCGGCGGTCGAGGGCAGCGACAGGCTGCGCTCGAGCCAGTCGCGGCAGGCCTGGCCTTCCTCGCGCACGGCGGCGGCGTCGAAGTCGCGGCCGTGGCGCGTGGCCTTCATCACGCGCTGGAAGTAGGCCGCCGCGCGCTCGGCGCGTTCGCGGCCGGCGGCGCCGAAGAGGCCGAAGTCGCTCCAGCGCGTGGTGCCCAGAAAGCGCACGCGGCGGCCGTCGGCGGCGGTGTGCAGGTGGCTCTGGCGTTCGAGAAAGATGAAGCCCAGGCCTTCGAGGTAGCGCCGCAGGTCGGCCGCGGCCTCGTCGACATCGCGGCCGTCGAACTCGTGGTTGCCGGCCACCACGATCACCGGCACCGGCCAGCCGCGGAAGCGCTCGTAGCCGCGCCAGCCGCTGTCGATGTCACCCGCCAGCACCAGCAGCTCGGCACCGGGGGCGGGTTCGGGGTCGAAGGACTCGGTCTCGAGGTGGAGATCGGACAGCAGCTGCAGTTTCACGCGGGCGATGCTGCCACGGTGGCCGTGTCCGTGCCGGCGCCAGGCCCCTGCCAGTGCACCCAGGCGCCGTGCGGGTGGGCCTCGGCCAGCAGCGCATCAACGCCGCCGGGCCAGACGGTGCAGCGCAGCGCCACGCGCAGATCGGGCCGCGGCGGCTCGAAGCGCAGCCAGGCCAGCGGCGACTCGGCGGTGGCCTGGGCAGCGGCCGCGTGCATCCGCGCGGTGATGGCGGCCTGCTCTTCTGCCGCGATGTACTGCCACACCACCGAGTGCATCAGCACGAAGGCCTCGCCCGCGTGGCGCACGGCCAGTTGTTCGCGCACGAAGTCGACGGCCTGCCGCGCCTGCACGGCCGCGCTGCTGCTGCGGCTGCTTTGGCCACTGCGCAAGGGCCGCACCACCGCGATGGCCGCGCGCAGGCGGGCCAGGCGCTCGCGCTGGTCGGCCCAGATGAAGGAGGCCAGGCGCAGGTCTTCGCCGGGCATAGAGAGGTCGAGCGGCGCGGCGTCGCAGCCGGCGCGGCGGGCGATCGTCAGCGGCGCATCGGTGGGCGGTGGCGGGCCGCGCCAGTCGGGGCGCAGCGTGAGTGCCGCGGCGGCGTCGCCCCAGGCCCAGCTGCCACCGTCAGCACTGGCCGCTTCGTGCCGGTAGTGGTCGCACCACAGGTTGAGGCCGGCCGACGAGCCGATCTCGGCCAGGTGCAGCGGCCGCCGCAGCGTGGCCGCCACGTGCAGCAGGCCCGGCAGCAGCGCGGCGCTGCGCATCACCTCGTTGGTCTGCGGCGGGCGCGACAGCGCGGCCCGCAGGTGGGGCTGCTCGCGCTGCCAGGCCAGCGCGATGGCGGCGGTGAGCGTGGCGTCGTCGGCGGTGTCCGCCGCGGGCGGCCACAGCGCGGCCCAGGGTTTGCGCCCCAGCAGCGCCAGGTGATGCAGGCCGCCCAGCCAGCGCAGCGACACCGCCGCGGCAAGCGGGTCGCGGTCGACCTGGGCCAGCGCGGCCAGGGCCTCGGGTTCGGTGTCGAGCCAGCGCCGGCTGAGCGCCAGCACGCGGGCACTGAACGGCGACGCGCCGGCTTCGCACCACCCGACCTGTCGGTCGAAGGCGTCCAGCAGGCGCGCCGCGGGGCTGCTCAAAGGTCAGAGCTTCTCGAGGCGCGCCTCGATCTGCGCCTGGGTGGCCGGCAGCGCGGCCGGCAGCTTGCTTTCGAGCTGCTTGAAAAGCTCGGTGTGCAGCGTCAGCTCCTGCTGCCAGGCGGCCTTGTCGATGCCGATGACGCTGGCGTACTGCTCGCGCGTGAAGGCCAGGCCGTCCCAGCGCAGGTCGTCGTAGCCCGGGCTGACGCCGAACACGTTGTCGGCGCCCTGCGCTGTGCCTTCGGCGCGGCCGACCATCCACTCCAGCACGCGCATGTTCTCGCCGTAGCCGGGCCAGACGAACTTGCCGTCGGCACCCTTGCGGAACCAGTTGACGCAGTAGATCTTCGGCAGCTTGGCGCCGCCCTGGGCGAGCTTCTCGCCCATCGCCAGCCAGTGCTGCACGTAGTCGGCCATGTGGTAGCCCACGAAGGGCAGCATGGCGAACGGGTCGCGGCGCACGGCGCCGTTGCCGCCGGCCATGGCCGCCGTCGTTTCGCTGCCCATGGTGGCGGCCATGTAGACGCCCTCGACCCAGGTGCGGGCCTCCGTGACCAGCGGCACCGTGGTGCTGCGGCGGCCGCCGAAGATGAAGGCGTCGATCGCCACGCCGGCCGGGTTGTCCCACTCGGGGTCGAGCACCGGGTTGGCGGTGGCGGCCACGGTGAAGCGGGCGT
>JAIYDA010000019.1 GCA_027487735.1 Planctomycetaceae bacterium | reverse complement strand
CAGGCTTGGATGGCAGCGGGGCTGGCTGGCAGGTTTGCTGGCAGGTGGGGAGTGGGCGATGCTCGGCGCGTGCGGCATGGAGGAGTATTCGCGGGGCAGCGGGAACAAAGCGCGGAGACAACAGGCACGCGCAGCAGCGCATGGAGCGAATCGGCAGGTTTGGCCGATGGTGGGCGTGATGCAGGCAGCAGCAACCAAGGACGAGGCGAGCAGCCCGGAGCGGACGCTTGCGCGAAATCTGGCGGCGCTTGCGCTGCGCAGCCCAGCGGCGGCGGGGGCGATCTCGCAGGCTGGTGGAGGAGATGCGGGGGGAGGAGATGCGGGGGCAGGAGTTGAGCAGATTCGTCTGCTGGCGGCGCGGAGCGGGCACCTCACGGGGGAAGACGCGCGGCATGGCGCGGCGCGGCTGCTGGCGAGCGCGGTGGACCCGGCGGGCGAGGCGCGGGCGTGGGCGCAGGGCGTGGCGGTGGAAGGTGCGGCGGTGGTCGCGGTGCGCGGGGCGGGGGTGTGGCACCACGTGGTGGCGCTGGCAGAGCGGATGCGCGGGAGCGGGGCGATCGTGGTGTATGAGCCCGATGTGACGCTGCTGCGGGCGGTGCTGAGCCACGTGGACATCGTGCCTTTGCTCGGCGCAATGCCTGTGTCGGTGGTGGTGGACGGCGAGGACATGGCGCAGGTGGCGGGCGCGCTGGAGGGGACCGAGGGGCTGGTGGCGACGGGGGTGATGATCGTCGATCACCCGCCCAGCACCGCGCGGCTGCGGGCCGTGGCGGATGGGGGCGAGCGGTTTGCCAAGAACCTCACGGGCGCGGTGCAGGCGGTGCGCACGAGCGTGGTGACGACGCTGGTGCAGATCGAGACGACCGTGGAGAACCTGCTGGGGAACTTGCCTCTGTATGTGGATGGGCCTGGCATCGCGGAACTTGCGGGGAGCGAGCGCGGCAAGCCCGCGGTGATCGTGAGCGCGGGGCCCAGCCTGCGGAAGAACATCGATCAGCTTGCGCAGCCCGGGGTGCGCGACCGCGTGGTGATCATCGCGGTGCAGACGGTGCTGAAGCAGCTGCTGGCGCGGGGCATTCGCCCGCACTACGTGACCGCGCTGGACTATCACGCGATCTCGACGCGCTTCTATGAGGGGCTCACGAGCAAGGACGTGGAGGGCATCACGCTCGTGATCGACCCCAAGGCGCACCCCGCGATTGCGCGGGCGTTCCCTGGGTGCGTGCGCTGTGCGCGGAGCGAGGTCCTGGACAAGACGCTGGGGGCGGGGCTGGTGCGCGAGATGGGCGAGGTGCCCGCCGGCGCGACGGTGGCGCACCTGGCATACTACCTCGCTCGGCAC
Organism: Planctomycetaceae bacterium; assembly: GCA_027487735.1. Classification (GTDB taxonomy): domain Bacteria; phylum Planctomycetota; class Phycisphaerae; order Phycisphaerales; family UBA1924; genus BJHL01. The sequence goes on along the minus strand of JAIYDA010000019.1, from coordinate 16,456 downwards.
CTGGGGTGCACGACGGCGATCTTTGTGGGGCAGGACCTGGGGTTTACGGACAATCAGTATTACTCGCCCGGGGCTGCGATCCACAGCGTGTGGGGCAACGAGCTGAGCGAGGTGCAGACGCTGGAGAACATGGAGTGGCAGCGCATCGTGCGGATGCGCGGGCTGCTGCGGCGCGTGCCCGGTGCGCTGGGGGGCGAGCTGTATGCCGATGAGCAGATGCACACGTATCGCGTGCAGTTTGAGCGCGAGTTTGAGCGCGACGTGCGGAGCGGGATGACGATCATCGACGCGACCGAGGGCGGCGCGCTGAAGCGGCACACGCGGGTGCAGTGTCTGGCGAGTGCGCTGCGCGAGCATGCGGCGCGGGCGCCCCGGGCGACGCCTGTGCCGCCACTGGCGGAAGCGGGTGCGCAGAGCGATCGCGCAGCGAGGACGTTTGCAAGGCTGGGCAGGCTGCAAGCAGCGTGCGAGGGCGTGCGCAGCGCGTGCGACGAGGCGGCGACGCACTTGCAGGTGCTCGATGGGCTGCTGGCGGAGGCGCGTGACGCGGGCGAGGTGCCTCGCGAGCGGTGCGATGCGCTGATTGCGAAGGCGCAGGCGGCGGCGCGCAGCACGGCTGGCAACGAGGGGCTGTGGCTGGTGGAGCAGCTCAATCAGGCGGGGCAACTCAAGCGGTTTCGGGCGGATCGGGCGCTCTTGCTGGCGGCGGAGCTCTCGCCCTTGGAGGTGCAGCGCAGGCAGGTGGCGCGCGATCTGCTGAACGTGCGGTGGCTGCGGGATAGTGCGGCGCGGGCGACGGAGATGCTGGAGCGGGCGGCGGAGGAGCTGGGGGCGGCGTGTGGTGCGGCGCGAGTTGGGGCGGAGGTGGGAAGCAAGCGGGCGCGCGGCGCGAAGGCGGCGGGGGTGCGGGCGGAGGCGGAGCTTGCGCTGGAGGATGCGCAGGGGCTGAGCGCGGGCGCGGCGACGGGCGCTGGGCAGCATGCGGTGTGGGCGCTGGTGCATGCGCATCCGGAGCGCAGCGGGCTGGGCGTGGCGCGGGGGTGGAGGCTTGCGGGCGAGGGGGTGGGCGATGCGCTGCGTGTGCACGTACTGGTGCAAACGGTGCGGAAGCTGCTGCGGGTGGCGGGGCTCGCGGGCGTGCTGGTGGCGGTTGAGGCGCAGCACGAAGCGTTGGTGCGGGGGGTGTTGAGGGAGGCTGGGGTCGGCGAAGAGTTGGGCGAGCAGCCTGGCGCGCGGGTGCGCGTGCTGGTGCACGAGCAGGGTGCGGCCCTGGCGGCGCATCGCGCGGGGGTGCGGGCGGCGCGGTGCCTCAATCGCCAGAGCTGGCGGGGCGGGGCGGGGCAGCTTTGCGTGTATGACGAGTTGTTGTGCCCGACAGTGGACGCGGCATTGCTGGAGCAAGCAAAGCAGGAGCTTGCGGGCGAGGGCGAGGCGGCGCGGATGCCGCACGCGGTGCTGCTGGTGGGCGATGACTGGTGCGCGCTGGACCCCGCGCTCTGCGAGCGCGTGGTGGCGCGGCATGCGGAGAACCCGGCGCGGCATCGGATGGCCTTTTCGCAGGCACCGCCCGGGCTGTGCGGGCTGCTGGTGGATTGCGACCTCGTGCGCGAGCTTGCAGAGAGCAAGAGCAGCCCTTGGTGGCGCACGCTGGGGGGCATGCTTGGGTATCACCCGATGAAGCCTCAGATGGATGCGATCGCGAAGGACATCTGCGTCGCGGTCGATGCGAGCGTGCGCGATGTGGTGCTGCGATGCACGGCGGATGATGCGAACTTTGTGCGGGTGATGCGCGCGGCGCAGCGGCAGGATGCGAGTGCGGTCGAGGCGTGGGATGCGAAGGCCTGGGCGACGTTTGTAGCGGGGTGGGTCGGGAGCGAGGTCATGCAGCCTTTGCCGGAGCGCGTCGTGATTGACGCGAGCGCGCTGGATGAGCACGAGCTGCCCGGGCTCGCCCACGAGCTGGCGCGATGGTGCGAGCGGCAGCCTGCGCTCACGCTCTCGGTGCGGGTGGGGCGGGGCGAGGCAAACTGGGCCGCGCTGGTGGATGTGGCGAAGGCGAGCGGGGTGTGGGCGGTGCACCTGCGGTGCGACTGGACGATGCTGCTCGAAGAAGGCGTGCTCGATGCGGTGCTGGGCATGCCCATCGATCTGCTGAGCGTGGACCTGCCTGGGGATAGTGCCCAGGCGTTTGGCGATGAGGCGACGCGGGAGCGGGCGTGGGGCGTGCTGCAGCAGTGGATCGACACGACCGCGGCGCGGACGCCTGCGGGGCAGCTGCCGCGGAGGTGGCTGGCGGCGCACATGCCCAAGACGCAAGCAACGCTGGGGGAGATGGAGCTGTTCTTTGATCGCTGGTTGCTTGGGTGCGGCACGGCGGTGCTGCATGGGCAGGGCGAGCTTGCCTTGCCTGAGCCTGGGTTTGTGCGTGCTCGCGGCGCGTGGAGCACGCTGGGGCTTGGGGCGGCGGCGCGGGCAGGAGTTGGGGCGGCGGCGCGGGCAGGAGTTGGGGCAGTGGCTGGGGTAGGTAGTGCGCTCACGGGCGTGCTGGAGGGCGCGATATGACGCAGCAGGAGCGAGGCGGGGCGCTCGCGATCGTGCTGGCGCGGGCGGGGAGCAAGGGCGTGCCCGGGAAGAACACGATGGCGATTGGGGGCAGGCCTTGCGTGGCGTGGACGATCGAGCATGCGCTCGCGGCGCGGCTGGTGTCGCGCGTGATTGTGAGCAGCGACGACGCGGGGGTGCTGGCGATTGCGACCAAGATGGGGGCGAGCGCGATGCCCAGGCAGGCGCACCTCGCGACCGACAGCGCGCGGGTGGACGACGCGGTGCGGCAGGTGGTGCTCGATGTGCTGGGGGTGTCGGAGCGCGAGCTGCGCGACGACGACCGGCGCGAGGTGGTGATTCTGTATGGCAATGTGCCCGTGCGGCCTGCGGGGTGCATCGATCGGGCGATTGCGCTCCTGCGCGAGCGGCGCGCGGACAGCGTGCAGAGCTATCAGCCCGTGGGCAAGCACCACCCGTGGTGGACGGCGCGCGTGGGGAGCGACGGCAGCGTGCGCCCGTGGGAGGGAGACGTGCTCAATCACGGGGTGTATCGCCGGCAGGACTTGCCGCCCGCGCACGTGCCCGACGGCGCGGTGCTGGTGGTGACGATGGCGGCACTGTTCCTGCGGAGGCTTGGAGCGCAGGAAGCGCCGGGGCCGCACAGCTTCTTTGGTGCTGTGCGGGCTGGGATCGTGCACGAGGAGGGGAGTGTGGTGGATATCGATGCGCCGACGGATGCGCTGGTGGCGGATGCGGTGTTGCGGGAGGGGGGGAAGTAGAGAGCGGGATTCGGGATTCGGGATTCGGCATTCGGAGAATGCCGGTTTGGGCGCGGCGTGCTGCGAGGGTGCGGGCGGGCTTTGCGCGGCGAGCTGCGACGTGACGCGGAGCGTGCAGAGAGCTTGCTCGCGGGTTTGCTTCGCCCGCTTGTTGGTCACTGGCCGGGCTCTCGCAACGCGCTAGTTTCCGCCTTGCCACGCTGTGGTCGTGCCGATGTTGGTGATGCCCGACCAGCTTGCGAGGGTGGCGGCGTTCATGCCCCACATGCCGATGTCGCCGGTGGTTTGGTTGTGCCACATGAGGTCGTTGTCGAGGCCGTCGTTGTCGAAGTCGCCTGCGGCGAGGAGCGTCCAATCGGTCGGGGCGAAGCCCAGGTAGCTGATGTTGATGGGCATCGAGATATCGCGACCGAACGACCAGAGCACGACTTCGCCATGCCTTGACCAGAGGAGGTCGTTCTGGCCGTCGTAGTCCATGTCGGCTGCGCCGATGATCGTCCACGCTTCGTCGGCGACGAAGGGCAAGCCCACGACGCTTTGCAGCGTGCCGCTGCTGCTGATGGTCCAGATCGCGTTGCTGCCGTCGGTGCTGCGGAAGATGATGTCGCTCATCGCGTCGTAGGTCATGTCGGCAACTGCGCTGGCGCGCCAGGTGCTGCCTGGGTTGCCCAGCCAGCGGCGGGCAGCCAGCGAGCCATCGGCGTTGTAGAGCCATGCGCGGACGTCGCCCGTGACGGTGTCTTGCATCACGAGGTCGCTGGCGCCTTGATTGTCGATGTTGCCCGCGCCGACGATGCGCCAGTTGCCCGCGAATGTGCCCACGGGGCGGAAGGCCTGCACCGTGGTTTGGTTCATGAGCCACTGATAGGTCTGGCCCGTCTCGCGGTTGCGCCAGAAGATGTCGGGCGTACCGCTGTTGTCGCAGTCGGTGCCGCGCGAGAGGCTCATGATGGAGATGTCGTCGACGGAGACGTGGAACGCGTCGTTGGCGAAGCCGCTGTCCCATGGCTGTCCGTCCACAACGATGCTGAGTCCGGTGCCGGTCTGATAGTTGCTGGGAACGGGGACCGAACCAGTGAGCTGGACGACCGAGCCGTCGGGGGTGAGGGCGCTGAAGCGCGAGTTGGCCGCGGTGACGACTTCGAAGAATGAGAAATAGCTGTTTGCGGAGCCGCCGAGCTGCCCAAAGCTCCGGGCTCCACTTGCGAAAGTCACGACCGCAAGATCGGTCGTTCCCAGGACAATATCTTTGAAGGGCGTCCAGCCGAAGCCTGTGGCGGGGGGGCCGCCTCGCACAAGGATCGACGGCTGGTAGAAGACCGTGGTGTCGTTGGGCAAGCGCAGTCGCACGCGTGTGTTGCGGTGCGCAATAGGAATCGAGAGGATCGCGCGCGGCTGTTGGCCCGACTCCACGCGCGTACCTGCATTGAGCCCGAGCCTTCGATAGTTGTTCGTGCCATTCTCGGTGCCCGCCTCCCAGCGCACTTCCTCCGTCAGCACTGTGCCATCGCAATCGAGCGCGATGAACGTGGGCGTGACGCTGGGCGTGTTGCCCTGGAAGTCAAAGAGCATGTCCTGGGCCTGCGCAGCGCCCGAGGCGCTCTGCAGTGCGGCGCTGACGAGCACGAGGGCGGGCAGGCTGCGACGAACCGATGAAGCGTGCCGGATTTGCATGCCGGAGGCATCGGCCCGGGGAATGACAGGTCAACACAAATCCGGCGGGCGAGCCCCGTACGCGGGTTAGTTGCCGCCGCGCCAAGCGGTGGTGGTGCCAACGTTGTTGATGACGCCGAACGAGGAGATGCTGGCGCTTTGCATGTACCACGCGGCAACGCTGCCCGAGTTGCGGTTGTGCCAGATCAGGTCGTTGTCGCGTCGATCGGCATCGAAGTCGCCTGCGCCGACGTAGCTCCAGTCTGTGGTGATCGCACCGAGGTAACGAAACTGATCGATGCCGCGCGTGCGATTGAGCAGCCACGCGTAGACAAGGTCGGTGTCGGGCGTCACCTCGTTCCCGCGGACGAACTCAAAGGACCAGAGCAGGTCGTTCTGCCCGTTCCAGTCGAGGTCGGCGGCGCCGATGATCTGGTAGCGCTGGTCGGCGACGGTGGGCAGAAACTCAAAGCCTGTGATCGCGCCGGCCTGCATGAACCACACGACGTTCTCGCCTGTTTCCTGATTGCGGAAGACGATGTCGCTCAGGCTGTCGTAGTTCAAGTCGGCGACGGCGCTCGCGCGCCAGGCGGTGCCCGGGCTACCGATGTACGACCACGCGCCAATGGTGCCGCCGTTCGTGAGGGCCCAGTAGTACACGGCCCCGGTCGTGTCGTCCTGCCACACCACGTCGCTGGCATTGACGTTGTCGACATTGCCCGCCCCGACAAAGCGCCACTGCGAGCCCGGCAGATTGCCCGACCAGCGGAACGTGCTCACGCTTGTGCCATTCATGAGCCACTGATAGACGTTGCCCGAGCCAGCATCGCGCCAGTAGAGATCGGGCTTGCCGTCGTTGTTGGCGTCGCTGCCGCGGGAGAGGCTCATGAACGAGAGGTCGTCGATGCTCGCCGTGAAGGGCGTCGAGTTTCCGCAGCACTCGTTCGCGCCACGGATGAGGAGCCCGTAGCCGTAGCGGGTGGTTTGCGTGCGGTTGAGCGCGCCTGCCATCGTGGAGGTCGTGAGCAGGGTGGTGCCGTTCTCGTCAAGGATGTTGGCACTGACCGCGTCCGCGGTTGAGATGATCTCGATCCAGTAGGAGGCATCCTGATTGCGAAGGACCGCGATGTTGTTGGTGAACTCCGTCGACGAGTTGTAGCTGTTCCCGAAGTAGTCCACGCGTGCCAGCCCGCTCGTGGTCAGCGCATCGGGGTCATACGCCACGCCGTAACCGGTCTGGGCGTTGCCGTCGAGGCGGGTGCAGAGATAGACCTCGGGCGGAGTTGCACTGCGCGAGGGGTTGACTCGCACGCGGATGCGACCATCGAGTGCTGCGGGCGTGATCTCGTAGACGATGTGGGGTCGACCATTCGAGCCCGCAAGCGGAACGGACGACTGGCCCAGCAAGGCGTAGGGATTGAGCCCGCCAGAGGTCGACGAGCCGATCGTGCCCGAGTTGAGAAACTGCCCGTTGTTGTCGAGCGAGAACAGGGTCTGCGTTGCGCTGGGCGTGCTCACGCCACCGAACGTGAATATCCCATCGCCTTGCGCGAACCCAGCGGTCGCGGCCAGCGAGAGAGCAACGGAAACGACGGCTTGGGCGAGGGCTTGTTTCATGGGCAGAGGAATCGACCGCCCGCGCTCGCTTTCTCCAGAATCTCCGTGTCAACACGGTTTGTCCGCATCCCTCTGGTGCGCTCGGGCACCGAGGAGTACTTGCGCAACGCAACGAGGCGACGCGCAGGTGCGCGTCGCCTCGGCAGTTTTCCAACTTCGTTCTTCACGCGCTGCTTAGCTGCACAGCTTCTTCAGCTGCTCGGCCTTGTCGGTCTTTTCCCAGGTGAAGGTGTCGTACTTCTTGCCGTTCACGGTCACGCTGCCGGGGGTGCGGCCGAAGTGCCCGTGCTTGGCGGTGGCGCCGAAGATGGGGGTGCGGAGGTTGAGCGTCTCGATGATGCCGCGGGGCGTGAGCTTGAAGGTCTCGCGGATCGCCTTGCTGATCTTCGCCTCATCGGCCTTGTTGGTGCCGAAGCAGTCGACGTACACGCTCGTGGGCTCGGCAACGCCGATGGCGTAGCTGAGCTGAATCTCGCAGCGGTCGGCGAGGCCTGCCGCGACCACGTTCTTGGCGATGTAGCGGGCCATGTAGGCCGCGCTGCGATCGACCTTGGTCGGGTCCTTGCCGCTGAAGGCACCGCCGCCGTGACGGCCCATGCCGCCGTAGCTATCGACGATGATCTTGCGGCCCGTGAGGCCCGTGTCGCCGTGGGGGCCGCCGATCTCGAAGCGGCCCGTGGGGTTCACGTGGAGGGTGATGCCCGGGTTCCACCACTCCTTGAGCACGGGCTTGAAGATGTGCTCGATGACCTGCTTCTTGAGCTCGGCCTGGCGGTCGTTCCAGGTGGGGTCGTGCTGGGTGCTCAGCACGAGCGTGTCGACGCGGACGGGCTTGTTGTGCTCGTCATACTCCACGGTCACCTGGCTCTTGGCGTCGGGGCGAAGGCCCGGGATGATGCTCTCGCGGCGCACGTGGGCCTGCTGCTCCACCAGGCGGTGGCTCAGCTGGATGGCGAGGGGCATGAGTTCCGTCGTGTCGCGGCAGGCAAAGCCGAACATCATGCCCTGGTCGCCCGCGCCCTCGCGGTCCACGCCCATGGCGATGTCGGGGCTCTGCTTGTTCAGGGCAACCAGCACCGAGCAGCTCTCCGCGTCGAAGCGCATGTCGCCGCTGGTGTAGCCGATCTCACGCACCGTGCGGCGGACGACATCGGGGATGTCCACCCACGTGCGGGTCGTGACTTCGCCCGCGACGACAACCAGGCCCGTGGCGCAGAGCGTTTCGCAGGCCACGCGGCTGTAGGGGTCGTCGGCGATCATCGCGTCGAGAATCGCGTCGGAGATCTGATCCGCGACCTTGTCGGGGTGGCCCATCGAGACGGATTCTGACGTAAAGAGCAGCGAGCGTGCCATAGTGCGTTCTCTGAAGTGCGTACTCGAAAAACATGATGCGCAGGGCCCAAAAAGGCCAGCGCCCGAAGCCGGGAGCACGACGAGCCCACGACCCCTGCTGTCTGCGCTCGTGGCGCTGCCAGCTGGGTGTGCTCGCTCCCTGGGCGGCGAGTGTAGCCCAAACAACGCCCTTTGTGCCTACTGCGGGGCGAACTCCGGTCGCTCGCCCGCCTGGGCGTGGTGTTCTCGGGCTGCGGGCGAAACCTCGGGCGAACCCGGGTGGGGTTGACGCGCCCCCCAACTTCGCGCCTGCCTGTTACAACGTGTACGCTTTGGCATGAGCAGCGACGTCACGCTTGCCGGGCCAGCAGTCACCCTCGCGGGAGGGGGCTTTGCGACAGGCACGACAGGCGAGGCGGGGGCCACGGGCAGCTCGCCCAGCCTCGATGGGTATGAGCTTGGGCAGTGCATAGGCCGGGGCGGCATGGGCGTGGTGCACAAGGCCCTGCAGCTTGCCACGGGGCGGCAGGTCGCCATCAAGTTCTTGCTCGAGGTTGGCGCGCACAGCGAGAGCGTGCGAAGCCGGTTTGAGCGCGAGGTCGCGGTGGTGGCTCGCCTCGAGCACGAGGGGATCGTCCGCATCATCGACTCGGGCGTGCGGCGTGGCAGCTACTTCTATGTGATGGACTTCATCGAGGGGCGGGCCCTCGACGACGTGCTGCAGCCAGGCAAAGCCGACATCCGCGCAACCCTGCTCGCGATGATCGCGGTGTGCGAAGCGGTGGACTATGCGCACCAGCGCGGCGTGCTGCACCGCGACCTGAAGCCGGGCAACGTGATCGTCGATGCCAAGGGCAAGCCCAAGCTGCTGGACTTTGGCATCGCCAAAGAGATCGATGTCGCCGCCGACAGCGCGACGCGGGCCCGCACGACGACCGAGGGGCAGATCGTGGGCACGCTTGCCTACATGAGCCCCGAGCAGGCCTCGGGCAAGCCCGAAGAAGTGAGCGTGCGGACCGACGTCTACTCGCTGGGGGCGATGCTGTTTGAACTGCTCACGGGCAGGCTGCCCGTGCTGGTGGATGGCCCCCTGCGCGACACGCTCGCGGCGATCATCGAGCGCGACCCGCCCGCGCCGAGCACGCTGCGCAAGGGCATCGCGAAGGACCTCGACGCCGTCGTGCTCAAGGCCCTGGAGAAGAAGCCCCAGCTTCGCTACGCCACCGCGGGCGACTTTGCGAGCGACCTCTCGCGCTGCCTGACGAAGGAGCCCGTGACGGCACGCAGGCTCTCGCCCATCGGGCGATTCGGGCGCTGGTGCGTGCGGAACAAGACGCTGGCGGGCACGATCGGGGCTGCGATCATCGTGCTGGGCATCACGAGCGGCACGCTGGTGACGCGGATTGTTCAGGAGCGCGACCGCGCGAACGCCAACGCGGCGGAGGCCCTGGGCAAGCTGAAGGAAGCCACGGGCAACCTGGGGCAGTTGCAGAAGATCTTCGACGCGGTGAACCCGGACACCAAGGGCGAGGTGTCGGTGATGCAGATGCTGGACATCGCCTCGGCGAATCTCGACAAGTCTCCACCCGAATCCGCCGCGAGCGAGGTGGCAACGCGCGAGCTGTTTGGGTCGGTCTATCGCAAGCTCGCGCGATTCGACAAGGCAGAGGCCAACCTGCGGCGAGCCCTCGCGCTGCGTGAGGCGGAGGACCCGCCCCAGCCCGCCGCGCTCGCCGACTGCCTGCACAACCTCGCCGCGACGCTGTACTGGCAGGGCAAGTATCGCAACGCGTTTGCGTATTACAGGCGATCACTCGCGATGCGCCGCGAGCTCTACCCCGCTGCGCACCGCGACGTGGCGACGAGCCTGACGCACCTTGCCACCTGCCACCTCGCGATGGGCGACCACAGCGAGGCCCACGAGCTCTTCACGCAAGCCCTGGAGATGCGCAAGGCCCTCTATGGAGCGACGCACGAAGAGGTTGCGGCGAGCCTGAACAACCTCGCCAAGAGCTACGCCGAGGCCGAGGACTACGACAAAGCCGAGGAGCTCTATCGCCAATCGCTCGACATGATCGTCGCGCTGCGGGGCGAGCAGTTCTTTGGCACCTCTGCCGTGCTGCAGAACCTTGCCCGCTGCCTGTTGGACAAGGGCGACACGCCGCGAGCCGCCGCGATGTTCGACCGCGCACTTGCGGTGCGGCGCGCGCGTTTTCCGAGCGGGCACCCCACGGTCGTCGCGTCGCTGGCTGGGCGCAGCAAGGCATCGCTCGCGCTGGGCAACGTGGAAGAGGCCCTGGCCCTCGCGCGCGAGGCTACCGCCATGTGCGAGAGCCTGAAACTCATCAACGTGCCCGAGGCGGGCGATGCTTACGCCGCGCTGGGCGCGGCGATGCTCGTCGCAGGCTCGCCGCAGGATGCGCTGCCGATGCTGGAAAAGGCCCGGACCGCGCTGCTGAGTGCCAACCCGCCTCCGCAGCTCGAGCGCGCGGTGCTGGAGGTGGACGTGCTGGTCACGTCCATCGCGGTGGGCACCACAACGCGCGAGGCCGCGAAGCAGCCGCTGGCCGAGGCGCTGGTGCGCATCGCGCGGCTTCGCGCCCCGCAGAGCCGCGTGATGCAACAAGCCCAGCAGCGCATCCGCGCCGCTGGGCTTGAGATCAGCGACTTGCCGAGCGTGCAACTGCGCGACGAGGACGAAGCGCCCGCGAGCGGGACTTAGCGCCGACGACGCATCGCCACCAGGCCCGCCAGGCCCAGCAGCCCAAAGCTCGCGGGGCTGGGCACGACGGCAAACTCCACGCCGTCGACGTCTGCGAGGTACGTCACGGGCGAAATTCCGCCATTGTCAGACTGAAAGCCTGCGAGCGGGTTGATGCCTCCAGGCCCATCAGGACCCGAAGTCTCGCCTTCGCTGGCGAAGTTGAAGATGTCGCCCGTGCGGCTGAAGGGCTGGTTGCTGTTGAAGGTCACGACAAGGGCATAGAGCCCAGGGAGCGTCACCTGCGCGCCGGTGGTGTCGGTCGCCTGGTTGCCAAGGGTGACACTCGCTGCGCCATCGCCCCGCTTGCCCAGCAGGCCGATCGCTTCGCCACCCAGGGTGATGTTGTAGAGGTACACCGCAGGTGAGAACGGAGCGTCGATGATCTCGAACTTAAAAGTTTCGGGATCGTCGATGCGAATGATGTACATGTCCTCAAGGTCGGGCTGCACGATGCTGGACGCACCAAGGCTGCCGAAGATCGAGCGAATATTGCCCACACCTGCGGTGATCTGGGCAAATGGCAGCGACGAACCGGCGTCGCCGTTCTCTACCCAGTCTGGGCCTGCCCATGCAGAAGGGGCAAGCGCACCGAAGGCGCAAAGCAGGACCGAACGCAAAGCGTTTTTTCTTTTCATGACTTTTCTCTCAACGGGTCTCTCGTGCGGAAACCTTTCCCCGCGAACACAGTGTACCAACGCTCCTCGTGTCCACAAGCGCATCGAGCGTAAAAGTTGCGTGAAGCAGCGTTCTAGGCCGTTCCAGGCGACGCCTTGATTGTTATGGGTCTCTGACTACCCCGCTCACACACGATTCACAGAACTTTCTCCGACGCAGCCCCTTCCGCCTGCCAAAAATCCGCCCCCCGGCTTCGTCCCCGTTTCTGGCATCCGCAGGCTACCTGCTTTCTGGAGTCCGCATGAGCACGCAAAAGAACGCCCTCGTCCTTGGCACCGGCGCCGTCGGCAAATCCGTCGCCGAGATGCTGCTCACCTTCGGGCGGGGCAACTACCGCGTGACGATCGCGGATCGCAACCCCGAGCAGCTCGCGACGGTGGAACGCGACCTGAAGGCGCGGTTTCCGAAGGCGCAGGTCGCGAGCAAGGTGTGCGACGCGACCAACGCCGCCAGCGTGCGCGATGCGCTCCGCGGGCACGACTATGTGATCTGCATGCTGCCCTTCAACTTTGTCGAGGGGATCGCAGCTGCCGCGAACGAGCTGGGCGTGCACTACTTCGATGTGACCGAGGACGTGGAGACCACGAACAAGGTGCGCGACATCGCGAGCAAGGGCCAGGCAAAGGTCGCGCTCGTGCCGCAGTGCGGGCTCGCGCCGGGGTACATCGCGATCGCTGCCAACAGCGTCGCGCGCCAGCTCGACAGCATCCACACGCTCACGCTGCGCGTCGGGGCGCTCAGCCAATATCCAACCAACGCGCTGAAGTACAACATGACGTGGAGCACCGCGGGCGTCGTGAACGAATACTGCGAGCCCTGCAACGTGATGCTCGATGGCAAGCCTGTGGAGGTGCCCGCGCTCGAGGGGCTCGAACGCTTCAGTTTCGCGGGCGTTGACTACGAAGCCTTTTACACCAGCGGCGGCGTGGGCAGCCTCATCGAGACGCTGCAGACCGACAAGATGCTCAGCCCGCACGCGAACGTCGCGTACAAGACCATCCGCTACCCCGGGCACCGCGACCTCATGAAGTTCCTCATCGATGACCTGCGCCTGGGCATCGAGCACGCAGCCCCCGGCAAGGACGGCATCGCCTTCGACCGCCAGCTGCTCGTCAAGATGCTCGACCATGGCATCCCGCGCACGCTGCAAGACGTCGTCGTGATCTTCGTGAACGCCATTGGCGTGAAGGACGGCATGCTGCGGCAGGTGAACTTTCAGCGCGCCATCAAGGCCCACACGCTGTTCGGGCGCGTCTGGCCCGCGATTGAGAGCACGACCGCCGCGGGCGTGTGCGCGATGGTGGACATGCACCGCCAGGGCACGCTGCCCCGGAGCACAGGCTTTATCAAGCAAGAGGACGTGAGCCTGCGGGCGTTTAACAACACCGTGTTTGGCATGGTGTATGAGGGGATTGAGGGTGTGGAGAAGGCGCTGGCGTGAGTGGGGGCGAAAGCGGAAAGCTCAAAGCTCAAAGCTCAAAAACTCAAAGCCCCGGTCGCTGGTCGCTTGTCCCCTGTCCCCTGTCTCGTGCCTTCCCCCGTTCGCCGTTCCCCGTTCCCCGCTCCCTCCCCCTCACGCCGCCTTCCACCGCTGGTGCGTCTTCACGATGCGCGCGAGCTGCGCCCCCAGCAGCGAGCCTGTGGTGCCCACGAGCTTGCGGGCCTCGGCATCGAAGCTTGTCTGGCTGTCGCGGAACACGGCGATGACGGCGGTGCACTCATCGTCGGCGTGTGCGCTGTAGACGAGCATGCTGCTGTCTTGCACCCACGTGCTGGTGATGGTGGGCAGGTCGTGCTCGCAGGCTGCGAGCACGTGCAGGCCTGGGCGATCGCCGTAGGTGGGCACGATCGCGTCGCCCAGGTGGTCGAGCGTCTGCTCGATGCCATCGCGCGGGCAGTCGTAGTTGATGTACGCACCGAGGGTGTAGTCGCCCGTGGTGCTGGGCAGATAGATCGCGGCGTTCGTCGGCCCGAGCTTGCGAAGCATGAACTCCAGGCTGGTGCGCAGCACGCTCTCGATGTCCAGGTCTTGGCGCAGCAGCGTCTGCAGCTCGCTGCTCATCGCCACGTGGTGCAGCTGCGCGCTCACGTCCATGCAGCTCTGGCTCAGTTGCTCGCACACCATCGCGAGCTGCTCCGCGAGCGCATCGCGCGATGCGGCGATGCTGCGGGCCGCACGCAGCAAGCGTGCTGCGCGACGCTCGGCCCGGGTTGCGTCGCCTTGCGTGCGCAGCGAGGCCCGGCGGGCTTGCAGGTCGCGGGCGGCGCGCAGGGCTTGGGTCAGGTGCGAAGGGTTTCGAAGCGTTTCACGCGTGATGATGCCCAGCGCGGCGTGTGCAAAGGCTGATCGCAGCACCTCGTCGGTCGCTGCGTCGCACACGAGCACGCACCCATCGGGCATCGCGGCTTGCGGGCCAGCGTCGACGATCGCCAGCAGCAGCGATTGCGGCGCGGGCTCGGTGGCTTCTAAAGTGTCCTGATGCAGAATGCCCGCGGCATCGCACGCCTCGTGCAGCAGCGTCAGCAGCTGTGCGCTGCCCGGTCGCGACGGACTCTCGCACAGCACCGTCACGCGGAGCGAGGCCTTCGCACTCGCGCGCTTGCCCTTGGGCACGCGCACGATGGGCAGCGGCGCAGCGCTCTCGCGGCTCGCGATGGGCGACGCCGGAGTGCTCGCGGCCTGCTTGGCACAAGAATCTCGTTCGGGCTTTCGCATGACCCTCGCGATATCGGTCTGTCCTGCCCGCGCATTCAGTGGTGCTGGCGAGTTGCGGGGTGGGTGCAGGGCGGCACGCGCAAAATCTTCGCTGGCGGGAGCGCCGGGAGGGGAGCGTCGGGAAGATCGATTTCAGCACAGAGGCTCAGAGAAGAGGAGCAAGATGAGAAGAGAGGGATATGGAGAGATGGAGGGAGAAGGGATGGAGGGAAGGCGTCCCAACCCATGCAAGCGTTGACGTGCGCAATACATCAATGTGCGACGGGCGCAGTATCCTCGCGACTTGCCTTTGCCTCACCATCCCTCTCCTCTCCCCTCATCTTGCTCAAACCCTCTGAGCCTCTGTGCTAAAAAACGAGCTCTCCCCTGCTCCCGCACCGCCCGCCCACCTCACGTGATCTTGCAGCGGCCATCGACGCATGCGTCGCGCCGGCCGGTCAGTCGCAGGCGATACTTCGCGAACACCTTGTACCCAGCATCCGCGATCGGGCGCAGCACGGGCCACGCGCTCCATGCGAGCACGAAGCCCCAGCCCACGGCGGCGTAGGCCCGGCGAAAGACCTCCATGCCCTGCACGAGCGTGCCGCCCGGCAGCACGCCGTGGATGCTGCCCATCACCGCGTCAAACGTCGTCCCATACTTGCTTGCGTCGAATCCTGGCTCGCTGATATCTTCGAGCACGAGGTTGCCCCGGCCCTTGTCGAGCCGCATGAGCAGATCACCCTCACGCTTGCACAGGGGGCAGGCGCCGTCGATGAGGATGCGGAAAGGAAGGGTTTGCACGCTGTTGATTCGCCGTGGCGCCGCGCAGCGATGCGGCTGACTAGCTTCGTCCGCCCGCGCAGGCCCTCGCCTCGGCAGAGCCGTGCGCAACGGGCCTGGTGTTTTCCCTCGTTATGGGTGATGTATGTTCGTTCGGTGCTGCGTACACCCGTCCATGGAAACCACGCTCCCTCAAACCGAAACCCACCGCGTCGCTTCTCGCTTGCAAGAGCTTTGCTCCACAGGTCGCTACATGGAGGCTCTGACCGAGCTCTATGGCGACGATGCGGTGCACGTTGAGGCGATGGAGATGCCTGGCACCCCGCGTATCACCAAGGGCAAGCCCGCCCTCGTCAAGGCTGCGGAGCAGTTTGCCAAGACGACCAAGGTCTATGGCGGCAGCGTCGGCACGCCCTTGGTCAACGGCGATCAGTTTGTCTGCAGCATGACCATCGACTGCGAGCACACCGAGGGCCCCATGGCGGGCAAGCGCATGGAGATGACCGAGCAATGCCTCTACACGGTGCGACAGGGCAAGATCGTCGAAGCCAAGTTCTTCTACCCAACTTGCTGAGCGGGCGCTGCGCCCCGCTGCACGAGGCGGGCGTGCCTCTACCCTGCGCCCGTGCCCACCCGCGCCCAAGTCACCGCCATTCTCCCCGCTCGCCTGGGCTCGACGCGCTTGCCCGGCAAGGTGCTGCTTGCGCGCACAGGCAAGCCCTTGATCCAGCACGTGTATGAGAACGCGCTGCGGGCACAGCGCCTCGCCCGCGTGGTCGTTGCGTGCGACGACGCTGCGGTGCTTGCTGCCTGCCGGAGCTTTGGAGCGGCCTGCGTGCTCACGCGCCCCGACCACCCCAATGGCACGAGCCGCCTGGCTGAGGCCAGCACGCTGCTGGGCCTGACGGACGACGCGATCGTCGCGAACGTGCAGGGCGACGAGCCCGAACTCGAGCCCCACGCCATCGACGCGGCCTGCGACGCGCTGCTCGCGCACAGCGATTGCCACATCGCGACGGTTGCGTGCGCGTTCGCACCAGACCAGGACCCCACGCGCCCGGAGTTCGTCAAGGTCGCGCTCGACCAGGCGGGGCGGGCCCTGCTCTTCTCGCGCAGCCTGCTGCCCTATCCACGCGAGGCGGCTGTCGCCCAGAGGCTCGCCCCGCCCCTGCGGCATGTCGGGCTCTATGTCTATCGCGCGGGCTTTTTGCGTACCTACGCCGCCCTGCCCCCAACACCGCTGGAGCTTGCCGAGAGCCTGGAGCAGCTGCGGGCCCTGGAGCATGGCTATCGCATCGCCGTCGCCCGTTGCGACGTGCGCAGCGCCGGCATCGACACGCCCGAGCAGTATGACGCGTTTGTGCAGCGCGTGCGGGGCGGCACACGCACCGCGTAGCACGAGGAAAGCCCGGGCATGCCAAGCGATGCCCGGCGATGCCAGGGCGATGCCCATGCCCCCCTTCGCCTAACTTTCCTGCGTGACTTTCCTCGCCCCTGGCCCCGCTCTCATCGCTGCTGCACTCGCGGTGCCCTTGCTGCTGGCGCTGTATGTGCTCAAGCTCAGGCGTCGCCCGCTGCGGGCCTCGACCACCGCCTTCTGGCAGGTCGCGAGTG
>JAIYDA010000086.1 GCA_027487735.1 Planctomycetaceae bacterium | reverse complement strand
TCGCTGCCTGCGAGGCCTGCCCACGCGCTGCCCGTCCACTGCGCGAGGCGGATGTTGCCCGCAGTTGCGCCGGGGGCGACTTCGCGCCATGCGACCACGGGGTTGCCGCTTGCGTTGAGCGCGATGGCGGGCTCGCGCGAGGAGCCAGCGCTGTTCGACAGGCCGCCCGCTTGCGCGACGCTGCCCAGGCTCGTCCAGCCTGCGGCGCTCGTCCAGCGAGCGACGTAGATCTCGCTGTTGCCGCTCTGGGTTTCGCTCCAGGCGGAGAAGACGTCGCCGCTCGCGTTCACCACGGAGACAACATCCTGCGAGGGGGCATTCTGCCCGAAGATGCCGCCCATGCTCGCGCTGCCATTCAGCTCGCTGAAGCGGCCTGGGCTGGTGAGGCCCGTGGCGAGTGCGCTGCCAAAGGTGATGAGGGGCTGCGTGGGCTGCACGCTGGGTGCAGCGGTGGGGGTGGGAGCCACGAAGTCGTCGGGGTTGGCGCTCTCGCCACTGCCAAAGTCGCGGAAGTTGTTCGCTCCGCCGCCGCCCGTCAGCTGGTCGTCGTCGCCCTCGCCAAAGAGCTGGTCGTTGCCACCGTTGCCGAAGATGCGATCGCGGCCTTGGTTGGCCTCGGCGCCGTTCGTGCCGAAGTCGCCATAGATGTAGTCGACGGCGTTGTCCTCGCCCGTGCCTGCGGCGTTCTGACCATAGAGCACGTCGTGGTTCGCGTCGCCCGTGATGAGGTCGCTGCCTGCGTCGCCACTGATGGTGTCGTCGCCCAAGCCGCCTTGCAGAATGTCGTCGCCCGTGCCGCCCAGGATCGTGTCGTTGCCGCCCTCGCCCAGCACGCGGTCGCGGCCTGGGCCTGCGTTGATGATGTCGGCTCCGTCGTTGCTGCCTGTGATGAAGTCGTCGCCATCATCGCCATTGAGCGTGTCGCCCACGCCGCCGCCGCCGCGGATCGTGTCGTTGCCGATGCCACCGCTCACGGTGTCGGTGCCGCCGCCGGCGTCGATGACGTCGTCGCCATCGTCGCCAAAGATGGTGTCGTTGCCGGCTTGACCGAAGATGGTGTCGTTGCCGAGGCCACCCTGAATGTTGTCGGCACCGATGAACGAACCATAGATAGTGTCGTCACCCGCATCGCCGCGCAGCTGGTCTGCAAGGCTCTCGCCCGCGTAGAGCCAGTCGTTGTTGTTGCCGCCCTGGAGCAAGTCGTTGCCCAGGCCGCCGTCGATGCGGTCGTTGCCGTCATCGCCGCGCAGGTCGTCGGCTCCGCCCAGGCCATAGATCTCGTCGTTGCCCGAGCCGCCGCTGATGACATCGCCAAAGCGCACGCCATCGGCGAAGTTCGGATCGGTGTCGGCGCCTTCGTCGGTGCCCCAGATGCGGTCGTTGCCCGCGCCACCCTCGATGGTCTTGCCAAGGCCCGTGCCCGCGACGATGGTGTCGTCGCCATCTTCGCCTTGCAGCGTGTCGGCTCCCGAGTCGCCATAGAGCTGATCGTTGCCCAGGCCGCCGCGAATCGTGTCGTCGCCCGTGCCGCCCTGCAGCACGTCGTCGCCCGCGCTGCCGTCGAGCGTGTCGTTGCCTTCCTCGCCCCAGACGCGGTCGTTGTCGTTGCCGCCATTGATGGAGTCGTTGCCGAGCCCGCCGAAGATGACGTCGTCGCCCTGATCGCCGCCCAGCGTGTCGTTGCCGACGTTGCCCTCGATGTAGTCGCTGTCGAAGCCGCCGCTGATGGTGTCGTCGCCATCTTGCCCGCGCAGGCTGTCGTTGCCGAAGCCGCCGAAGATGTTGTCGTTGCCCGCGTCGCCGTAGACGAGGTCGTTGTCGCCATCGCCATAGATGGTGTCGTTGTCGTCGTTGCCGCGCACGGTGTCGCGCCCGGAGCCGGCGTAGATGATGTCGGCCCCGGTGTTGCCGAAGATGGTGTCGGCACCTTCTTGGCCATAGATGAGGTCGCTGTCGCTGCCGCCCGAGATCACGTCGTCGCCACCCGCGCCGCGGATGACGTCGTCGCCCGCGTCGCCCGTCAGGTTGTCGTTGCCGCTGCCGCCGTCGATGGTGTCGTTGTCCTCGTTGCCGAAGATGGTGTCGATGCCCGCATCGCCCGTGATGTTGTCGCTTCCGGCGTTGCCGCTGATGTTGTCGTCGCCCTCGCCGCCGCTGATGGTGTCGTTGCCTGCGCCGCCTGTGATGGTGTCGTTGCCGCCCAGGCCCGTGATGGTGTCGGCTCCGTCGCCACCCGCGAGGGTCTCGGCGTCGGCACCGCCCTCGATGATGTCGTTGTCGCCTTCGCCGTCGATGTTGTTCAGGCCCGCGCTGGTGTAGATGCGGTCGTTGCCTGCGCCGCCTCGGATGAAGTCGTCGCCCTCTTCGCCGTGCAGTTCGTCGTTGCCTGGGCCGCCAAAGACCTGGTCGTTGCCCAGGCCAGCGAAGATCACGTCGTCGCCGTCGTTGCCCTGGATGTTGTCGACGCCCCAGCCGCCCGCGATGCGGTCGTTGCCGAGGCCGCCCACGATCGTGTCGTCGTCAAACAGGCCTGCCTGGGGCGTGCCGAGGCTGGTGGAGATGCGATCGTCGTCGTCGCCGCCGTCGACAACGTCGTTGCCCAGGCCTGTGTTGATGTTGTCCTTGCCAGCGTTGCCCTGCACGCTGTCGTTGCCGCGACCGGTGACGATCTCGTCGTCGCCTGCGCCGCCGACGACTGTGGCGGGGCCGCCTCCGGTGAGCAGCAGGTCATTGCCGTTGCCACCCTGGATGTTCACGGGGAACGTCACGCCATCGTCGATGGCGAGGCGATCGTCGAAGTTGCCCATGTCGCCCACGATCTGGGTCACGGGGCGATCGGGGCGACCATAGCTGATGGTCCAGTCAAAGCCCTTGATGAGCACGCCGTAGTTGCCCAGACGCGAGACTTCATAATCCTCAGCAACGTCCACCACGCTCACGCTGCCGCGCAGCGCGGCACGCGGGCCCGTGTTGAGGGTGAGCACGCCCGTGCCCTCATCGAGCGATGCGAGCTCGGGGGGCGTGACGTCGCATGGGTTCCAATCAAACGACACGAGCGTGACGCTGATGCGAGGCAGGATCGGGATCGTGGCTTCAAGGGGCCAGATGCCCACCTCGATGTAGGCCTCGAGGAAGGCGTAGATCTCGCCCTGGAAATCAAACAAGCAGAGCGGGTTGCCGCCGGGCAGCTCGACGAGGTCGCGCCCACGAATCTTGCCGTCGCCATCGACGTCGTTGAGATTGAGGCCAATGGTGAGGCCAATGCCGCCGCGGATGCCCGCGCTGACGATGAACAGCGAGACCTCGGCACCGACGTAGACCTCGCCCGAGACGTAGGCCTCCATGATGTCGTTGCCCTGGGCGTCGCGGTCGCCAATGAAGAAGCTGTTGAAGAGCTCGAGCGGGTTGCCCGTCTCGATGGCCTTGCGAATGCCGTAGGTATCGAAGCCGAAGGAGAGGTCGATGCCCGCGCGGAAGCTGCCGCCGATGATGGCAAAGAGCGGGATGCCAACGGGGTTGGGAATCGGGAAGCTGAACTCGAGGCTTGCGCTGAGCTCGAGCTTGGGCATGTCGTACAGGAACAGCGTGACGTCCTGCCCGAGCAGGATGGGGAAGAGCGAGGCGGGGTTGTCGAGCCAGGGAATCTGGAAGCCGCCACCCGAGATGTTGTCGTTCGCGGTCGAGAAGTTGCTCGCGAAGGAGTTGAACTGGTTGCGCGTGGAGTTGCTCGGCAGGCTGATGTTCGCGGCGGGAATCGTGAAGTTGCTGTAGTCGGTGCGGGTGTTGGGGTTGGTGCCGTTGAGGTTGAAGCTGCCCAGATCGATGAACACGCCATCGCTGATGCTGGTGCCCAGGCTGTCCACGATGCCGATGATGTCGAGGATGCCCTGCAGCGCATCGACAAACCCGCGGTCGAGCAGACCCAGGTCTGCCGCGAGGTCGAGCAGGGTGTAGTCGCCATTGTCGCCCGCCGCCTCGGCGATGTCGCTGATGACGGGCAGGCGCACGCTCAGCACATCGATGATGGGCTGGATGGGCTCGATGATCTGCTGAATCTTCTCGATGATCGGGCCGACGAGCTTGGTGAAGAAGTCGCCCAGCTTGAACTTGATGTTGCCGAACGTGACGGTGGGAGCCGCGGTGGCCTGCGTGCCGGGCGTGAAGCTCCAGTCGATGTCGAGCTGCGCGCTCAGCTCGGGGAACTCGGTGCTCTCGGGGTCGCCCAGCGTCAGGCGCAGGTCGAGGTTCACGACTGCGCTTGCGCTCACCTGCGCGTTCACGATCTGGCTGATGTTGGTTGCGCCGAGAATCTCGCTCAGGCTCAGGCGCCCGTTGTTGTTGCCGTTGCTGGGCTCGCGCAGATCGACCTGGAAGCCCGCCGTGACGAGCGACGGATCGCTCGCGCGGTCCTTCACTTGTGCGGTGAGGAACAGGAGGCGACCCGTTGCCGTCAGGCCCGGGATGCTCGCGCTCGCGCCCACCGTCAGCTCGTTGTTCTGGCTCACGTCGAAGTACGCGCCGTCCGCGCGGCTCACGCCCATCGCCAGGCGCAGCTCCCACCCCAGGCTTGCCTGCACGCCGCCATCAATCTCCAGCCCCAGCGCGGGCAGACCGATGTCAAAGTCGGTCGTGCCAACGCTCGCTCCCGCGCTCTTGCCGATGCGCACCTCAAAGCCCACATCGTCGATGAGCCCGTTGTTGTCGGTGTCGACGGCGCGGACGAAGACGTCGTTGATGTCGATCGTGCCGTCGGGCGTGCCCGGGTTCTGGCCCGCGGGGGTGTTGCGCGTCCAGTCGCGCAGCACGTTCAGGCCGCTGGGGCCCAGCGCGTTGAACAGGATCGTGCGCGCGGTGCTCGTGACGATCGCGCCCGTCGCAAGCTCCGCTCGCAGCGGCGCGACGACCTGCGTGCGGAAGTCTTGCACGAGGCGGACCGCTTCGCCGATCTTGTCGCCCACCAGGGGCAGGTTGCTTGCGAGGCCACCGATCGCGAGGGCGGTGTCGAGGGCACCGAGGATGAGGTCCAGGCCGTCGGCAAGGCTGCTGACGTTGTTGAAGATGTTGATGCTGTTGATCGCGTTCGCGAAGTTGGGTAGCGTGAGGTTGATGTTGGCGGGCGTGGGGTTCGCGATGTCGCTCATCGTGAACGTGATGGGGCCCAGCGGGTTGCTCTGCGTGGGGAAGAAGACGGGCAGGTTCGCCGTCGCCTGACCCGTCAGCGCCACGCTCGTGATGCCCGTGCCCCACTGGTTGGCATACCAGCGACCCGTGCCCGTGTCGTTCACGTTCACCGTGAAGGCCGCGGGCCCGCCCGAGCCATTGCCAATCGTCGCGCTGCCGTTGGTGATGAAGATGCCCAGGGGTCCGACGCTTGCGGAGAAGTTCAGGCCCGTGCCGCTCGCGCCAGCGGTGAGCGCGAGGCTGGTGGTGTCGTAGAGGAAGATCTGGGGCGACAGCGGGTTCTGCAGGTCGATGCCCAGGTCGAGGTTGATGTTCACGCCCGCGTTGGCAGACAAGGTGCCGCTCGCGCTCGCGCCCACAAGGCTGGTCGCGGTGCCCAGGTTGGCGTTGCCGCCATCCTGCTGCGCCAGCTGAGCAAGGTTCAGGTTGAAGGGCAGGCTGCCCGACCAGTTCGCGACAAAGTCGAGCTCGATGCGCAAAGCGCGGATGGGCGTCTGCTGCAGCACGAGCGTGCTGTTGCCGCCGATGGGCGTGAGCACGCTGTCGATGCGGTTCTCGATGGTTTGCAGCGTGGCTGCGCCGCCGTTCTGGATGTCGTCGATGATGTCGGCGAACTGCTGCGCGAAGTCGATGATCTCCGACACGCTCTTGTTCAGCAGGGGCAGCTTGGTGTTCAGGAAGCTGAAGCCCGAGATGGTTTCGAGATAGCTCGCAAAGCTCGTGAGCGCGGTCACGACGTCGCCAATGTCCATCTCGCGATAGGCGAGCACGGGGGCAAAGTCGCCGCTGCTGGTGAAGTTGATCGTGGGGCTGGCGATGTTGGGGATGCTGAACGTGATGGTGGGCGAGCCGCTAAGGGCGATGATGCCGCCCGTGACGCTGATGGGCCCCAGCGTGAGGTTCGCGCTGCCCGAGATAGTGGGGTTAAACGCGACCGACACCGGGTTCTGCTCGAGCGATTCGAGGAACGTGCGCAGGCTCGTGGGCGTGAACTGGCTGTTCGTGGTGGGGTTCTTGAAGGTCAGGTTCACGGCTGCGTTGCCGCTCGCGCTGCCGCCCGCGACGTTGATGCCCACAAACCCAAAGCGTGCGCTCGCGGTGATGCTGGGCAGGCTCAGCGCCACGCTCGCGCCAGCCGTGGCGTTGGTGATGAAGATGCGGTCAATCAGCGTCTCGCCCGGCGCGGGGTCGGCAACGCTCGCGCCGATGGTGACGCCCACGGTCGCTGTTGCGGTCGCTTGCAGCGTCGAGGTCGTCGTCAGCTCTGCCAGCGGGGCAAAGCCCACGTTGAGGTTCAGCGGCAGAGCCTCGGGGGCGAGCGTGCGGTTCCACTGCAAGCGCAGGCTGAACTGGTTGGTGGTCTGGTCGTAGTTGGGCGCGATGGTGCCGATGGGCAGGCCCAGGATCGTCGAGAGCTGCGTCGCGAGCTGCTGGATGCTCTCGAACGTTGGGCGGCCCTGCGCGTCCTTCAGCAGCGTCGTGATGTTGGTCACGATGCTCTGCCCAAAGTCGATCACCTGGCCGATGGTGCGCCCGCCCGTAAAGGGCACCTGCGTGCTCATCAGGCTCGTGCCCGCCACGCCATCGAGGAATGCGCCAAACTGCCCCACAAGCTCGAGCGCGTTGGTGGGCGAGAAGTTGTCAAACTGCCCGAGCTCCGCGAACGCGGCGTTGGTCGTCACCGTCGGCGCGAGGCCACTGAATGGGTCGGCGTTCAGCGTGATCGTGGGCGTGCCCGGGAAGGTGTAGCTACCGATGGTTGCTTGCAGGGGCAGCGTCGCCGTCGCGGTCGCGTTCAGGGGCGAGAGGCTGAGCAAGCCAGCGGGGCTTGTGCCCAGCAGCTCGCTCGCGGTGATGTTGCCGTTGGGGTCGCTGTCGGGGTTCACCAGCTGCGCATTCGCGCGAGCATTCAGCGCGAAGCTGCCGTTGGAGATGCCCAGCCCCACGAACCCGAGCCGCGCGCCGAAGGCGATGTTGCTCGCCGTCATGTTCGCGCTCGCCGTGAAGCCGTTGCTGCGGAGGAAGAAGGCCTCGCTGTTGCCCAGGCCCTCGGTGAGGTCGACGCCGATGCTCAGCTGCGCGGTGGCGCTCGCCGTCACGTCCAGCGTTGCGGCAAGGCCTGCCGTCACGGCAAGGCCCAGATTGTCGGCGTTGTTGCCCAGCTTGATGGGCAGGTCATTCACGCCCTTGGTCACGTTCAGGTTGAAGTTGAAGCGCAGCTCGCTGTTGTTGTTGTAGAGGCCGCCCGTCACGACGCCATCGGTCTCGGCAAGGCCATCGAGCACAGCAACGAGCCCGTTGCTGTCGGGGTTGATGCCCGCGAGATAGGTGCGGATGGGCGTGAAGACGCGGGTCTCGAGCAGGTTGCCCAGGCCCAGCAGGTTGCCCACCGTTGCGGGCGTGCCGTCGGAGTTGGTGAAGAAGGGCAGGCTCTGACCAAGCAGGCCCACGCCCATCATCGCTTCGAGGCTCTGGCGCAGCTCGGTCAGGCCTTGCTCGATCTTCTGCTTCACGCCCACGCTGATGGGGGTGGGTGCGCCGGGGCCATCGGTGTTGGTGCCAAAGCTCCCGCCGCTGCTTCCGCCAGAGGAGCCGCCGCTGTTGCCGTTGTTCGTCGGGGCGTCGGTCAGGTCGATCGCGAGCACGTACTGGTTGTTCACCTCGCTCGTCTCGCCCACGCGATCCCAGCGATCGGTCGTGAAGATGAGATAGCCATCGCCCACGGCGTACTCAGGCAGCTGCGCCTCGCGCGTGGTGGTGTAGCTCTGTCCGGGTGCGAGCGGATTCACATCGCTCGTCCAGCGGCTTGTCACGAGCAGGTCGTTGCGATCGAGCGACTGGTCGTACGAAAAGTAAACGGTGTCGTGCCAGCCCGTGCCATCGAGCGCCGTGGTGCCCTCGTTGCGCACTGTCCAGCTCACGGTCACGCTCTGACGCATGAGCGCCTGCGCGGGGGCGCTCGCGCCCGTCATGCGGAGGTCAAGGCCTGGGAGCAGGTAGTTGGGGTCGGTCGGGTTGCGCCGGGGCGTGCCCTCGGCAGTGGGGGTGTCCACGCGCGTGGGGTTCTGCCCAGTGTTGTCCGTGGGGCCCGTGGTTGTCGTGCCGCCGGGTGGGCCGCCGCTTTGGTTGCCGGGCCCTGTGCCGTTGTCGCCTGTGCCGTTGTTTGTGTTGCCCGCGTCGGACACAACCTCGCCCGACGAGCCGCCGTAGCTGCGCTTCGCGGTCTCGGTCTGGTGCTGCGACGACAGATCGCGCTGCGGCAGGTCATTCAGGCGCGAGTCGCGTGCAAGCTCGCCCGCCTGCGTGCGTGCGCGGTCGATGGCCTTGAGCCCGGTGAGGAAGCTGCCCGTATCTGCTGTGACGCGCGATTGGTTGTTGCCCGCGACGTCCACGCGCATGCGCATCCCCGCGCCAAACGCGCCGATGTCGTTGCCCGCGTTGGGGTTGTTCTGCAGTTCGAGGCTGCTGCTGAGCAGCGAGCGTGCGACGAGGAAGCTGCCCATGTCTCGCGCCGCAGCAGCAGGAGACAAGTCTGCCGACAGCAGCACCATGGGCTCAAGCTGCTCGAACACGGGCTTGCCGCCCTTCACGCCGCCGTTGGGGCCCGGCTTGGTTGGTTGCGCGCGCGATGGTGCTGGAGGCACCGGAGGTTGCGCCGCCTTGCCTGCGTATTGCGAGACATCGCGAGGCGTGAGGCCTTGCGGTTGCTGACCATTGTCGTTGCTCGCACGCTGCGTCATCACACACCTCCAGCAGGGGCCGAATCCGCGGCCGCCAGTGAGAACTCTCAAAGACTCGCTCACCCAGACCGTCACCGCTGCACGTGTGCATCCTGCACAACGCAACAAAGGCGCACCAAGTGCGCCATCGCCGCCAGCGGTTTCCTGTATTCCAAGCGAGAGGGAGAGCCCCGCCCGGACAACCAAGAGCCCCTATTTCAGCAGAAAAGTGCCGAAGTTGCAACAGGGATCAGCATAAGTCGGTGGGTTATCGAACGCAAGGGCGTGCTTTGCATGGAGTTGCGCTTCTTGTCAAAGTTGCGCAAGGGGAGCCCGGTGTGTCGATTCTTGCACACAAACGCCCGTTTTCGTTCAAAAGCTGTATTTATTCTCGGCGATCGTCCGCCGGCGAGGCTGGGACGAGCGCGGCGCGATCGCAGCCTCGCGGCATGAAGCGGCGAAGGCCTGGGCAAGCTTTTCGTGGTCGGGCACCGCGGCGAGGAGCTCGACAAAGTCGAGCACGCGGTGGTCGGCGGGCCATGCTGGGTCGACCTTGGCGATCGCGGCATCACCCAAGCACTCCTGGGCACCGAGCATCCAGGCAGTGAGGGCTTGGCGCGGCGCGGAGGCGATGACATCGGCGAGCGGAGCCTTGGGGTCGACGCCTTGGGGCGGAGCGAGCAGCGTGCGCACCACGATGGGGAACGGGTCGCCCTTGCCCACGCCCACGATGGGCCACAGGCCCGCCTTGGTCGTGGGCTCCTTCACGAGCACCATCGTCGGGGCCTTGGCTCGCTGCGCAAGCTCGCGATACCGACCAGCATCGATGCCCACGAGCGGGGGCTCGAGCAGAACGAAGCCTGCGGACACGTGCTTGGCATCGCGCGGCAGAGCCTTGCACGCGATGATGCCAGCGGGCTCGTGGGCCGCGTCGGTTGCGAGGTGCCGCAACTGGCGGCGCGCTTCTTGCAAGGGCATGATCGCGCGGGCGCAGCGTTCAAAGTCCGCGGACGCAACCGCCTTGTCGAGGGCTCGCTCGCAGAGTTCTGCGGCGCGGAAGTAGTCGCACGCGACGAGGGCCTGGCTGGCGCGCTCCATGAGCGTGTCGATCGCGGTGGCCTTCAGACCAGCTGCGAGTGCCCACGCGTCGCCTGATGACGCATCGCGTGCTGGAGCCTCGCTCGCATCCTGCGAGGGCGACACGACGACCATCCGCCGCGACTTTGCGGCGTTGCCCTCAGCTGGGTTGCCCGTTTTGGGCGTCATGCCGGTGCGCCTCCGAGGGTTGGGGAAGCAGCTCGCTTCGCGCCGCGCAGCTCGCCCACGTGCCGCGCGAGGCCGCGGAGCAGCTCATGCCAACGCTGCGAGGCATCCACGAGTTCATGCCCGAGCAGGTCGGCAAAGCGCGACCAATCCTCGCGCGAGAGCGCGACCTTCACGGCTCGCAAGCGCATGAGCAGTTCGGCAGAGAGCGTCTGCCCATGCAGCGTGCCCAGGGCTGATTCCACGGGCATCGCGAGCAGGTCCTCGCCCAGCAGCGAGCTGGCACGCTCGGTCACGTCCTTTACGGTTTGCCATGTTTGAAACACCTGCTGCAACTGGGCAACAGCGTCTTGCAGTTTGTCTTGGTGCACCAGACGCGCCGCACGCTGCTGGTCGTGCGAGAGCTGCTGCACAGCGGCGGCGGCATCATCGAGCGTGGCTTGCACCAGCAGGTAGGGGTCGGCACTGGTGAGGCGGAGCTCTCGGACCTGCCCTGCGTCGCCTGACTCGGGCTCCTGAGCCCGGGCGTCAAGGCGCGACTCATCGAGCAGCACGCCATCGGCATGCACCTCGATCACCACGCGTCCGCGCGTGGCGGCTGCGGACGCACCTTCGGCGATCGCGGCAGAGACCGACGAGACCGTGGCAGAGAGGGGTTCGCCATCGAGGAAGACTTGCACGCCTCCAAGATGCACCATGATGAAGGGTTTGCAACAATTCGCGCGACAGAATCCGCATGATCGTTGCAACACACCCCGAGAACCGCGCATTTCCCACCCCGGGGGCGCGGAGAAATCGCCTGAAGAAGCGGGGGTGTCGGTCAGCTTTGCGCGTTCTCGGGCTTTGCGGCTGCCTCGCTCATCGCCTTGCGGTGCTTGGCAGCGAGCTTGATGTTGCGGGCGTAGATCACGAGGCCACTGGATTGCCCCAGGACGCCGACAAAGTCCTGCCGCCACACGAAGTAGGTGAACAGGATGACCCCCCCAGCTAGGCTGAGGTACCAGAAGGCGACGGGGATGACGGTCTTGCGTTCCTTCTCACTCGCGAGCCATTGCACGAGAAACCGCGCGCTGAAGATTCCCTGCCCGATCAGACCCAGGGCCGCCCAGGCAACGCCCCCCCAGTTGGTGATGTTGAAGAGGCGAAACAGCACGTTCGCGCGGGGAAGCGTGACATCATCGAGAGCTCGCTCGCCAAACTGCTGGGCGAACTGTGCGGGCGAGAGGGGTTGGCTCACATAGCCATTGCGGAGCATGACGCGGAAGCTGGTCGCTGGCGCGTCGGCTGGGGTCACTTCAACGACGCCGCGCGAGTTGCCCACGCGAAGCTCGACAGTGCGGGTGCCCGGCGCGGGTTCGATGCCTGTGAAGGCGTGCTTGCGCTCCCACACGAGCCACGCGCCCAGCGCGAGCACGAGCACCATGAGCACAGGAGGCTCCCACTTGAAACGACGTTTGGGGGCGGGGGTGGGCATGGC
>JAIYDA010000044.1 GCA_027487735.1 Planctomycetaceae bacterium | reverse complement strand
GGCGTCGCCTTTGCGGCGTTTGCGCGAGAGCTCGGCGAAGGGCACGGCGGGTGCTTCGACGTGCATGTCGATGCGGTCGAGCAGTGGGCCGCTGAGCTTGCTGAGGTAGCGATCCATCGCGCGCTGGCTGGCTTCGCCCGTGGGCATGGTGCCTTTGGGGGTGGGGTTCATGGCGGCAACGAGCATGAGATTCGCAGGGAACTTCACGCTGCCCGCGGCGCGGGCGATCGTGACGCAGTGGTCTTCGAGGGGTTGGCGCAGGCTTTCGAGCACGTCGCGGTCAAACTCGGGGAGCTCGTCGAGAAAGAGAATGCCGTGGTGGGCGAGGGAGATCTCGCCCGGCTTGGGGATTGCGCCGCCCCCCACGAGGGCGGGCAGGCTTGCGGAGTGGTGTGGGCTGCGGACGGGGCGGATGGTAATGAGGCCCGGGTGGTGGGAGCCTTCGTGGGCTGCTGATTGATGAGCCGCTTGCGATAGATCGAGCTCGCTTGCTTCGCTGGTCGCACCAACCAGTGCACCAACCTGCGAGCCGCCGGTGCTCGCGAGCTGGCCCGCGGCAGAGAAGATGCGGGTGATCTCGAGGGCTTCGTCGGGCGTGAGGGGGGGCAGGATGCCGGGCAGGGCCTTGGCCATCATCGTCTTGCCGCTGCCTGGGGGGCCCAGGAGGATGATGTTGTGCCCGCCTGCGGCAGCGATGGTGAGGGCGCGCTTCACGCTCTCTTGCCCGCGGACGTCGACAAAGTCGATCGGCGCGGCGGCGCGTTGCAGCAGGCCTGCGACGTCGGCCTCGGGCTCGGGGGCGATGTCGAGCACGCCCATGAGCAGGCCCACCACCTCGGCAAGGGTGCGGACGCCGTAGACGCTGACGCCCCCCACCACTGCGGCTTCGGCGGCGTTGTCTTTGGGGACGATGACGCCGTGCTTTCCGAGCTGTTTGGCGAGGGCGGCCATCGCGATCGCGCCGCGCATGGGGCGGACGCGCCCGTCGAGGGCGAGCTCGCCCGCGATGAGGGTGTTGCGGATGCTGACCTGGGGCTGGGGTGATGAGCCTGCGCGAAGCTGGGGCTCGCTGCCTGGCATGACAAAGCCGCGGCGCGGGGGACGGGCAGCGGTGCTGTCGGACGCGCTGGGCACGATGCCCAGGGCGCTGAGCATGCCCGCAGCGATCGCGAGGTCGTAGACGGGGCCTTCCTTCTTCACGTCGGCTGGGGCGAGGTTGACGAGCACGCGCCCCATGGGGAAGGTGTAGCCACTGTTCATGATGGCGCTTTTCACGCGCTCGATGGACTCTTTGACAGCGGTGTCGGCGAGGCCCACGACCTGCGGGGGACGGTTGGAGATGGCAGTGTCGTCGATGTCGACCTCGACCTCGCACACGATGGGGTCGATGCCCTGGAGGAGAAAACTCGTGATGCGGGCGAGCATGGGCGGGAGTGTAGAGCGGGGTGCGTGCAGCGGCGGGGGGCGATTTATAGTTGCACATGACCAAGGCACAAGGGCGAGGTGGAAAGCAGCGAGGCAAGACGAGCGCGAGCAAGCAAGGCTTGAATAAGCAAGCCTTGATCAAGCAAGGGCGGGGCGTGCAGCTCTTGCCGCCATTGTTTCGTGATGCGTTCGCGGCGAGGCAGCATGCGGAGGATGTGCTGGAGCGCGTGGGCGAGCATCGCGCTGAGTGGGAGCCTGTGCGCGAGGCGCGACCGGCGATGCTGGAGAGGCTAGCGGATGGGCTGGAGGCGGCGCGGGCGGAGCTGCTGGGTGTGTGCAGCGAGGAGACGGGGCTGACGCAGGCAGAGCTTGCGCCGGAGTTCGCGCGCATGACGGGCACGCTGCGGATGTTCGCGGGCGTGGTGCGCGAGGGGAGCTGGGTGCGGGCGAGCATCGATCATGCGCCGCGCACCGAGGCCGAACGCAAGGCGTGCATCGGACCGCCCCATGATGTGCGGCGGATGCTGGTGCCGCTGGGGTCGTGCGCAGGGGTGTTTGGAGCGAGCAACTTTCCGTTTGCGTATGGGGTGTGCGGGGGCGACACGGCGAGCGCGCTCGCGGCGGGGCTGAGTGTGGTGGTGAAGGAGCACCCGGCGCAGCCACGGGTGGGGCGGGCGCTGGCGCGCGTGGCGCAGGCGTGCGCCGCGCCGGTGGCGTATGTGGTGCATGAGGACGCGAAGGACATGCGGGTGGCGCGGCGGGTGATCGAGGCGGTGGATGCGATTGGGTTTACGGGGTCGGTCGCGGGGGGCGACGCGGTGGCGGGCATGGCGCACGCGCTGCACAAGCCTGCGTTCTGTGAGATGGGGAGCGCGAACCTGGTGGATGTTGGGCATGAAGCGATCGCGACGGCGGGGCAGCGCGAGGCTCTGGCGAAGTTGCTGGGGGAGTCGATCGTGATGCGCGTGGGGCAGCAGTGCACACGTCCGGGCATCATCAGCGTGGTGCGGCATGAGGGCTTCGACGACTTTGTGAGCAAGCTCGCAGGCGTGATGGATGCTGCGGCGCCACGCCGGATGCTGAGCGAGCACGTGGCGAAGCGCTACGAGGCACGCATCAAGCAGATGGTGCGGGCGGGGTGCAGCGTGCTGACGAAGCGGAGCAAGCCCATCGAGAAGAGCAAAGCGGGAGAGCTGCTCGCGGTGCCTGTGCTGCTGGGGTTTGGTGGAGCGTTTGACCTTGAGGATGTGGGCGCGGGGTTGGTGCCAGCGACGGTGCTGGACGAGGTGTTTGGGCCTGCGGCGATGGTCGTGCCGAGCGGCGAGCTGGTGCGCGCGAACCAGACGTTTGCAAGGCCGAGGCTGACGACGACGCTGCACGGCGCGGAGTTGAGCAGCAACGCACCGCAGCGCGCAGGCCGCATCGTGTTTGGGGGCGTGCCCACGGGCGTGCGGGTGTGCCAGAGCATGGTGCACAGCGGGCCCTACCCCGCGTGCAACGCGCCGGCGACGACGGCGGTGGGTGCGCTGGCGATGGAGCGGTGGTGCAAGTGGACGTGCTGGCAGAATGGGCAGGAGCATGCGCTGCCTGAGGAGCTGCGCGCGGCGAACCCGAGGGGGATGATGCGGGTGGTGGATGGGGTGTGGGGGAGGTAGAGGCGAGGCATTCGGGATTCGCCATTCGGCATTCGGGTGGCGGGGGGGAAGTGTGTGTGTGCGTACGCCGGCTGCGCGAGAGGGCAGGCGAGACGCCTGCTCCACCAGGGGCGAAGAACCTGGGTTCAGCCCACGGGCCTGAGGTGCTTTGCGACGCTCACGCGATACGCCGCGAGGGCGGGGAGCAGGCCTGCGAGGCAGGCGAGGAGCACCGCGCTGGCGACGACGATGACGATGACGCGGGCGTCGAGCTGGGGGGCGATGACGAGGCCAAAGCGCGAGCGGAGCAAGCCGCTGGTGAGGAGGGCTCCGCCCAGAGCGAGGACCACGCCCAGTGCGCCGCCCGCGATGCCGAGGAGTGCGCTCTCGGCGAGGACGAGGCTGAGGATGCGGGCCTTTGTAGCGCCGAGGACGCGCAGGATGGCGACCTGGCGGCGGCGCTCGTGCATGCTGTTGTAGAGGGCGAGCAGGATGCCCACGCCGCTGGAGAGCATGACGACGATCGCCATCGCGACGAAGAGGCGGTGCACGCCATCGACGATCGTGAAGAGCTGGCCGATCTGCTGGGTGGGCTGGGAGATGGTAATCGTGGGGTCGCGGCGGAGCTGATCGAAGACTGCCTGCAGGTTGGCGGGCACGTCGCTGCCCTCGCGGGTGATGAGGCGTGCGTAGATCGCGGTGACGAGCTTGTCGCTCTCGAGCAGGTCTTGCTCGGTGGCGACTGGACCGACCTGTGGCTGGAGGTTTTGCTTCGCGAGGCGGTCCTGGGCGTGCATGATCCAGGCGCCTTGCAGGGGGATGAAGAGGGCGCGGTCGTGGGGCGTTGCGGTTGATTCCAAGATGCCCACCACGCGGAAGCCGTAGTCAAAGTGCACGTGGGCCCCGGTGCCAGAATCATGGCCAGAATGATCGTGGTCGTGGTCGCCGCCCGGGGTGGGAAGGCGACCGCCCGCGCGGACGAGGTCGCCCGCGATCTCGCCCGCAGAGCGGGAGAAGCCGTGGGTGATGAAGAGCGTGTCGCCCACGCGGAGGTTTGCACGCTGGGCAACTGCGCTGCCCACGACGACCTCGAAGTTCGTGGCGGGGGCACCATTTGCTTCGGGCACGCCGAGGAAGCGGCCTGTGCGGAGCGCGAAGGGTGCGTCGGGAGCTGGGCGGAAGCTGGCGAACAAGTCGGCGGTGACGCCCACGACTGGGGCGCTGCGCCAGCTATCGCCAAAGGCGAGGGGGAGCGCGTAGCTCCAGGGTGCGGACTCGGCGATTGCCTGGAACTTGGTGTGGGGCAGGGCGCGCGGGGGCGTGCTGGCGAAGAAGATGCTGTTCAGGACTCCGGTGAGCGGGCTGGCGTCGGCGGTGACGAGCAGGTGCATGTCGCCCGTGCCGCGCTCGAAGGTGCGCTTGCCGCTGTCGCGCAGGGTGAGGAGGACAAGCACGAGCGCGACCGCAAGGGCGACGCTGAGGATGGTGATGATGGTGGAGAGGCCTCGCGTGCGCATGCCGCGGAGAACGAGGGTCATGTCGGAGATGGAGCCTGCGGTGCTCATGGGGTGGCTCCTGCGAGGGGCTGCGCGGCTGCGTCGGCGGCTAGGGGCTCGACGCGGGCGAAGCGATGGGCCATGGCGGGGTCATGGCTCACGCAGAGCAGGGCGGCGCCCGCAGCCTGGCAGCTTTGTTGCAGCAGGTCCATCGCGGCCTGGGCGTTGGCGGGGTCGAGGCTTGCGGTGGGTTCGTCGGCAAGGACGAGGGCGGGGTTGCAGACGAGGGCGCGGGCGATGGCAACGCGCTGCTGTTGGCCCACGCTCAGGTCGTCGATCTTGGCGGAGACGCGGACGATGCCCAGCTGCGAGAGCAGCTCGTGGGCTCGCGCAGCGGACACGGGGAGGGACGCCATGAGCGGCGCGGCGAGGACGTTCTCGAGGGCGGAAAGGCCTGAGATGAGATGGTGGGTCTGAAAGACCATGCCCAGGGTGCGGCCTCGGAAGCGGTCGCGGGCTGCGCCGCGGAGGGCGTGGATGCGTGTGCCCTGGACCTCGATGGAGCCCTCGGCAGGCTCGAGCAGGCCCGCGATGAGGGAGAGGAGCGTGCTTTTGCCCGCGCCGCTGGTGGCTTGCATGAGGAGCTGCTCGCGTGGGGCGAGGGTGAGCTCGGGGACGCGGAGCGTCCAGGAGCTGGCGGGATAGGTGAACGCGAGGTTGCGCACCAGCAGGGCGGGAGGCGCGAGGGCGGGAGGCATGGGATGAAGATAGGGGTCGAGGGAAGAAGGGAAGAAGGGATGAAGGGAGAGAGGGATGGAAGAGAAGTTTGCTATCCTGCGGGAATATGCCACACAACCCTGCGACTTTGACGACGGACCAACGCGCGCTCATGCACGCGCTGGCGTCGCAGTACCCGACGGCGGATGATGCGATTGCGGAGCTGACCGCGCTGCGGGCGACGCTGAGCCTGCCACGGGGCGTGATTCATGTGCTGAGCGACGTGCACGGGGAGGACATCAAGCTGCGGCACGTGATCAACAACGCGAGCGGTGCGCTGCGGCAGCTGGTGGACAGCGTGGTGGGCAGCGAACTGAGCGGGGAGGACAAGGCGATCTTTCTCGCGGTGCTGTATTACCCGCGCGAGGCGATCAACCGATTCTCGCACGAGATCGTGACGCAGGGGCGGCGGCTGGACTGGGTGACGCAGACGCTGACGCTGCAGTTCAAGATCATCCGCGAGCTGCGGAGCACGTATCGGCGCGTGCGGTTTGAGGAGCTTTTGCCCCAGTGGAATCGCGAGCTGTTTGTCGAGCTTGGCAGTGCGCAGCGACCGGCGTACATCCGCGAGATGATCTTTGCGCTCAGCGCGTATGACCGCGACTGGGGCGCGGTGCGAGCAGCCGCGCGGCTGATTCGCAATCTGGCGTGCGAGGAGCTGCTGGTGATTGGCGACCTTGGGGATCGTGGCCCGCGGATGGACCGGGTGTGCGAGACGCTGATGCGGCAGCCCCGGTGCAACGTGCTGTGGGGCAACCACGACATGCTGTGGATTGGCAGCCATCTGGGGCACGAGGCGTGCATGCTGACGTGCCTGCGATTCAGCCTGCGGTATCGCAAGCTGAGCCAGCTCGAGGAGGGGTATGGCGTGATGATGGCCCCGATCGAGAGGCTGGTGCGCGAGGTGTATGGCGACGACCCGGCGGAGCGATTCTTGCCCAAGGGGGAAGGGTTTCGCGATGCGCTCATGGTGGCCCGGATGCAGAAAGCCGTGGCGATCATGCAGTTTAAGGCGGAGGGCAAGCTGTTTGAGCGGAACCCGCACTGGGGCTTATCGCATCGGCGGCTGCTGCATCGCATTCGGTTTGCGGGCGAGCGGGCAGAACGGCGCGCGACGCACGTGGAGATCGATGGCAAAGAGCACGCGATGCTGGATGGGTTTTTGCCCACGATTGATCCGGCGAACCCGTACGAGTACAGCAAGGAGGAGCTTGCGTGCGTAGAGCGGCTGCGCGAGGGCTTTACCAAGAGCATGAAGCTGCGCGAGCACATGGAGTGGCTCGTGAACCACGGGGGCATCTATACCAATCGCGATGAGACGCTGTTCTTCCATGCGTGCGTGCCCGTGGAGAAGGACGGCACGCCTCAGACGCTGCTGGTGGATGGCAAGGAGCGCGGCGGGCGCGAGCTGATGGACGCGTTTAGCAGCGTGGTGCGGCGGGCGATGCGCAAGCGCTGGTTTGGGCTGGACAACGACGCGGACTGGGTGTGGTACTTGTGGGGCGGGCCCAAGAGCCCGCTGTTTGGCAAGGACAAGCTCGCGACGTTTGAGACGAGCTTTGTGGCGGACAAGGAGACGCACAAGGAGCACAAGAACGCGTACTTTGACCTCATGCACGATGCAGGGTTTATTCAGGGGCTGGGCAGGATGTTTGGCGTGGGTGAGCAGGTGCTGGTGGTGAATGGTCACGTGCCCGTGAAGGTGGAGAAGGGCGAGCAGCCTATCAAGAAGGGCGGCAACGCCATCACCATCGACGGGGCGTTTAGCGAGGCGTATGGCGATCGTGGCTACACGCTGGTGATCCGGCCCGATCGCATCGACCTGGCGGAGCTGACGCCGTTTAAGGGCGTGGAGCGCGCGATTGAGCACGGGGATGACATCCTGCCGCACATGACGACGGTGCGCAGGTTTGCATCGCCCCGCACGGTGGGCGACACGCAGGATGGGGAGCTGATTCGGCGGAAGATCGCGGACCTGGATTTGCTGGTGCGGGCGTATCAGGAGGGCGTGGTGCGGCAGCGGTGAGGGGTGGGCTTTGGAGTGGGTTGGGTGGCCAAGGCGCCCAAGCCTGGCGCTCGTAACGCGGGTCAACGCGTATGGGTCGCGTGTGGGATGCGCGCGAGGCACGCTCCGCGGATGTGCGCGGGCGGGCGGAGCGTGTGAGAGGCTGGATTGTGGTTGCAGGCGGGGCACAGGCGGGGCGGCTGTGCCACCCGGTTCCCACCAGTTTGCCAGCAATATGGCGGGCGCTAATGCCGGAAGGTGATGCGAGCCTTCGTGAGGTCGTAGGGGCTGATCTCGACGGTCACGCGGTCGCCCGGGAGGACGCGGATGTAGTTCTGGCGCATTTTGCCCGCGAGGTAGGCGAGCACCTCGGTCTTCTGCTCGTTGGGCAGACGCACCTTGAACATGGCGTTGGGCAGCGCCTCGACCACGATTGCCTCGAATGTGAACTTGTCTTCTTGTTTGCTCATAACGGGCGTGCGCCTGCTCCACGAAAAACCTGCCGGAAACACCGGCTTTTTGCGGGGCGATGATAGGCTCGGGAATGGCGTGGTGCGGGGCGGGGGGCCAGGCGCGCGCGTCACATCCGCTTGCTCATCGCGCGTTGCAGGTCGCGCTTGGTGTCGCGGTCCTTGATAGCTTGGCGTTTGTCGTGGGCCTTTTTGCCCTTGGCGATGCCGATGAGCAGCTTGGCCCAGGCGCCTTTGAAATAAAGCTTCAGCGGCACGATGGTGCAGCCCTTGCTGTCCATCGCCTTTAGCAGGCGGCGGATCTCGACCTTGTTGGCCAGCAGCTCGCGCGGGCGGACGGGCTTGTGGCCCATGGTGCCGGCGGGTTTGTATTCGCCGATGTGCACGTTGTGCAGCAGCAGGCTGGGGGGCACTGCTTTGGGCTGCACCCACCCCTCGGCGAGGCTCACGCGGCTCTCGCGCACGACCTTGATCTCGCTGCCGCGCAGCACGATGCCGACCTCGAGGGTGTCCTCGATGGCGTACTCGAATCGCGCTTTGCGATTCTCGATCGTGGGGAGCTGGGCGGGCTTTTTCATGGAACGCGTTCACCACAGAGACACAGAGGGCACAGAGGGGGCACAGAGAAGAGAAAAGAGAAGGTGATGAGGGGCAGTCGATTGAGAGGGCGGGTGTTCAAGGCAATCGAGGGGGGGAAGATGTTCAGCCATCGCGGCTTGCGATGCCTCTTTTCTTCCCATCTCTTCTTTCTTGCTATCTCTTCTTTCTTCCTATCTGTTCTTTCTTCTCTGTGCTGCCTCTGTGCCACTCAGTGACTCCGTGGTGAACCGATCTTCACCCGTGCCTCCCGCCTGCGTGCACAGCGCGGCGGCCTACGCCTCGCGGCTGTCGTCTCGGCCGTCGTCTTGCCCTTCGGCGGTCACGCCATCGTCGCCCGCGTCATCAGGCCCGTCGTCGTGACCATCATCTTGGCCATCGTCTTGGGCTTCGATTTCCTGCTCGAGTTCCTCGATGGTCTTTTCCTTCTCGACCTTCTCGCCGCGGGCGAGCTTCTCGGCCTTTTCCTTGTCGAGCTTGCGCTTGGCGGCCTCGACCTTGGGCTTGTCGGGCGCGAGGATGATGCTGGCCTGCTTCATGACCCAGCGCGGGGGCTGCTCGACGCGGCTGATGTCTGCGAGTGCGTCGCGCACGTCGGCGAGGTTTTTCAGGCCCAGGTCCTTGTGTGCGATCTCGCGGCCTTTAAAGCGCTGCGTGAACATGACCTTGTGGCCATACATGAGGAACTTGCGGGCCTGATCGACGCGGACCTTGATGTCGTGCTTGTCGATCTTCACGCTGCGACCCAGGCGCAGCTCCTTCATCTCGGTGTTCTTCTGGGCGGCTCGCTGCTTGCGGGCCTTTTGGCTGGCCTCATACTTGAACTTGCCATAGTCCATGATCTTGCAGACAGGCGGGCGCTGATCGGGCACCACCTCGACAAGGTCCATGCCCTTGTCCTGGGCCATGCGAAGGGCGTCGGGCGTCTCCATGACGCCCAGCTGCTCGTTGTCGGGCCCGATGACGCGGATAGGCGTCATGCGGATCATGAAGTTCACACGCGTCCGCGGAGGACCACTGTCTCGACCACCAAATCGTGCCATGAGGCTCCTAGCAATACCGAACAGTTCAGAGAATCGGCGTTCACGCCGGGGAGAAGTCTAGGGGAGCGGGGAGGGGCGAGCGGGGAGGGGGGAGAAAGGGGAGCGGGGAGCGGGGAACTGGGAATGGGAGAAGAGGGAACGCGGCGCTGGGGGTGGGGGAGTGCGGAGGGTCGCGGCTTGAGATGGGAGGGAGGGGACAAATTGGCGATACGGTGCGGTTGGTTAGGGTGCTGGGGGTTGGGGTGCTAGGTTGTCCGGTGCTGGCGTCGTGGGCACCTGCGCGGGAACAGCCTCGACACCCTTCGCCGCGGCATCGGCGGCGAGTTTGTCGTCGAGCGCCTTCTTGACGCGGTTGTAGAGTTCCATGGCTTGGGCGCCATCGATCACGACCTTCGCGGTCGGGTGCTCGTCGCTGAAGGTCGCAACCGGCACGCCCAGGGCTGCGACGTCGATGCCTTCGCGAATGGCGCGAATGAACATGAAGTGGAAAGGGCCGCCGCCGAAGCT
>JAIYDA010000001.1 GCA_027487735.1 Planctomycetaceae bacterium | reverse complement strand
GCGCTGTCCCAGCTCACGAGCTGGTTCTGCTGCGTGACGCCGAAGATGAGCTCGGCGTGGGCCGTGCCGCTCGCGAGCGCGAGCGTGCACAGGATCGCCGCTGTGGCTTGGTTGCCCTTGCCCACGCGGGCAGTGTGACGAAGTGCTGCGAGTGAGTTCTTAATGTTCATGACGATCTCTCTTTCTCGTGCGCGGCAGAGCCGCGCCGAAACTGTCCACGGGCTCGCGTTGCCGCGACGATCGCGGGTTCGGACGCGAGAACGCTCCAACTTGTAAACGACTTCTGCGCAGCGACCCGCCGCCGGGTCAGACCCGGCGTTCACGCGAAGCACCGCGAGCGCATGACGCACGACGAGACCTCCCAACGCGGGATTGGTGGATACGCGGCGAGAGCCTTCGCGCCCGCTTTGCGGCCACCTCCTGCGCTATCACGCTCGTGCACCAGCTTCAACGCATGCGGACCAGCGCGGAGTTTCAAATCGGCGCGATGAAGTTGCAGAATTTCTTGGTTTGCCCTGTATCCGGGCATCAAGGCATGCGAAAGATGCCATGCCGTGACCGTCATGCCCTTCCATCAGGCAGACACGCTCGTTCGCATCGCCCAAGGCGATCGCAGCGCCATGCGCGAGTGCATCGCACGATACGGCTCGCTCATCTGGTCGATGGCGCGCACGTTCACCACCAGCGCGGCAGACGCAGATGATGCGACGCAGGATGTGTTCGTGCACCTGTGGCAGCGGGCCAGCGCGTTTGACCCGCAGCGCGGCAACGAGGTGCAGTTCATCAGCGTCATCGCGCGTCGCAGGCTGATCGACTGGGTGCGCAAGCATGCCCGCACCGCACACCACACCCCGATGAGCCCGGAAGCGATCGACGCGTTGCTCGCGCATCCGCCCGCAGTGCCCGGCGATGCATCGATGCAAGACGTGGAGGCGGATCGCGCGTGGGCCGCGCTCCGCACGCTGCTGCCCGAGCAGCAGCAGGTCCTCGTGCTGTCCATCGTGCAGGGGCTGACGCACGAGCAGATCTCGCGCCACCTGGGCATGCCGCTGGGCACCGTGAAGACGACGCTGTATCGCGGGCTCGCGCTCATTCGCGAAGAGCTTGCCTCGCAAGATCGCGCATCATCCGCAACTGGACCCATCGGAGCAAGCCGAGCCGTGACGACCTCCGTGACTTCGCCCTCGCCGAGCAAAGGGGGCACCCCATGAGCAACCCTTCACCCCATCTCGGTTCGCACGATGCCCGCGCAACGCCCGCGTACGAGCCTCTACCTGCGGTGAGCGACGACGAAGCCTTGGAAGCCGCGCTGCATCGGGCGAGCACGCGCTCATCACCAACCGCGCTGCCCGAGCACGTCGCGAGGCGCCTGAACGATCTCATCGATGCGGGCATCGCGGGCCCGTCGCTCGCGCAGCCTTTGGCCCAGGCTGCACCCGGGCAAGCTGCACCCGGGCCTGCGCAGCGACTCTCCGACGCTGGTTCGCCTCGCAACGCTTCGCGTTGGCCCCTCATCGCGGCTCTCGCGGCGGGGCTCGCGCTGGCGTCGTCGATTGCGCTGTTCACGCGCTATCGCGCGGTCTCGGCCCAGGCCTCCTCGCTCGCGCAGCAGCTCGCGAAGGCACAGGACCAGGTCGAGGTCAATCAGCGGCTCATCGCCGCCGCACGCTCGCAGATCGAGCAGCACGGGGCCGAGGTGCAGTCCATCAAGGCAGCCGAGCTTGCCGCGGTGCAACAACTCGCGGACGCGACGGCATCGCACGCCGCGCGGCAGCGCGAGCTGCAATCGCAGCTCGACGCCGCAACAATGACGATCGCTTCGCTCGAGGCCCCGATCGACCCCGCGACAGTTCGGCAGAATCGCACGAAGCTGCTCGAAGTGCCCGGCACAGTTCGTCTCGCATGGGCACCGTTCAATGTCGATGGGGCGCCCCCCGCAGAGCAAGCGGGCGTGCAGGGCGATGTCGTGTGGAACGACGAACTGCAGACCGGGTACTTGCGGTTTGTGGGCCTTGCCGCCAACGACCCAGCCCGTGAGCAGTACCAAGTCTGGGTGATCGACGAGCGCGGCATGGAGCAGAAGGTCTCGGGCGGCGTCTTCAATGCCAACGCCGATGGCGAGGTCATCGTGCCCATCCGTCCGGGGATCGATGTCGGGCGCGTCGCGTTGTTCGCGGTCACGGTCGAGAACCCTGGCGGCACCTGGGTGCCCGACCTTCGCCGGCGGGTGGTCATCGCACCGCGGGGTTGAGCGCGGTTCGCTCAGTGCGAACTGCTGAGTGCCAACGTTGGTGCGGTGCGTTGGGGGCAGCGGAGCCCGCTGGGACAACACCAGAGATCACGGCAAGGCGGAAGTGCTTGGAACGAACGAGCGCGATTTGCCCACGCTGGCTCCTTTCCGAGTCCTCACGTTGCTCGATGCGGGCGCTTACTTGTAGCTGCTGCGGCTGAGCACAAAGTCCTGCCCCGGCGCGGCCGAGGTCGGGAGCCAATCCGGGCGTTCCGTTGCGACGCCGCCGTGGTCCACGCCGTCGGGGCCGGTGAGGTAGAGCGCGTAGTGGGGGTGTTGCGTCTTGTCGCCTTCAGGCGGGCTTCGCCTCGCATAAAGCATGCGGCGGACAACATCATCCAACTCATGCGAGGCCGAGGCGAAGGTGCCCTTCGCAGGCGGGGCGATGCGCGGCGGAATACGGCGCTCAACCTGCGGCAGGTTGCTCACCAGCGGTGGCACCAGGGCGAAGACCTCTTGCGTGAGCTGCTGCGGATACTCGCCCTGCCGCAGATTCCATCGCTCGATGGCCAGCATCGTCTCGAGTGCGCGGAGCTTGAGCGGAATCCGTGCGGGGTCGGCAGAACTGAAGTACGCTCCGCCCCGCAGCACCAGCGCCGCGACGTAAGGCGTCGAGCCGATGGTCGGCAGGCTGGAGGGGCCCACTTCGAGCACCGAGTTTCGCACCTCGCGCAGTCGACCGCTCACGATCGAGCGCGTGAGGGTGTAGCTCCCCATCCGATGGCGAGTGCGCTCGCGCCACGCGGATACTTGGCGATATCCGCCTGCCAGTGTCATCCCGGTTTCGTGCTGCCGCAGTCGTTCGCCCGCCCAGATTGGTGCGAAGCGCAACGATGAGGGCGACTCGTAGACATACGCCGCACTATCGAGCGAAGCCGCCTCGACGGCCTTGAGTGCGGGCTCCCACCGCAGCTGCGGGGGCATGGCTCGCAGTGCTGTCTCGAGCTGCCCGAGCCACGCTTCGTCCACCGTTCCCTCACGAGCCCGCGCGATGATCGCGCCGCGCACGCCATCGAGCACGCGCTCTGCTGCAATCTCCGCACGCATCTGCGACCAGACGCTGGGCTGCCTCGCGAGCATGTCCAGGAGCGCAAGCGCTTGCGTGAGTGCCTCGAAAAACTCTGCATCATCGTCGCGCTCGCGCGCCAGAGCCATGGTGGCGGCACGCTCCTCGAGCACGGTCGAGGTCGCGTTCAGGTGGGCGTAGCTGATCTGGTGTGCGCTGCCTCCGCTGGGCAGGGGCTTGTCGTGCCGAGCGTTGCGCAGCGAGGCTGCGTCGGCGACTTGGCGGAAGTAGTCCTGCCGCAACCGCCCAATCGCGTCGCGAGCCGCCGCGTCGGACACGCGCTCATACTCCGCTCGCACCTCGGGCGCCATGCTTGCGTCGATCATCTCCTCGACATAAGCACGCCGCGCGATGCGAGCGGGGCTGGCGTCGAGCCGCCAGTTGGTGCGAGGTCGCCACGTGCCCGTGCCCGCGCTCTGGCTTTCCTCCTCAAGTCGCTTCGCGCGGTCCTCTTCCGCTGCTTCGGTCGCGGCTCGGCCCGCGTCGCGCAGCAGCCGCGCAGCACCCTCAAGCCCCGCCCAAGGCGTTGGCTCGGTTGCGAGCACTCCCGGGTTTAGCTCATCTTCCAGTGCTCGCAGGTCGGCCGCGAGGGTGCGATGCTTGCTCGCGCGCCAGGCATCGAGCTGCACCAGCATCTCGTTGATGCCCAGCGCCAGCAGCAGGATCGCAGCGAGGACAAGCGCAGCGCGACGCAGGATGCGCCAGGGCTTGCGGAGGGTGGTGACGACCCAGGAGTCGGAGACTGTGGGAGTGGAGCCCATGCGCTGTGCCCGCGAATGCCGACGACCCAATCATGATCCAAACGCCGCAGGTCTATACCCGCCTGTGCCGCGTTGGTTGCAAGAAAAGCTGGGTAGACCGGGCCGCGGGGGGTGCGGTGGGGCGTCAAGCGGGGATGCCAGGCGGCGGGCGATGAGAGGCCCTGGCCTTGCCTGCCCCAACGTCTTCCGCCACTTTCCCTTCGCGGGAGGCGAGCCTAATATCTGGGCCCGTCCCTAGGCGGGCACTGTTTGCCGCTTGCCCCCTCACGCGTTGTGTTGTGCGGGCAGGCCGAGAAAGTCCAAGGCATACAGCAGCAAGAGAAGGTTCGTTCATGAGCAAGTTCCAACGTTTCGGCACGCAGACCAAGCAGCGCATCGTCAACACCAACAGCAAGGGCGACTCGATCGTCGACTGGAAGGACGTTGAGACGCTCCGCCGGCTGATGAGCCCCAACGGCAAGATCCTGGGCCGCCGCCGCCTGAGCACCAGCGCCGCCGAGCAGCGCATGGTGAGCAACGCCGTGAAGAAGGCCCGCTTCATGGCCCTGCTGCCCTACACCAGCGCGACGCTGTAAGGCCTTTCTTCGCAATGAAGGTTCTGCCCAAGGCCTGGCACATCGCCGGGCCTTGTTCTTTGGCTGGGTTTCTTTGGCCGGATCGGTTCGCTCCCGTCTTGAGACACGCATCCCCGTTTCGCTCGGAGCTCCTCGCCCATGGCAACTTCCCTGCGTTCCTACGCCGCTGCTCACGACACGCTCGCCCGCCTGCTCGAGGCGTTGCCCGCAGCCCACCGCGAGGCATCGACCGACGACGCGCTGGTGGCCCGCATGCGCTGCATGGTGCGCGCCCTGTGGGACCACTTCGGCATGCTCGATGGCTCGCCCCGTGATGGTGCTTCGTCGATGAGCTGGGTCGGTTTCTATGCCAAGCAGCACGACGACACCATGACGCTCGTCTGCCGCGAGCCCAAGCCCGCGTGCTCGCCCATAGGCCTGCACGGCATGTGCGGGCGCGGCTGGAAGGACGCGACAACGTATGTCGTGCCCGACATCCGCGTGCTGGGCGAGCATTACATCGCCTGCGACCCCAAGGATCAGAGCGAGATCGTGCTGCCCGTCACGCTCCACGATGGCACGTGCTGGGGAGTGCTGGATATCGACAGCTACGACATTGGTGCGTTCTCTGCGCACGATGCGAGCGAGCTGACACGCATGATGCGCGACGCGCGGCTCATGGCTCGCGACGCTGCCGTGCGGCTGCTTTGATGTTCTTGCATCACGCACTTCACGTCGAGCGGCGCGCCGTCGCCCCTTCGCTTCGCACCACCATCCGCGCTTCCCACCGCACCAACGACAAACCCAAACGATCGCACACCTCGCGAGCCGCGCGGTCGAGTTCGGGTGCGGACACAAACTGCTCCGCAGGCGTCTCTTTGCCATGCGGTGCACCCTCGATTGCCACCGTTGCAACGCCCAGCTTACCCCCGGGCTTGCCGCCGGGCCCAAGCTCCAGGGCCTGTGCAAGCTC
This sequence comes from Planctomycetaceae bacterium, assembly GCA_027487735.1. Classification (GTDB taxonomy): domain Bacteria; phylum Planctomycetota; class Phycisphaerae; order Phycisphaerales; family UBA1924; genus BJHL01. The sequence goes on along the minus strand of JAIYDA010000001.1, from coordinate 81,441 downwards.
ATACTTCGCCTCGCCCTTCACCAGCACGCGGCGCAACGCACCGATGTCCTGCAGCAGCTTGAGCGTGCGATAAGCGGTGGCCTTGCTCACGCGCAGCGCAGGACGGCTGGCACTCGGTGCTGGTCGCAGATTCGCGAGCAGCTCTTCGCCATCGAAGGGGTGCTCGAAGCGCACGATCGCATCCAGCACGCGGGCCCGCTCAGCGGTGTACTTCAGCCCTTGCTCGCGCAATGCCCGGCGGAACACCGCGCAGAGCGGCTCGATGATCGCAAGCTCGAGGTCGGAGGCAGGCTGGGCGTTGATCATGGCGTTGTCATGCCGTTGTCGGGCGTGTTCAGGACTTTTCGGGGTCAGCGGGGGCGGAGCCGGAGGCTCGCACACTGCTGAGGAGAACGATACGCTCGGCCGGTCTTCAAGCCCTGTCCGCTCCTGCATCACCCTTGCATCAAGGATGTTTCGCTTGCCAGCACCCGCACCCGAGCCCGCACCACCCGCCGAACTCCGCCCGCGCTCGCCCCAGCGCGAATGGATGCCGCTGGCGGTGTTGGCGGGGTTCCTTGTGGTGCCATCCTTGCTCGCGCCGTCGCTGGCTGGCAACGTGATGCCAGAGCTTGTTGGTCGCGGGTTGGTTGCGCTCGTGCCCCTCGCGCTGCTCGCAGCAGCGCTCGGGCTTGGGCTTGCAGTGCGGCGTGTGCTCGGGGCGCACGCGTCGGGCCTGGGCGTTGCGCTTGCTCTTGGTGTTGCGCTGCTGCTGGTGCTGCTGCTCGCGGGCGGGGCGCTGGGGCAGCTCCTCCTCAGCGGTGCGCTGTTGTGTGCTGGAGGGATTGCTGGGCTCGTGTGGTGCCGCAGAGAAACATGGGAGCAGGTGCGTGAGCGGTGGTGGGGCATAGGGGCTGCAACGCACGATGTGCAGCACGCACCGCTCGACACGCTTGCTCGCGTGCTGCTTGGCTTCGCCTGGTGCGTCGCGAGCGGCATGCTCGCTCTGGCATGCAGCCTGCCCGGGCTGCTCTGGCCCAGCGAGTTCGGAGGCTACGACTCGCTGAGCTATCACCTGCCGCTCGCGATAGAGTGGGCCGGGAGTGACCGCGTCTGGCCCTCGCCCAACAACGTGTACAGCTATCTCCCCAGCGGGCTCGAGGCCGCCTTTGCATGGCAAGCAAGCCTGCTGAGCGAGCTGGGCCTGCACGCGCAGGGGCAGGCATTCTTCGCAGCTCAGCAGCTGCACGCGCTGCTTGCCATAGCCAGTGCGCTCGCGATTGGTGGCGCGTGCCGCGCGCTCGTGCAGCGATTGGGCGCTGGCCCAACGCAGGCTCGCCTTGCGGGCGCGTCGGGCGCTCTGTTTGCGATGGCGATGCCCTGGCTCATCGTCGTGGGCACGCTGAGCTACAACGAGTGCGGCGTGGTGCTCGCGCTTGCGGCGTGCGTGCGCGTGCTGCTGTCGCAGCGCGAGGCTCCGCAAGCGGGCGGCGCCATTCTCCAGCCCGTGCGAATGGTCGTGGTGCTTGCCATGCTCGTCGGCGGCGCATGTGCCAGCAAGCCCACCGCGATCATCATGCTGGGCGTGCCGATTGCGCTCTGTCTTGTTGTGCTCCTCCGGCCTGCGCAGCTGCTGCGCTCCGGCGCCGTGGGCATCCTCGTGGGCAGCGCGATGCTGGCACCCTGGATGCTGCGCAACGCCTCCGCAAGCGGCAACCCTGTGTTTCCCTTCGCTGCTGGCGTCTTCGCCCGCGCCGATGGCAGCATGGGGCATTGGAACACCGAACAGGTGCAACGCTTTGCAGCCGGGCACAGGTTTGGTGGCACTGCAACCGAGCGCCTCAAGCTGCTGGTGCAAGCCGACCCGCGCGACCCGATGGGCACGCAGCATCGCGGCTTGCGCCACCCGCAGTGGGGCGAAGCGTTGCTGCTTGCCCTCGGCGCGTGCGTGCTGCTGGGCATGCGATGCCTCGCCGCACCGGGCCTGAGCGGCAGGCAGCGCGGGCTGTTTGTTGCGATCGCACTCATGCTGCCTCTGCAGGTGCTGCTCTGGCTGCTCACGACGCATGTGCAGTCGCGTTTCTTGCTGCCCTGCCTTGTTCCGGCGTGCGTCGCGCTGGGCTGCGTCGTGGCGGGCGCAGTGCGAGTGCGCCCAACAAAGGTGCGCAGCGAGCGCGAGCTTGCAACGCGCGGCGCGGCCCTCGCGGGCGTGGTGCTGCTCGCCGCGTGGTGGCGTGCGCCGAGTGCGATGAGCATCTCGGGCGTGCCCCTCACGCAGACGATCGCGGCACGCCTGAGCGACCTGCTGCCCGCCGTGCAGCCTGGCTTCGCGCCCGATGCGCCGCCCGCGCGGGCGGAGGCGGTGGTCGCGGCCCTTCCTGCGGGCACCAAGGTGCTGCTTCTCGGAGACGCAACGCCCCTCTACTTTCCTGCGGAGCGCATTGCCTGGAGCACGACGTGGGACGAGAGCCCGATCGTGCGAGCGGGCGGCCTTCAGGGCCTGCGAACGCTCGGGTTTTCTCATGTGCTCATCAACTTTGGCGAGCTCGCGCGGCTGCAGCGCTCGGGCTTTCTCGATCCGCGGATCGACCCCGACGCCGTGCTGCGCGAGGCCCAGGAGCTCAATCGAGCGGGCGTCGTGCCCGTGGGCGTCTGGATGCGGGGGGCCCAGGTCCTGCTGCCCCTGGAGAAGTAAGGCCCACCGGCAACTTGCCAACCCGCACCAGCCTGCAAGGATTGCCGCATGCAATCGCTCCGCGCTTTCGTCGACGGCAAGTGGTTCGGCACCATCGTGCTGCTGGTCATCATCGCCAACGGCGTGCTGGTGGGGTGGCAGACGTACGACAAGGCCAACGCCACCATCGCGCTGCTGCTGAATGTCTGCCTCTGGGTCTTCGTCGTCGAGCTCGTGCTCAAGCTCGTCGTCGCTGCGGGCACGGGCACGCTGGGCAAGTTCTTCAAGGACGGCTGGAACATCTTCGACATCGTCGTGGTCGTGGGCAGCTTCTTGCCGACGGCCGACCCGACGATGACGGCTGTGGTGCGCGTCATCCGCGTGCTGCGTGTCTTCCGCCTCGTGCGCAGCATCCCTGAGCTGCGCGTGATCGTCACGGTGCTGGTACGCAGCGTCGTGAGCATGAAGTACATCACGCTGCTCGCAGGCATCATCCTGTTCATCTATGGAGTCATCGGCGTCAAGCTGTTTGGCGAGTTCATGCCCAAGGAGTACGGCTCGCTGCACGAGAGCTTCTTCACGCTGTTTCGCGTGCTGACGGGCGACAACTGGAGCGACCTGCGCTACGCCGCAGAGGGGCAGAGCTGGCAGTGGAAGAACACCTTCTACCACGTCAGCTGGATCATCGTGAGCACCTTCTTGCTCATCAACCTCATCGTGGGTGCTGTGCTGAACAACTACCAAGAGGTGCAAGAAGCCGAGCACGCCCGCAGCACCAACCTCGACACTAGCGAGCACCGCCTGCGGCAACTTGTCGACGAGCTCGACACGATTCTCAAGCAGCGCGCGCGTGAGGGGAAGGGGGAGATGGGGGCGGGAACGGGGAACGGGGAGCGGGGAACCGGTGACAGGTGACAGGCGACAAGGGACAGGGAACAAGAAACAAAGGGCCCAACTCGGGTCGTGGTTCCCGTGTGCTGAGTTCTTGACCACTCTCGGTCACGCTTCTCCATCCATCTCCCCTCATCTTGCTCACCTTCTCTGTGCCTCTGTGCTGAAACCGAACCGCCCGCGCCGCCCCACGATGCTCCACGGCACGAAGATCACCGCGTACAACGTCAGGATGATCGCCCCCAGTGGCAGCAGGCGCAGGGGCCACGGGCCCAGCGCATCGATCACGGTGGGTTTTTCGGGCGTCGCGTTGCCCACATAGCCATAGTTCCAACCCGTGCTCATGTTCAGCGCGATCATCAGTCCACCATACAGCGCCGTGAGCGCAAACGCCGGCAGAACATCCATCGCCCGCGGGCGATACAGCCGCGACGCGATAAGGAAGAGTGCAGGCCCCACGACTGCCAAGTGACTGACAAAGAACAAGTGAAACCGCAGCGTGTCGGGCCCCGTCGGCACCACGGGCGTGAAGAACGCCTGCGTCGAGAGCCCCACGCCCCACGCATAGAGCAGCATGCTCAGCGTCCGCACGCGAGGCCACGCGAGTGCCGCGATCGCGAGCAAGCCCGCCAGGTCGCACAGGTGCAGGGGCAGGCTCTGCGAGAGGTCACGGTTCGCGGGCAGCGCGAAGTAGATCAGGTTCGCCGCCTGAATCACGATGCACGCCAGCAGCAGCCCAAACCGCGCGCGAGCGACGTGCCCGCCCTCGATACCGACGCCCTTGCGACCATCCCACACCCACGCGCGATATCCCGCCAGTGCGCACCACACCAGCACGCCCGCACACGCGACAAACGTGATGGCATGCACCACACCAAACGGAGAAAAACCCATGGGGCCAGCGTAGCCCGGGCCCCTCCGCGCAGGCTCGCATCACCGCAAACCACGCATGGACAAGGCCCCACTTTGCTACACCTCCTCCCGTACCCTCGCCCCGTGCCAACCCTCCTCCGCAATGCTCATGTGGTCGATCCTTCCAGCAATCTCGATGGCGTGCTCGACGTCGCACTCGCCGATGGTCGCGTCGTCGAGATCGGCAGCGCGCTCAGCACACTCCCCGCGTGGGACATCGTTGAGTGCGACGGACGCCTTCTCTTCCCGGGCCTGATCGACCCGCACGTCCACCTGCGTGAGCCCGGTCAAGAGCACAAAGAGACGATCGCCACAGGCACGAGTGCCGCCGTCGCCGGAGGATTCGCCACCGTCTGCTGCATGCCCAACACCGCTCCCGCGCTCGACACGCCCGAGACCCTCGCCTGGGTACGCATGCGGGCGGAAGCAAGCGCAGCCTGCCGTGTGTTCGCGGTCGCCGCCGCCACCAAGGGCCGCAAGGGGGAGGAACTCGCCGAGCTGCACCTGCTGAGGCAAGCCGGAGCCGTGGCGTTTAGCGACGATGGCGATTGCATCGCAACCCCGGGCATGATGAGCCGCGTGCTCAGCAGCGTGAAGGCAACCGGCGCATGCTTCATGCAGCACTGCCAGGAGCCAACGCTCACGCGCGGCAGCGCGATGCACGCGGGCACCATCGCCACCAAGCTGGGCCTCTCGGGCTGGCCCCGCGTTGCAGAAGAGCTCATCATCGAGCGCGACATCCGGCTGAACATGGGCATCGGGTGTGCCTACCACGCGCAGCACCTTTCGAGTGGAGGCAGCGTCGGGATCATCGCGCGAGCCCGCGAGGCGGGGCTGCCCGTGTCCGCTGAGGTCTGCCCCCATCACCTGCTCCTCACGCACGATGCCTGCGACAACTACAACACGCTCGCGAAGGTGAACCCACCCCTGCGCGAGCAGAGCGACATCGACGCGCTGCTCAAGGGCGTCGCCAGCGGCGTGATCACCGTGCTCGCGACCGACCACGCCCCGCACAGCGCAGACGAGAAGAGCCTTGCGTTTGAGGACGCACCCTTCGGCATGCTGGGCTTGCAGACGGCTTTGCCCCTGTTCTACGAGGTGCTCGTCGAAGGGGGCGTCGTGCCGCTCAGCACGCTCGTGACGATGATGACGACGGCACCCGCCAAGCTCTGCGGGCTTGATGCGCTCGGGCTGGGCTCGTTCCGCGTGGGCGGGCCCGCAGATTGCACGCTCTTTGATCCCTCAGCTCGCTGGCGCGTCGAGCCCCAGGCTCTGCTGAGCAAGAGCAAGAACACGCCCTACGGCGGCATGCTGATGCACGGCGCGGTCGTGGGCACCTGGGTGGCGGGCGAGCGGCGGTACGCGAGCGAAGGCTCGGCGCAAGCGCTGCAGACCTCGCGGCGGTGAGAATCGAGCGACCAGCGATCATTTCGCCCTTACGCGAACGCGGCTCGCACGCAGACTCCGTGGTTCTCCTCATGCCTTTCCCTGCGCAATCGCCCCAAGCTCGCGGCCACGATCGCGTGCTGCAAGAATCGCCGCACGAACGCTCGGAGCAAAGCCCGCCTGTTGCATCGCCGCAAGCCCCGCCTGCGTGGTGCCCCCCGGGCTCGTCACGCGCTCGCGCAGCACGCTGGGGCTCGGGCGGCCTTCGCCCGAAGTCTCCGCAAGCATCGCCGCCGCACCGATGATGGTCTGCAGCACCGCTTCGTGCGCATCGCGCGGTGAGAGCCCCGCCTGCTGCGCGCCATCGATCATCGCCTCTGCGAGCGCAAACACATACGCAGGCCCCGAGCCTGCCACCGCGGTGCAAGCATCCAGCTGCGCTTCGGGCACGTGCAGCACGCAGGGGCACACGCTGGCAAAGATCGACTGCGCGAGCGACCGAAGCCCATGCAAAGCAGGGTCGGGCACGTCGTCATCTGCGATTGCGGTCGTGCCCTGCCCCAGCAGCGCGGGCAGGTTGGGCATCGCGCGAATGCAGGGGCACCGCAGCCCCAGCGTGCTCTGCACCACGTCGCGAGGCGTGCCCGCAAGAATCGAGATCACGCCCGTCCATCCGCCGGTTGCGCTCGCTTCGCACGCGCTCAGCTCCGCCCCAAAGCTCCGCAGCATCTGCGGCTTGATCGCAAGAAACAGCACGCCATGCCTCGCCTCAGGCGTGAGCTGACCAATCCGCTCGTGGGCCTCGACCCCCAGCGGTCGCAAGGCCTCGCGCCTCGCGCCGTCGGGCTCAATCGCGACGACCTCGCTCGCCCGCAGCACGCCGCTGCGCAGCGCCCCCGCCAGCAGCGCAAAGCCCATGTTCCCGGCTCCAACAAACACGATGCGGGGCGTGGTCATATGAGGAAGATAAGGCCAGCTCGCGCGGCACGCTGGCGAGCGGCAACGCACGCCCGCCCCGCGTTGGGCCAGCGGGCGTTGCTGGCTGTCATCCGCCCCTGTCATGCACCGGCGAACGCCACCCGCACGCTTCGCTATTCTTCTCCCATGTCCATCTACTACCAACTGGATTTCGAGAAGCCCGTGGTCGAGCTCGAGAAGCAGATCGCCGCAGCGAAGGAGAGGCTGGGCCTCGCCGGGGGCGTGCCCACCAACGGGGCCGACGTCGGTGCTGGCGTGGGGGCGTCGGGCATCGCCGCGATCGAAGCCGAGATCGCCGAGCTCGAGGGCAAGCGCCACGAGCTGCTCACCAAGCTCTACAAAAACCTCAGCCCGTGGGACACGGTGCGCGTCGCTCGCCACCCGCTGCGCCCGCAAACGCGCGAGTACATCGCCATGATCTGCCGAGACTTCACCGAGCTGCACGGCGACCGCCGCTTTGGCGACGACCCAGCAATCGTCACGGGCTTCGCGCGCATCGGCGCGTCCCCCGGCATCCGCGTCATGGTGGTGGGGCACCAAAAGGGCAAGCAAACCAGCGAGAAGATCGCCTGCCACTTTGGGTGTGCGCACCCCGAGGGGTATCGCAAGGCCCTGCACAAAATGCAACTCGCCGAGCGCATGGGCGTGCCCGTCGTCACGCTCGTCGATACCCCCGGCGCGTATCCGGGGCTGGGTGCCGAGCAGCGCGGCCAGGCCGAGGCCATCGCCGTGAACATGCTCGAGATGAGCCGCCTGCGTACGCCCATCGTGAGCGTGGTGATAGGCGAGGGGGGCAGCGGCGGAGCCCTGGGCATCGCGGTTGCCGATCACGTCGCGATGCTGCAAAACAGCTGGTACAGCGTCATCAGTCCCGAGGGGTGCGCCGCCATCCTCTGGAAGGAAGCCAACGAAAAGACCAACAGCGCCGCCGCGAAGAGCCTCCGCCTCACCGCGAGCGACAACCTCGAGCTCGGCATCATCGACGAGATCATCCCCGAGCCCATTGGCGGCGCCCACCGCGACAACCGCACGACCGCGCTCAACCTGCAGGACGCCATCGTTCGCAAGTTGCAGCAGCTCAAGCAGATGAGCATCGAGCAACTGTTGGAGCATCGCTACCAGCGATTCCGCAAGATGGGCGTCTACCTCGAAGAGTCCGCAGCGGTGGGCTGAGCGGACCCGCCACTGCCCTTGCCGAGCTCGCCCGTCGCCCGATAGCCCTGTCCTTTGACTTATCCGGGCCTGGACCGTATCTTTGGGGCCTTTTTGCCGAGTCCTGCGAGCGGTGCGCCCGCAGGACTTTGGCAGGCGTGCGGAGGTAGCAGCAATGGCCAAGACCGCCCCCAAGAAGCCCGCGAAGCCCGCAGCCAAGGCGAGCCCCAAGAAGCCCGCCCCCAAGAAGCCTGAGGCCAAAAAGCCGGACGCCAAAAAGCTGGAACCCAAGAAGCCCGAACCCAAGAAGCCCGAGCCCAAAAAGCTCGCCAAGCCCACACCGGCCAAGGTCGACGCAAAGACCGCGAAGAAGCCCCTCCCCAAAGCTCCCGAGGCAAAGAAGCTCGACGCGAAGAAGCCCGAAGGCAAGAAGATCGACCCCAAGCAGGCCGATGCCAAGGGCGTGAAAACCGCCATCAAAGTGGAAGCCAAGCCCGCGAAGGGTGCCCCAGTCTCGCTCGCGAAGAAGACCGAGCCCTTGCAGCTTGCCAAAACCGACGGCGCGAAGACGGGTCTCACCGCCGACGCAGGAAAGCGAAACACCTCGGTGGTCAACCCCAAGATGGTGAAGAAGAAGCCCTCCGTCGCCCCCGTCATGCCCATGGGCCTGGGCAGGCTTCTCGACAGCAAGCGCAAGCCCCTCATCCCCAGCGGGCCCAAGGCTACCAACCAGCGCCCCCTGGGCCAGCACGGTGGCTATGCGCCCGATGCGCCGGCGATCGAGCCCACCAAAACCACGCTGGGCAAGAAGGAGATCGAGCACTATCGCTCGCTGCTCCTCAAGAAGCGCGCAGAGATCCTCGCCGACGTGCTCAACATGGAGACCGAAGCCCTACAAGGTGGCAGCGGCAGCCTGAGCAACATGCCCAGCCACCTCGCGGAGCAAGGCACCGAGGCGTTCGACCAGGCCCTCAGCCTCGACCTTGCAGCGGCCGAGCGCAAGATCGTGAAAGAGATCAACGACGCCCTCCGCCGCATCGACGCTGGCACCTACGGCATGTGCGAGCTCACGGGCAAGGTCATTGGCCCCGATCGCCTGGAAGAGCTGCCCTGGGCTCGGCACACCATCCAAGCGGCGATGGAGCTGGAGCGCCAGGCGATGCGTCCGGCCTAGGCGATCGTGCCGACCCCGCTCTGTGAAGCTGCGATATCGACCCTGCCTGCCTAGCACGCGTCCCTTCGCAAGCCATTGCATTGCGTTTGTGCACTCCTCCCGATGACCACCCAGCCCCCAAGCCCGTCCCTGCGCAGCGATGGCTCAGCATCCGCGAGCCAAACCGTTGGCCAATCTGCTGGCCAAACTCGCGAGCCCGCACCCGACGTGCTCGCGGGCAAGAGCTCCAAGGCGTGGGCCTTCCTGCTGGGCGTCATCGCCGTCAGCATCGTCATCGACATCGCGACCAAGTACTGGGCCTTCCATGCCATCGCCGACGCGCCGGTGCGCGTGCTGCGCAGCGAGGTGATGGCCGCGCGCGGTCAGCTCTGGAATCTCATCCCCGCGCACACGCCCGTCACGGTGGTGCCCAAGCTGCTCGACCTCACGCTGGTGCTCAACCCCGGCGCGGTCTTTGGCATGGGCGCGGGCAAGCGCTGGTTCTTTGTCATGATGACGCTGCTCGCGATCGTCGTGGGCACCGTGGGCTTCGCACGCTTCACGCGCAGCAAGGACTGGTCAAGCCACCTCGCCATCGGCCTCATCCTCGGGGGCGGCCTGGGCAACCTCTACGACCGCATCATCTACGCCTGCGTGCGCGACTTCTTGCACCCCCTGCCCGGCGTGAAGCTGCCCTTCGGCTGGAGCTGGCCCTGGGGCGGCAGCGAAGTGTGGCCCTACGTCAGCAACATCGCCGACGCATTCCTCATCGCGGGCGTCGTGATGCTCGCGTGGAAGAGCTTCTTCCCGCCCAAGGACTCTGCCGCGAAGTAGTGCCCGCACTCGGCTCGTGCCGTCATCGCGGGCTGCACGCGGCTTGCCCGGTGCTTGCCCGCTGCGTTTGCTTTCTACACTGCGCGATGGACGTTCCTTCCAAGGCTCAGGCCTTCCAACGTTGTGTCTGGGCCCCTTGCGCAAAGCAGTTTCCCGTGCAGAGCGCGCTCGTCGCCTGCCCCGCCTGCGGCAACTTGCTCGACGTTGACTACGACTGGTCTCCGCTCTCCGCAGCGCAGCGCACCTGGGACTTCTACGCCGCACGCAGCAGCACGCGGGGCGAACGCTTCGCCGCAGGCGGCACCATCGCCACGCCCGCGATGCTCGACTTCAGCGGCGTCTGGCGCTTCCGCGATCTGCTCCCCTTCTATCGCAACGAACGCGAGATCGTCACCATCGGCGAAGGCCGCACCAACCTGCAACGCGCCGACCTGCTCGCCAAGCGCCTGGGCTTTGACGCCGCCTCCACTCGCGGCGGGCTCTATCTGCAATACGAGGGCTACAACCCCAGCGGCAGCTTCAAGGACAACGGCATGACCGCCGCCTTCACGCACGCGCGCATGGTGGGCGCAACCCGCGTGGCGTGCGCCAGCACAGGCAACACGAGCGCGGCGCTCGCTGTCTATGGCTCGCTCACGGGCATGCAGTGCTTCGTGTTCATTGGTGATGGCAAAATCGCGTTCGGCAAGCTGAGCCAAGCCCTTGACTATGGCGCGACCACGCTGCAAATCGCGGGCGACTTTGACGCCTGCCTCGCCCGCATCCGCCACATCGCCGAGAACATGCCGCAGGCGGGCGTCTACCTCATGAACAGCGTCAACCCCTTCCGCCTCGAGGGGCAGAAGGCGATCATGTTCCGCGTGCTCGAGGGGCTGGACTGGCAAGTGCCCGACTGGATCATCGTGCCGGGCGGAAACCTGGGCAACTGCAGCGCCTTCGGCAAGGCCTTCATCGAGATGAAAGCCCTCGGGCTCATCAAGAAGGTGCCGCGCCTCGCGATCATCCAGGCAAAGGGCTCGCGCACGCTCGACCGCATCGTGAACGAGCTTGGGGTGCGCTGGACGCAGGGCAACGCCCTGACGGGCGACTGGGACCGCGCGACCGTCGATGGTGAGTATGCCCGCATGGACGCGATGAACGAACGTGCAAAGACCATCGCCACCGCCATCGAGATCAATCGCCCCGTGAACCTGCCCAAGGCCCTCCGCGCTCTGCACGCCATGAATGGCGTGGTGCGATCCGTCGATGACCACTGCATCACAGAGTTCAAAGCGCTCGTCGGTCGCTTTGGCTTCGGCTGCGAGCCCGCGAGCGCCGCCAGCGTCGCGGGTGCCACCGTGCTGCTGCGCGAGGGGCTCATCAAGCCCGACGAGCGCGTGGTCTGCATCCTCACGGGGCACCAACTGAAAGACCCCGACGTCACCGTGGGCTATCACACCGGCAGAAAAATGAAGAGCGACGACGCAGCGCGCGCCAGCACCTCGCCCCGTGCCGACGTCAGCATCCCCTTAGGTCGCGTCGCGAACCGTCCCATCCGCGTGCAGGACGACCTCGACGCGATCCTCCGCGCGATGGGCGTGAGGTAGGTGGTACCTGCTTGCGCGCATACAGAGTCCGGAGTGCGATGCGACTTGAGCACCGCGGCACCGCAGGAATGTGCAAAGTGAGGCGTGAGAGCGGTGTAGGGAAGAAGGGATAAAGGGAAGAAGGGAAAAGGGATAGAGGGAAAGCCCGTGATGTGCGCGAGGCGAAACCTCGCGCAGGTCGCGTGCCTTCGCTCCATCCCTCTATCCCTCTATCCCTCTATCCCTAAGGCCGAGTTACCGGCGCCGACCACCGAGCCATTCCCCCGCCCCTACCGCTCCCCCGTCACCTCTTGCGCACCAAAGTCCACGCCCTTCAGCCCGCCACGCGTCCAGCGATAGCGGCCTGGCCAGGCTTCGGTGGCGGCGCCGTTGGAGGTTGGGGGTTCGTAGCGGTAGGGGGCGTAGGTGATGATGGTGGGGCCGGCGTTTGGCGAGTTGGGAATCCACCCGAGGTTCGCGTCGCGGGTTTTGCGGTCGACAACGGAGCCATCGAAGAAGAGCAGGGGCTGGGAGGCGTCGGGGTGAGCGAAGAAGAGCTTCTTTTTGGCGTGGCGTTGGTGGGTGTCGTGCAGTTGCACTTTGCCGCTGGGGAAGGAGACTTCGTCGAAGCGGGATTGGCCGAACTTGGTGAGGGGTGGGCGGATGCCGTAGGCGTATTGGTTGAAGGCTTGCTCGATGCGGCCGCCTGGGAGGCTGCGGTCGTAGGTGCAGGGGGGCATTTCGTAGCTGCTGCTGTAGGGCTTGGCGCGGAAGACGGGACCGCCGAAGCCCGTGAACTCGGGTTGCTGGGTGCCGAAGTCTCCGCGGTTGAAGGCGGCGATGTCGCTCTGCCAGAGGAGGAGGGGGCGGTCCTCGGGGCATGCGAGGATGGGTGCGGGGAAGGGCGTGGAGAGATAGTCGAGGAGAACGAGGTGGGAGTAGTCGATGGGGGGGAGCCAGAGGCCTGGGCTTGCGAAGTTTGGCTCGCGGGGCGAGCGGCGGCGGATGATGTCAACGGCTTGGCTGGTGAAGGCGGCGTTCGGGAGGCTGTTGTTGGCGGGGACGACAAGGTCGGGGAACTGGGTGGGGGTTTTGCCTGCGGTCCAGCTGAAGTTGTAGATGAGGTCTTTAAAGTCGATGCCGTAGGCAGCTGCCGAGGTGCCCATGGTGCGCATGTTGTTGCGGCAGAGGGTGGCTTTGCCGACGCGGCGCGCCGCGGCGAGGGAGGGAAGCAGGATGGAGATGAGCAGGGCGATGATGCCGATGACGACGAGGAGCTCGATGAGTGTGAAAGCAGGTCGCGTGAAAGCAGGTCGCGGGAAAGCGGGGCGTGGCAAGCGTGGATCGTTTGGCATAGGGCACCGCGAGAGAGATGGCTCGGAGTTGTTGGCGAATCGAGTGATTCTGACAAGAGCTTGCCGACCACCTGGTAGCCTCGTGTGATGGTTCGCCAGGAGCGACACCGAAGACGTCGAAAACTGGGTGCTTGTGACAAACCGGTGGGTGCCGCTATGCTGGGGCTATGGCACTGACGTTTGCAGCGTTTCAGCGGTTGATCAAGGATCGGTATCTTGCGACGGACGCGGCGCGGGGCACCCCGGGCACCTTCATGTGGTTCATCGAAGAGGTGGGCGAGCTCGCCACCGCCCTGCAAGACAACGCGCCGGGCAAGTCTCCCACGCCCGCCCAGCGAGCGAACCTCGACGAAGAGTTTGCCGACGTCATCGCCTGGCTCACCACGCTCGCCAACATCCACGGCGTCGACCTCGAGAAGGCGCTTGAGAAGTACACCACCAAGGGCGGAGTCGAGGGCGTGAAGGACTGATGCCTCGCAACAGCTTCGTACCCGCAGCCCCAACCTGCCGCCCGCTCCCTTCTATCATCGCCCATGGCCCAACCCGCCCTTGCCATTGAGGTTCGCCGCATTCCGGCCCACCGCACGTGGGAGCTCCGCCAGCGCGTGCTCCGCCCGCACCAGCGCATCGAGGAGATGAACTACTTTGGCGACCACGACGCCGACACCGCCCACTTCGGCGCGTTCGTGGGCGACGAGCTGCTCTCGATTGGCTCCATCTACCTCGCCCCGCTCCGCGGCCCGCACGCCTCGCTGCCCGATGATGGCCGCACCTGGCAGCTCCGCGGCATGGCAACAGCCCCAGGTCGCAGTGGTGGGGGGCTTGGGGCTGCGGTGCTGAAGGCCGCGATCGAGCACGCCGCTGCCCATCCCATGGGTCGCGCCACGGGCTCGGGGGGCAGCGCGATGTGGTGCAACGCCCGCGAGGTGGCCCTGGGCTTTTATGAAAAGTTCGGGTTTGTCGCCGTCAGCGGCATCTTTGAGCTGCCCGGCATTGGCCCGCACAAGGTGATGACGCGAGCGTTGCAGAAGTAAGCCGCCGGATTCCAGCCGCGAGTTGTCTGCCGCGAATTGTCTGTCGCGCCCGGGTGCCCACCCGCGTACAACTCTGGCGTGCCCCCCGCCGCGCGTTCAGCACAGGTCTTTGCTCTCGCGCTCGCTGCGTACGTCGCGGGCGCTGGCATCGCGCTCGCGCAAGCCACGCCCCCTTCCCGCCCCAAGTTGTTTACGCCCAACCCGGCGCGCTCTCCGCAAACCACGCCCCGCGCAGAGCGCGTTGAGCTTCCGCAGGTCGAGCAAGCCCTCGCCGAGTTGCAAACCCTGCTCGCCACGCGCCACGCCTACAGCGTGATCGCCCCCGTGCCGCAGTCGCACTTCGACGAAGCACTCGCCCACGCCCGCACCCTCGCCACCAAAGCAGCCCCGGACGCCGACACGCCACCATCTATCACTTTCGACGAGCTGGGCGAAGTGCTCGCCCTCGCCCTTGCCGGCTCGATCGATGGCCATGGCTCTGTCGGCGCAGGCCGCTTCCCCCGCAGCCGCCCCGCGCTGCCCGTGCTGCTGCAACCCTGGGAGGACGCCCAGCACGAAGGCCCGACGCGCGTCCTCGCGCTCCGCGCCGATCGCTCGCCCCTTTCCGCCGACCACCCTTCGCACACGCAGCTCCTCGCCATCGATGGCATCCCGACACAAGACTGGTTGCAGGCCGCCTCGCGCTTCGTCCCCAGCGGCACGCGTGCGCTGCGCGATCGCTGGAGCCTGGGCTTGCTGTCGTCCTTGCCCATCGCCCGGCGCTGGCTCGACGTGCCGCCCCCGCACGACCTCCCCGCAATGCTCACGCTGGGCGATCCCCTCGACCCCAGCGCTAAGCCCGCCCACATTGAGATCGCCCTCCGCAACGTGCCCGATGAGCCCGTCCCCTTTCCGCAGACTTCCTCGGGCATGCTCGACGGCGCAATCGCCTACCTCCGCCTGCCCTCCATGATCGGCGACGTGCCGGGCCTGCGCGAGGTCCGCCGCACGCTCGATGGCTTTGCCAACCCCAGTCAACCCGGCGGCCCCGCCCGCGCACTCATCATCGACCTGCGCGGCAATGGAGGTGGCGCGCGAGACCTCATCCCGCTCTTGGCCGACGCGCTGCTTCCCGCGGGGCATCCGCCCATCGTCTTCACCGCGTCGCGCGTGCTCGTGCTGCCCAACGAGACGGAGCTGCAACGCAAAGAACGCACCGAGAACCGCGACATTTATCTCCGCAGCGACGTCCGCCTCAGCTCCGCACAGCGGGACGCTATCGACGGCTTCCTCGCGTCGTACACGCCGCAGGTGACGGTGCCCGACGATCGCTTCGCCCCGCTCTACTTTGGGTTGCTTACGCCCGCGGGCGAAGGTCGCGGGCCGGTCCTCAGCGGGCCCATCGTCGCGCTGATGGATGGCGGCTGCTTCAGCGCCGCCGACGTCTGCCTCGCCGCCCTAGCGGAGTTTCCCAGCGTCACGCTCATGGGCCAACCCAGCGCGGGCGGCAGCGGCTACGCCGAGAGCATGTCGCTCTTTCAGGGCAAGGCCTGGGCCAGGCTTAGCACCATGGCGACATTCCGCAAAGACGGCTCGCTCTTCGATGGCAAGGGCATCACGCCCGACGTCCTCGTGCCCGCCGCCCCAACAGACTTTGTGAAAGGCGGCACCGACTCGGTGCTCGAGTTTGCGAAGGCCTACTTGCGGAGCAAGCTCGACGAGGCGAAGGAGCGGCCGTAGGAAGGGAACGGGGAACAGGGAGCAGCGAGCAGGGAGCGGGAAAGCGCACGCAAGAGCATTCAACGCACGACTCGCGTCCCTCGAATCCCAAATCCCAAATCCCGAATGCCTCTCCTCACGCAACCCCCACCGGCACCTGCGCTGGCACACCCTCCGGCTTCGCCTCCACCTCGCTCGCGGGCAGCGTGCTGCTCTCGACGTTCTGGGTCATGTCGCGTGCCGCTGCACTGTGATCGTGCGCGTGCCTGGGCTGGCCGCGACCAATCGCCACGACGACGCCCAAGCAAAAGCTCGTCATGAGCCACCCCGTGCCACCGCTGCTAATCAGCGGCAGCGCGATGCCCTTGGTCGGCGCCATCGCCGTCACGACCGCGAGGTTGATGATCGCCTGCATCGCGAGCGTGCCCACGATGCCCAGCGCCACCAGCCGCAGCATGCCGCTGCGTTCATCGCGCGCAATCCGCACGCCCGCCCACACGATGCCCAGCAGCAGAAACACCACCATCGCTGCGCCGCCCACGCCCAGCTCTTCGCACAAAATCGCGAACAAGAAGTCGGTGCGTCCCTCGGGCAGATAGCCCAGCTTCTGCACGCTGTTGCCCAGCCCCACGCCTGGCCCGCCCCCGTTGCTCACCGAAATGAGCGACTGCACCGTGTGATACCCAATTCCCTCCGACTCTTTGTACGGATCAAGAAACGCCAGAATGCGATTCATGCGATAGTCGCTCGTCGCGATCGCTGCGACCACGCCCGCGATCGGAATCGGGCTCAGCGCCGCAAAGTGCCACCACTTCGCCCCCGCCGCCAGCAGCAGCAGCGCGCCGATGGCTCCGATGAGCGCCCCCGTGCCCAAGTCTTCCAGCACCACAAACCCCGCGAGCGCGCCGAGCGCGATGAGCGCGGGCACCAGCCCCACCCAGAACGCGCTCAGCACGCGCGCCCGCCTCGAGCAATACCACGCGATCACCACGATCATGCCCCACTTGGCAATCTCGCTGGGTTGCACCGTCAGCGCCTCGCCCAGCCCGGGCACCATGATCCACCGGTTGCTGCCGTTCACGTCGTGCCGCAGCCCAGGCACATACGTCAGCCCGCAGACCGCGAGCAGCGTGAGCGTGCCCACCAGCAGAATGCCGATGCCGGGCCCCAGCCAGGGCTTCTTCTCCGGCGCAGTCGTCGGTCCGCTCTCCACCCAGCTCGCAAACCGCCGTACGGGCAGCAGGCTGGCAAACCCCATCGCCGCCACCGCGCACAGCATGTAGATCGCGCTCCGGCTTGTCAGCACGTCGCTCAGCGTCATCACCTGCGCAATCGGCGTTGCCCCATCCACGGTGCGCACGCGCATATCGGCGCTGGTCACCATGATGACCCCGATCGCCAGCAGCCCGATCACACACAACGCAATGACATGGCCCGCGCGCAGCATGGCGCAAGTATCGACTCACCACCCCCTCGCGGTCGAAAATCGGCGTGTTTCCTGCTTCAAGCTCGCCCCCGGCGCCCCGCCCCTTCACCCCTCGCTCCGCCGCACCGCCGCCAGCAGCTCCTTCGAGGCTTTGCGCTTGTCCTTTGCGCCCGCCCCGCGGCGCTTGGCAATCCTCGCCAGCAGTTCGTCGCTGCCTGCCTGCCCCGGGTTGTCACTCGCGAGCGCACCGAGGTTGTCGCACGCGCACACCGCAATCGCCAGGGCATCGGCCATGTCCGCGGGCGTGGGCAGCGTTGCGAGCGAGAAGTACGCCTGCACCGCCCGCTGCATCTGCCCCTTCTCCGCTCTGCCGCTGCCTGTCATGTGCTTTTTTACCAGCGCGGGCTTGAGCTCCAGCAGTTTGATGCCCCGCGCATGCACGCACCGCACCAGCACCCCCCGTGTGTGTCCCATCACCATCGCTGTTGCCGGGTGCGCGCGGTGTGCAAACAGGCCCTCGATCGCCACCGCTGAAGGCCGCACCCGATCGAGAATGGTCGAGAGCTCCGCATCCAGCCGCACGAGGCGTGCCGCCACGCTGCCCCCCAGCATGGTGCAATCGTCGCTGTCGGCTGGCTTTGCGAGCAGGCGAATGACCCCTGCCTCCACAAGCTGGGCACGCCCCGCCCCGCCTCGCACGCAGGCGTAGCCCGTCACTCGCAACCCAGGATCGATGCCCAGCACGCGCATGGAGGAGGGTATCGGTGGGAAGGGAGGACAAGCAGTAAAGCAGCAAAGCGGGAAAGCAGCAAAGCGATAAATCGCACTGTCGCGAGGCACGCGATGGGAAAGAACAACGCCCCGGGGTGCGGGGCGCTGTGAGGGAAATCAGGAGCTTTGCTCGGGGCTGTGAGCTGGGCGTTGCCTCGAGAGGCATCAAGCCAGCCTCTCATGCCTGCCTGTGAGGCCGCCTTCTTAGGCCGTGATCTCGGTCACCTTCACCAGCGTGTATCGCTGGCGGTGGCCCGTCTTCTTCTTCCAGGTCTTCTTGTCGCGGAACTTCTGGATGTGCACCTTCTCGCCCTTCACCATGGGCTCGACAACCTCAGCCGAGACCTTCGCGCTAGCGACGTAGGGAGCGCCCATCTTGGTGTCGCCACCAAGGGTGCCCACCACGAGGACCTTCTCAAAGAACATGCTCGCGCCCACCTGGGCTTCGCCCTCGCGCCACAGGTCGATGAGGAACTCGTCGCCCTTTTGCACCCGACGCTGACTGCCCGACTCTTCGATGATCGCGTACATGTCACACTCCGAAAGACCTATCCCACGCATTCGCAGCACCATCCAAGGCCGCCGCGACGGGCCTCAACTCTAGCAGGCACCACGCGTTTTTGCAAGTGGTGGCGTTGCGGGGGCGTTGCTGTTTGGATTGTGTCCGGTCGTTCGGTACGTCAAGCGAAGCAGGGGCAGGCGGGTGCCGCGTGGAACCGACCGCATTCCGC
Source organism: Planctomycetaceae bacterium (assembly GCA_027487735.1). GTDB lineage: Bacteria > Planctomycetota > Phycisphaerae > Phycisphaerales > UBA1924 > BJHL01. Next base: position 62,902 of record JAIYDA010000001.1, on the reverse strand, counting down.
ACTCGGATGGGCGATAACTCGGAGGGTGTTCTATGCAGTTCGGCAAAGCAACAATCGGCAGCAATCGGACAAGGTCGGCGGCATGGGTTTTTGCAGCGGTCGCGACGGGTCTGGCGAGTTCGGTCGCCAGCGGGCAAGCTCGGCCGTTGCTCCGGCCCAGCACAGTGCCCGCGCAGGACGGGCAGACCGGCACCATGGCCTGGCAGTTGGCACAGTCGACGTGGTATAGCCGCGTGCATGACGGCGCGACCGCGACTGGCGACACTTCGCTCAGCACCTTCACGCAGGACACTTTTCGGTTCACCGATCGATTGGCAGGCGATGGCAATCCATCCCTCGGTGGAACGTCCACCGTGGTGGCAGCACTGACTGCCCCCCTCCCCGGTCCGAGCCTGCGCGGGCGCATGAGCGCAACAACGAACGCGACGTTTCAGCGCACGCACGCGGGCATGCCCTGCGTGGTGCTGCACTGGGATCGGACGACGGGCGCGGGGACGTTCGGTGGGATTGACTATGCCTCGGGCAACGCGTTCCTTGCGACCAAAGCGAGCTGGGCGAGCCCGCTGAACATCATCTCGTCGCTTGCGATCTTTGGCTTTGATGCGTCACGGGCCTACGAGCTCACGCTCTCCAGCGGCGAGACGCGAGCCGTGATGCACGTCAAGCTCAACGGGGTGATCCTGCATCGATTGAGTGCAGAGAACATCGCCCCGTCGCCCGGCATCGGGGCGTTGGCCGTGATCGCAGGGCCGGGCGAGAGCTCCGCTGTGCGGGCAGACTTCCGCAATGTGCTCTACGAACAGCACCGCGATACGGACTATGCGGTCGATGGCGTGGCAGACATTGTGTGGGTTCGCAAATCGCCGACGGGCGATCAGCTGGGCGATGGCGAGGTCTGGACGTGGAGCTTCACGCAAGATGGCAGCGGCAGGCCCGTGCTGAGCGGGGCGGCGCGAGCGGTGGGCCAGTCGTTGTTCTTTCAGCCCCAGTTCTTTCGCGACGCAAGGTTTGACCTCGGGTTCAAGGGATTGACGCGCGACCTGGGCGACGGCAACTCGCTGCTGACTTGCAACGAGAACGGGTCGTTCTTCTCCCGCGGACTCACCAGATACACCGACGGTCGCCTGGACTTTGGGAGTGGCTTCACAGGACTCCGCAACGACCCCTGGCTCACGATTCGCTCGCATGAGTGGTGGCCTGGGGCAGCGGCGGACTTTGACGCGAACCTGCTCGTGGACGTGGTGTACAACAACCGCGTGACCGGGCAGAACGGCGTGCTCCGACGTGTCAACCCGCAGACATCGACCCCGACTGCTGCCGACTACACGCGATGGACCCCGATCCCGATCATCGCCGACACCACCTGGCGCACCGTGGGTGCGGGCGATCTCGACGACGACGGGCACCCCGACCTCATCTGGCAGAGCGAAGTGTCGGGCGACGTGATCGCATGGTTCATGGATGAGCTGCGACTGAAGCGCTGGGCGATTCTCGGCAACGCGTCGGGTTGGACGTATTCGGGCAGCGGACGCTTCGATGCGCAGCCCGGGAACGACATCGTCTGGCGCAACAACACCACGGGGGTGGTCGGCATCTGGGGCATGCAGCGCGGCGTTGTGAACGCGTGGTATGAGGTGGGCGTGCTGGTTGGTCCGCACTGGCACGGCATGTCGTAACGGGCGGGTCGTGAGGTGACTTTGGCATCAGTCACGCGAAGTTGTCAGTCGCTGGGTTGAGGAGATTGCTGGGCTGCTTTGCCTGGGCTCGTGTCGACTCGACTGGTGCGCTCGGCCGTTGAGAGCAGATTTCGCTGCTGCCTGCCCACAAATCACATTGCGACTTTCGCGACTTCACGGTATTGTGGGAATGCCCGAGTGCTCAAACGGTCTTGCCGCCGAGGCATGCCTGGCCCCAGCGTTCGCGGCGTTGCGTGATGTACTTTGGAGAGAGACATGTCGACGTTCATGCTTTGCCGCGCTGTTGCGTGCGCTGTTGTTCCTGTGCTGGTGTTGGCCCTGCCTGCCCACGCGATTGTGGTGCAAGGCACAGAGCTCGCGCCGTACTCAGCGGTTTCGACGCAACTGGGCACTTCGCACGGGGTTGTCTTTGCGTCGGCGAACTATCCAGCGGTGACATTCACCGAGCTCATGCCCGGGCTTTGGGGCATCCAAGGTGCGGAGCCGTGGGCCCTTCCGAGCAATGGCGGCTGGTATAACTCGCCCATCATCGCGACCTTTGTTGACCTGAGCGACGGCGTGACGCCGGCGGTGGTGAGCGGGACAATCTCTGCCAACTGGGGCGATGGCGGCGGAGATTTCGACGCGGTGGACATGCGTCTCTATGACGCGAGCAACGCTCTCATTGCATCGCAAACCTTCAGCGGAAGCAGCTTCACGCTCATCTCGATGAACGCGGTGGGCGTGCGCCGCGTCGAGTTCTGGCCCAACACCAACATCGGTGCTGGCACATCCGACACTGGTCTTGATTGGTTGAGCTTTGACACGCCCGTGGCGGTGCCTTCGCCCGGGGCTGCGTTGCTCTTTGCCGCGCCGCTGCTCGCTCATCGCCGTCGCAAGCGATCATGCCAGTGATGGAAGAGCCTGTGCCGCGCGGGGTTGCTTGGGGTGAAGAGCGCGAGCAACCACAAGCAACCCAGCCAGCAGGGCAAGCATGGCAGCTCCATTGGCCTGGTGCAGTGTGCGGAAGATCGCTTGCGTTGCGGTTTGGGCTTCGACGCTGCTGGTGCCGCCGGCAAGGAAAGCAACCCACCCAAGCGAGAACTGCAAGCCCACAATCACGACCGTCCACACGCCCAGCGAGCGAGCCGCGCGTACGAGGCGGGCTTGGGTGGCATCGCGCAGTGGCAGCTCTTCGCCGTCCTTTTTGCCGAGGTTCATCGCGACAAATCCGGCGAAAATGCCCAGCAGCGCGACGACGAGAGCGAAGGCGATGTGCGTCCAAAGAATGTGCGTGTGCCGAAAATGTCGGAAGGCAGCGCCCAGCAGCAGTTGGAGCACGCTGCTGTGCAGCGCGGCCGTCGCAAACACCCTGAGCGTTCGCGAGCCGGCAAGGCTTAGCGCGGACGACGCAATCTTCGCATCGAGGCCAAACAGCTTTGCAGCAAGAAATACCTGCGTGGCAAACACGAGCTGTCCGAGCACGCCGTGCAGCATGGCGTAGAGGCGATTGTCTTCGGCGATGTTGACGTCGCCTTGCAGGACGCGGATGCCGCCGAGGATGCCCTGGGTGCAAACGAGGAGGAAGGCGACGGTGGCGAGGATTTTGAGTGATTTGCGCTGGTTGCTGAGCCAGGTCCAAATCATGGCGGCGAGCGAGGCGAGCCCCACCAGCGTGCCAAACAGGCGGTGGCTGTGCTCGAGAAAAATCTTGTTCGCGGGCATGTCGGGCGCGCCTTGGGCGCGGGGACCGAGGGGATAGAGGAACATGTTGGAGCCGTAGGAGTTGGGCCAGTCGGGCACTGCCATGCCGCTGTTGGTGCTGGTGACGAGGCCACCAATGAAGAGCAGTGGGGCGGTGGTGGCGCAGGCGACGAGGGCGAAGCGGGGGAGGAGGTCTTCGCTGGTTGCCTCAGCGTCTTTGCCTGCGCCGGGGATCTTGCTGCCAATCAAGCCTCCTATGGCGCCCAAGACTGCGCCGGTGGCGAGGAAGCCCAGGACCATCAGGCCCGCGTGGGGCTTCACGGTGGCCGCGATCATGCCGGCGTGCTGGGCTTCGGTCTTTTCTGTCAGGCGTGAACCCAGGATGAGTAGGCCCAGCACCGCGGCGATAAGCCCAGCACCGACAGTGACTTGGAGGACTTTGCTCGGGCCGACGCGATAGCCTGCGTAGGTGAGTGCGGCGAGCCAGGCAGAGAGCACGACGGGGAGGGCGACCTGCTCGGGCACGCCTGCCCAGGGGAGGTGGGTGGCGAACCACGTGAACCAAAGGACGAGGCCAGCGAAGAAGCCCCAGAGAGTTATCGGGGCTGGTCGGAGGGGGGAGAGGTCGAGGGTGGATGCGTGTGCCATGGTGGGGCCTCGCGGCGAGTTCTTGCGACACAGTCTCATTTGCTGTCAGATCGCAAGAAGTTCTTGACATGATAGGCAAAAAAGAGAAGATTTGCTGCCTTACAGCAAAAGAGGCGTTATACTGCCTTTCGGCTGGTTTGCGATTTGGTTGTCCGCAATTCTTGTCTTGTTCGGGAGCGGGGTGCGCACTCTGCTTGCCGGCAATCGACTGGAGGTTCTCGCGTGTCACTTCTCTTCCCGAAGTGGACGAATGTTCTGCCCACAGTGTTCGCTGTTGCTGCGCTGGGGGGTGCAGCGACCGCGATTGGTGGCTTCTGGTATTACGCGACGCCCAAGTTCTGGCGCGTGGGGTATATGCCTACGCAGCCCGGGGGCGGGTTTAGCCACCAGATTCACGTGGGCAAGCTGGGCATGGACTGCCGGTATTGCCACACGAATGTGGAAAAGAGCTACGAGGCGAACATTCCCAACGTCTCGACGTGCTATGGCTGCCACAGCGACGGCAAGCTGGCGAAGCTGAACAGCACGCCCAGCCACAAAGAAAAGACGCAGTTCATCCGCGATGCCTATTCGAAGGACGCGAGCATCGACTGGATTCGCGTGCACAAGGTGCCCGACTACGTGCACAACTTCCCGCACCATGTGCACGTCAACGCTGGCATCAGCTGCTACAGCTGCCACGGTCGCATCGACACGATGCCCATCGTGCACCACGTCGAGAGCCTGAGCATGAGCTGGTGTCTGGACTGCCACCGCGCACCGGAGAACCACGTGGTGCCCAAGGACAAGATTTACGACCTCGCCTTTGTGCAAGAGGAGCTGAAGGCACGCCGTGAGGGCTCGCCCATGACGCCTGCCGCGACGGCTGTGCTCGACGCGATTCAGAAGGCACCGCCTGAGAACTGCGGCGCGTGCCACTACTAACTCACTGTGCTTCGTGTTGTGCGTCGTGCTCGCACGCGGCACACCTTCATGCTGGTTTTCGTAGACGCTGACTGACCGACCACCACCAACCGCAGAGCCCCGCACCGCGACGCCTCCCGACCCGGGAGCACCGAAGCGCAAACGTGCGAAAGGCCCCTGCAGTTTCGACGGATGAGTGAACTATGGCCCACGATCAATGCCACAGCACGCTGCACGAGACCGATGTTCCGGCGATGCCGACGAAGGAGGAGCTCGCGAGCACTCCGCGTCAGTTGCAGCGCATGAGCGGGCAGAAGGTGTGGCGCAGCGCCGAAGAGATCGCGGATGCTCCGCAGTTTCGCGATGAACTGGAACGCGAGTTTCAGCCCGCGATGGGCGACCTGGTGGGTCGCCGCACCGTTGATCTGAGCGCGGCGTACGCGGGTGTGCTGCTGGAGCGCGAGGAGGATGCTCGCGACGCTGAGAAGAACGGCAGCCGGCGCGACTTCCTGAAGATCATGGGGGCGAGCGCGGCCCTTGCGGGCGCGGTCGCGACGATGCCCGGATGCCGTCGCCCCGAGCAGAAGATCCACACGTATAGCAAGACGGTGCCCGAGGACATCATCGCGGGCAAGCCCCTGTATTACGTCACGAGCATGCCTCGCCCCGATGGTGGTGCCGAGGGGCTGATGGTCGAGACGCACGAGGGTCGCCCGACGAAGATCGAGGGCAACCCGCTGCACAGCGTGAACCAGGGCAAGAGCACGCAGTGGAGCATCGCGAGCATCATGGGTCTGTATGACCCCGACCGCCTGAAGCAGCCTGTGTATGCCAACCCCGCGCAGGGGCGTGTGGATGCAAGCTGGGACGACTTCCGCACGTGGGCGAGCGATCACTTCAAGGGCTTGGAGGGCGAGGCGAGCAGCGGGCTGTATGTGCTTGCCGACAAGGTGAGCAGCCCCACGCGGGATGCGATGCTGGCGGCCTTCCGCGCTCGCTACCCCAAGGCAGTGATTCTGCACTACGCCCCGGGCACCAACCCCGCGGGCTTTGAGGGGACCAAGCTCGCGTTCGGCGCGCCGATGCGCGAGGCGCTGGGCATCTCGAAGGAGAACACCAAGGTCATCGTGTCGCTGGACCGTGACTTCTTGCACAACGACCCGCAGGAGCTCATTGCGGCGCGGCAGTTTGCCGCGGCCCGCTTCGTGGGCTCGGCGAGCGACGAGATGGTGCGGCTGTATGCGATTGAGAGCGGGCTCTCTGCCACGGGCGCGAGCGCGGACCACCGCCTGCGGCTGGCGCCGAGCCGCGTCACGGCGTTTGCGATCGAGCTCGCGAAGTTTGTGCTGCCCAAGCTGGGTGATGCAAAGTTCGAGCCCTTGCTGACTGCGCTGGCGAGCGTGACGATCGAGGCGGGCGAGGACCTCGACAAGCTGTACATCGAAGAGATCGGGCGCGACCTGCTGGACGGCGGCAACCGGGGCAAGACCCTCGTGCTGGCTGGTGGCACGCAGCCCGCGATCGTGCACGCGATTGCCGCGGCGCTGAACAGCGCACTGGGGAACGTCGGCGCGAGCGTGAGCTACTACCCCGCGACGGAGGTCGAGGCTGCCAGCAGCAACGCAGCGATCGAGACGCTGGCGAGCGACATGGCCGCGGGCAAGGTGCGCACGCTGTTGTGCCTGAACACCAACCCGCTGCACACCGCGCCGGGTGATCTTGGTGCGGGCGTGCGTGGGCCCACGGGCAAGGGCAAGAGCTTTGCGGAGTTGTTCAAAGATGTGCCCGCGACGATCACGCTGAGCGTGCAGCAGACCGAGACCGAGGGGGCAAGCACCTGGAGCCTGAACGGTGCCCACGCGCTGGAGAGCTGGGGCGACACCCGCGCACTGGACGGCACGATCGCGCCGATTCAGCCCATGATCGCGCCGCTGTATGAGCCCGCGATGAGCGACATCGAGCTGCTCGCGCTGCTGACGCTTGCCGACAAGACGGCGAAGGTTGATGGCTACGAGCTCGTCCGCACCGCATGGAAGACGACCCTGGGCACGAGCCTGCTGAAGGGCGGCTTTGAGCAGGCGTGGCGCCGCGCGCTGCACGATGGTGTGGTGGCGGGCACGCAGCAGGCGCCGACGGCACCCAAGACGCTGGCGATTGCCGAGATCGCGAAGGCGGTGCAGGGCTTTGCACTGCCCAAGGCACCGACGAACGCCTCGCTCGAGGTTGCCTTCCAGGTGGGCAAGCTGGCGGATGGGCGTTACGCCAACGTGAGCTGGCTGCACGAGCTGCCCGACATTGGCACGCGCTGCGTGTGGGACAACCCCGTGCTGATGAGCCCACGCACTGCCGTGCAACTGGGCGTGGCGCCGCTGGGCTTCAAGATGGACCCTGCGGGCACTGTGGCGATGGACAAGCCCAGCAAGACCAACCCGCTCAACGCGATGTATACCGACCCGACGTACCCAACGGCGAAGGTCGTGGAGATTCGCGTGGGCGAGCGCACCATCAAGGCGCCAGCGTGGATCTGCCCGGGCGTGGCGGACAACACACTGGTGTGCACGATTGGGTATGGGCGTGAGCGTGCGGGGCTTGTCGGCGATGGCGTGGGCGTGAACGTCGCTCCGCTCATGGACGTGCGCGGCGGCTGGAGCGCGAGCGGCGCGACGCTGAAGGACACAGGCGACACCTTCCTCATCGCGAGCACGCAGAACCACTGGACGCTCGATGGCAAGCAGCCCGTGCTGCGGTTTGTCGATCTGCCGGCGTGGAAGAGGCACGGCGACGCGGTGCAGACGATCGCCGACAGCTTCTACCCCGACAACAAGCACACGCTGAACTTCGCGGAGCGCATCGGCGAGCTGAGCCACACGCCCCCGAACCTGAGCATCCGCGTGAACCCCTATGGCGGCTCGCGCAGCGAAACGCCCGACCCCACGAACATCACCCCGGGCGACCCCAACGGGCCCCGGTATCAGCGCAATCAGCCGCCCGCGTTTACGGAGCGTCCGCAGTGGGGGATGACGATCGACTCGACGACGTGCACAGGCTGCGGCGTGTGCATCGTGGCGTGCCAGAGCGAGAACAACATCCCGGTGGTGGGCAAGAAGGAGACGGCAAAGGGTCGCGAGCTGCACTGGATTCGCGTTGATCGCTACTTCACGGGCGATGACTTCAACAATCCCAGCGGCGTGCACCACCAGCCCGTGGCGTGCGTGCACTGCGAGAATGCTCCGTGCGAGGTGGTGTGCCCCGTGAACGCGACGGTGCACGGGCCCGAGGGGCTGAACTACATGACGTACAACCGCTGCATCGGCACGCGGTACTGCGCGAACAACTGCCCGTACAAGGTGCGCCGGTATAACTGGTTTGACTATGGCGTGACCAAGTTCAACGGCGGGTACTACGGCAAGGAGCTTGTCGAGACCGTCGCGCCCGACCTTGGCGGCATCACGGGCAGCGGGCAGCACAACAAGATCAACCCCAATCTTATCCCGCCCAGGCTGCGGCAGAAGCTCGATGAGATCAGCCGGATGCAGAAGAACCCGGACGTGACGGTGCGCAGCCGCGGCGTGATGGAGAAGTGCAGCTACTGCATTCAGCGCATCAACGCAGCGAAGATCGACTGCAAGCTCGCGGACATCAAGGACAAGGACGGGAACTACGTCGTGCCCGATGGGTTCTTCCAGACGTCCTGCCAGCAGGCGTGCCCGAGCAACGCGATCATCTTCGGCGACATTCTGGACAGCGCGAGCAAGGTGAGCCAGAGCCGCAAGAACGCACGCGGGTTTGCGCTGCTGGGCTATCTCAACACGCGTCCGCGGACGAGCCACCTGCTGCGGGTAAGCAACCCGAACCTGAACATTCTCAAGGCCCGCGAGCCCGAGCGGTTTGCGCACGTCTCCGAGCCCTTCCATGGGCCTGAGGGGGACGGGCACGATGGGCACGGGCACGATGGACACGACGGGCACGATCATCACGATGGCGGCAAGCACGACGCGCCGCACGGGCCTGAGACGGGAAGCGAGAAGAAGGTCAGCTACTTCGACACCCGCAAGCATCGGAGCGACACGGGCTATGCCCTCTCGCTGCGCGTGCTGAGCAGCACGGGAGGCATGGCATGAGCCAGTTAGATCCGGACCATCTCAATGCGCAGCGGCTCGCGGGCATCGCGCCCGCGGCTACCGCGCCAGCCCAGCCGCTGGACCCGCAGACGGGCGACGGCACGCTGATCGACACGCCCGGCGTGCGTCCGCCCCTGGTGCTGAACAACCGCGGCATTGGCGACATCACGAGCATCGTGGCGGGCTATGCGGAGAATGCGCCGCCCAAGTGGTGGCTGCCCGCGTTCTTGACGGCGTTTGGCATCGCGCAGCTGGGCGGGGCGATGATCCTGTATCTGGTCATCACGGGCATCGGCACGTGGGGCCTGAACAACCAGGTGGACTGGGCGTGGGACATCACGAACTTCGTGTTCTGGATCGGCATCGGGCACGCGGGCACGCTCATCAGCGCGATCCTGTGCTTGCTGAAGCAGAAGTGGCGCACGGCGGTGAACCGAGCTGCGGAAGCGATGACGATCTTCGCGGTGATTTGTGCCGCGACGTTCCCGGGCATTCACATCGGTCGTCAGTGGATGGCGTGGTTCCTCCCGCCCATTCCCAACTCCAACGCCATCTGGAGCAACTTCCGCAGCCCGCTGCTGTGGGACGTGTTCGCGGTGAGCACCTACGGCACGGTGAGCGCGCTCTTCTGGTTCATGGGCATGGTGCCCGACTTTGCAACGCTCCGCGACCGTGCGGATGCGCGGCTGCGTCGCAACCCGGAGGGGCCCATCGTGCTGCCCTTCCTGCCTGTGCGGACGGATCAGCTCCGGGCGTACATCTATGGGTTCCTTGCGCTGGGCTGGCGCATGAGCGGGCGGCACTGGCACCGATATGAGGCGGCGTACCTCATCCTCGCGGGCATCAGCACGCCGCTCGTGCTCAGCGTGCACAGCATCGTGAGCTTTGACTTCGCAACCAGCGTGATGCCCGGGTGGCACACGACGATCTTCCCGCCTTACTTCGTCGCGGGCGCCATCTTCGGCGGCTTCGCGATGGTGCTGCTGCTGCTCATCCCATGCCGCGAGCTGTTCGCGAACATGAAGGACATCATCACGCTGCGGCACATCGACAACATGGCGAAGATTTTGCTCGCCACCGGCATGATGGTGGGCTTTGCCTACTCGATGGAGTTCTTCATCGCCTGGTATGGCGGCAACAAGAACGAGCTGTTTGCGTTCGTGAATCGCGCTACGGGCCCGTACTGGTGGGCCTATTGGACGATGATCACGTGCAACGTGCTGAGCCCACAGCTCTTCTGGAGCAAGAAGATGCGGACCAACGTGGTCGCGGTGTGGATCGTCGCGCTGCTGGTCACGATCGGCATGTGGTTCGAGCGGTTTGTGATCATCGTCACGAGCTTGCACCGGGCCTTCTTGCCGGGCGAGTATCACATGTTCCATCCCACGCTTGTGGACATCGGCATCTTCGTGGGGTCCTTCGGCACCTTCATGACGCTCTTCCTGCTCTTCCTCCGCTTCTTGCCTGTGTTCCCGATTGCCGAGCTCAAGGCGGTGCTGCCTCAGGCGAGCCCGCACCATCATGACGACGACCACGGCAAGGGGAACGGGCATGGTCATGGTCACAGCACCAACACCCACGGCAAGCACGCCGCAGGAGGCCACTAATGCAGATTGCCGCTTCAAGCCGCGTCTTTGTGACCGATCGTGACGAGAAGATCTACGGCGTGCTCGCCGAGTTTGCGACGCCCGCTGCGCTGTATCACGCGGCCGAGCAGGTGCGCGATGCGGGCTACAGCAAGTGGGACACCTTCAGCCCCTTTCCCATCCACGGGATGGAAGAGGCGATGGGCATCAAGCGCACGATTCTGCCCGTGCTGGTCGCCATTGGTGGCTTCAGCGGGGCGGGGCTGGGCTTCTTGATGCAGAGCTGGATGAGCGCGGTGGACTACAAGATGGTCACGGCTGGCCAGCCTTATCTGGCTTGGCAGAGCTTTGTGCCCATCACGTTTGAGCTGGGCATTCTGCTCAGCGCGTTCACGTGCATCATCGGCATGCTCGCGCTGAATGGGTTGCCACGCTGGAACCACCCGCTGTTCAAGAAGGAGCGATTCCTCCGCAGCAGCGACGACAAGTACTTCGTCTGCATCGAGGCGGCGGACCCCAACTTCCATCCGGAGAAGACGCGTGCGCTGCTGGAGAAGGCAGGGGCGACGAGCATCGAGCTGGTGGAGGAGTAATCGGCTGGCAGGCTTGGACAGCAAACAGCGGTCGGGCGGCTTTCGGGACCGGTCGACCGCGACGAAGAGCCCCGCGATTGGAAAGACTGCGACTGGAACCACAGGGAACGATCATGACGAAGTTTGAACACCATCCTGCCGTGCTGTGCGCAACGCTCGCGGCGCTCGCGCTGAGCGCGGGCACGCTGCAAGGCTGCCGGGGCGACCGGAGCACCGAGCCCCCGCGGCAGTTCTTTCCCGACTTGGACGATGCGCCAAAGTGGGAGCCCCAGGGGGAGAGCAACTTCTTTGCCGATGGTCGCATGATGCGTCAGCCCGTGGCGGGCACGGTGCCCTTCGGTCGCCAGGCGTTTGTGCCCAGCGAGGACAAGGCCTGGAGCACATCCTGGAGCGAGAAGCGCGAGGACCTGCTGAAGGCCGACCCTGTGTTCTACGCAGGCAAGGACGACAAGGGCGCGTGGATCGCCAAGGTGCCCGTGAAGTTCTCGCAGCAGGACTTGCTGCGCGGGCAGGAGCGATACAACATCAGCTGCGCAAGCTGCCACGGCTACGACGGCGCGGGCCAGGGCACGGTGGGGTCGCAGTGGAGCTACCCGCTGCCCAACTTCCATGATGAGAAGTATCGCGATGTTTCGCAGGACACTGCCAAGGACGGGTATCTCTATCACATCGCCCGCAACGGCGTGTGGAGCCCGGATGGCGCACAGAACAAGATGCCGGGCTATGCCCACGCCCTCACGGCTGAGGACACGTGGCGGATCGTGGCGTACATCCGCGTGCTGCAGGCGACGCGCAGCGCGACGCTGAGCGACGTGCCCGAGGCCCAGCGCGAGAAGGTGCGGGCCGCGATCGAGGCGGCTGCCAGCGCTGCTCCTGCTGGGGCAACGACCCCGCCGACGACCCCGCCGACGACCCCGACCACAGGAGGTGCTCCGTGAGCTCCATGCATGCGAATCCTTCGACGCTGCTGAGCGCCGACAACATCACCCTCGGGTCTGCCGGTGCGCCAGCGGGCAAGGGGCTGGGCACGGGCCTGGTCGCTGTGGGCGTGCTGCTGGCTGCTGCGGGGCTGGGCCTTGGGCTGTCCAAGGGTGGCAGCACCGCGATGCACGCGATGGCGGCCTTCACGGTGGGCGTGATGAGCGTGATCGCCATCAGCCTGGGCTGCTTGTTCTTCCTCATGGTCTGGAGCCTGCTCAACGCGGGGTGGGGCGCGACGATCAAGCGGCAGTTTGAGAATGTCGCGAGCCTGCTGCCCATCGCGTGGCTGGGGCTGGTTGTCATTCTCATCATCGAGATCGCGAGCAAGGGGCTGATGCTGCAATGGCTGCGGCCTGAGTTCGCGAGCGACTACCTGCTCGCGAAGAAGGCCGTGTACTTCTGGGGTGTGGGCGGGCCTGGCGATCTGCCGCTGTTCTTCATCGCACGCACGCTGTTCTATGGTGCGGCATGGTGGTATCTCACGCACATCGTGGTGGGCAACGCCCGCAAGATGGACGCGACGAGCGACCCGGCGACGGCGGCGAAGCTTGCGGCTCAGGTGCGCTTCACCAGCGCGTGGGGCCTGCCTGTGTTCGCGCTCACGCTGTCGTTCGCAGCGTTTGACTATCTCATGGGCGTGGACTTCAAGTTCTTCAGCACGATGTGGGGCGTCTACTACTTCGCGACCGCGGCCTTCTCAGGGCTTGGTTTTGTCGCGGTCGTGCTTGCGGTGCTGCTCGGCAAGGGCAAGCTGCGCGGCGTCGTGACCGAGGAGCACTTCCACGACCTCGGCAAGCTCATGTTCGCGTTCACGGTCTTCTGGGCGTACATCAGCTTCTGCCAATACTTCCTGTACTGGTACAGCAACATCCCGGAAGAGACCGCTTTCTATCTGCACCGCAAGACGCTGGGGTGGCAGTATCTCGGCGCGTTCCTGATGATCGGGCACTTTGCCGTGCCGTTCTTGTTCATCCTGTCGCGGCACGTGAAGAAGGTCCGCGGCTTGCTGATGGCGACCGGCGTGTGGTTCATGATCGTGCACGTGGCGGACATCTTCTGGGTTGTTCGGCCCATGGTCTATCCGACGGGTGATGGGCCTGGCCTGGGAGGTGCCCACCTGGATGTGCTGGGGATCGGTGGCGTGCTGCTGGCGTTCCTGGGGCTGGTGATTGCCAAGGTCGGGTCGTTGCCCTTGGTTGGGGTGAATGACCCCTACATGGGTGAAGCCTTGGAGCACAAGAACTACGTGTGAGGGGTGAAGTCGGTCGTGGGGCGGACAGGAAAGCCAGTAGAAACCTTGGCGACCTTCCGGAAGTTTCGAGATTTCGTGAAAATGATCGTTTCGTGCTGTGAAACAACAATCTACGGTTCTGAGCAGTACGAAATCACTTGTTGGGTTCCTTCGCTAGGGGCGGGCAGACTGCCCCCGGCATTGCGAGTGTGAAGCATGGCACAAACTGTCCATTCCCATTCTGATCACGCCGGGCATGATGACCATGCCGGGCATGCCGACCAGTGGCACACGCACGACGCGACCGAGCCCGCGCCGCAGGCAGGGCACGGCAAGATCAACTTTGGCATGTTGATCGGCGTGTTTCTGGGCATCGTCGCGTTTGTGACGGTGTCGGTGGTGGCGCTGGCGGTTGCCTTCAACCACACGAACATGCTGAAGCAAGAGACGATCACCGAGCGCTCGCTCGCGGCGGAGTATCGCCCGCAGCGCGAGCGCGTGGAGCGCGACCTGATGGAAGCGCAGTTCAAGGTGCTCGACGCGCAGAAGAAGACGGTGCAGATTCCGTTGTCGGCGGCGATGGACAAGGTGCTGGCGAAGTATGGCGAGGGGACCAAGCCCTTGCCGCAGCCCAAGGGCACGCTTGCGCCGGGGACGTTGTATTCGCCGGAGTGAACGATTCGTATGGACTTCGTGTCGGGTGTGGATTGCAAGGATGGTCGTTTCGCCCGAGCTTGAGTTGTATGTCTTGGGTTGGATGTCTTGAGTTGGCGTGTGTGAACTTGTGAGAAAGTCGTGATGAATCCGCTTCGCACCATCTTCGCTCGCTGCATCGACCTTCGGTCGGTGCGCATGCTGCTTGCGTGCGGCGCGATCGCCGCAGGCGCGGGTGCCGCGTTCGCTGATGGTGCCTCGGCAGCGAGTGGTGGGGCGGCAAGCGAAGCAATGCCCGCGCAAGACCCCAGCGAGATTCGCGGGCTGACGGTGGAAGAGCGCGTGGGCAGCACGCTGCCCATGGAGCTGCTGTTTACGAGCAGCGAGGGCAAGCTGGTGCGCTTGGGCGATTACTTCAAGACCGAAGACGGGCGCGGCGGCACGGCGGCTGCGTTTGGCGGGCAGGCCAAGCCCACGGTGTTGATGATGGTGTACTACCGCTGCCCGATTGTGTGCGACGTCTTGATGAGCAAGATGACGCAGACCTTTGAGGACTTGGACTTCACGCTGGGCAGCGAGTACAACGCGCTGTTCTTCAGCATCGACGACCGCGAGAGCCCCGAGGTGAGCAGCGCTGCCAAGACGAAGTACTTCGAGGGCTACCGCCGCAGCTTCACGCCAGATGCACGCGAGAAGGCGAGCAAGGCCTGGCAGTTTCATACGGGCGACAGCGACAGCGTCGCGAAGCTCGCGAACGCGGTGGGTTATCAGTTCCGCAAGCTGCCCAACGGCGAGTTCAGCCATCCGGTCGTCGCGTTCATCATCACGCCCGATGGCAAGCTCAGCCGGTATCTCTATGGCTTCAAGCAGGAGCCGCGCGACTTGCGTCTGGCCCTGATGGAGGCGAGCGAGGGGAAGCTGGTGCGCACGCTGGGAGATCGGCTGCTGGCGTTCTGCTATATGTATGACCCAACGCGCGGCGGCTACTCGCTGCAGGCGGTTCGGGTGATGCAGGTGGGCGGGGTCGTCACGATCGTGGCGCTGGCGGGATTGGTGGGTGTGCTCCTCGCGGGCGAGCGGCTGCGGAAGCGGGCGCGTTTGGCTGCGGTGGGGGCCAGTGTTGGGGCTGGTCTTGGGGCTGGGAATGGAAACGTCGGTGAACTCAGGATTGCACCCGTCGCGGGCGATATCCCGCGCGGCGGAATGAAAGAAGGTACCCCGTGATGCTGATCTCCAGCTTCGCCCATGCTCTGCTGTCTGCGTCGTCGATGCTGGTTCTCAGCACGGGCACGCAGGAAGATGGCCTGCTCAACAGCGGCTTCTGGCACAAGCTGTGGCTTCGCGCCCAGCCCGCCACCGAGCTTGCTCGCAGCACGGACAGCATGTTCATGTTCTTATGGTGGTTCTGCGTCTTCTGGTTCGTGTTCCTCATGGGCCTCATGGTGTACTTCATCGTGAAGTACCGCCGCGTGCCGGGCAAGGCCGCGCCGCAGAGCCCGAGCCACAGCACGCCCCTGGAGATCGCATGGACGGTGTTGCCGACGATTCTGCTTGCGGGCATCTTTGTCGTGGGCTTCCGCGACTACATGAAGAAGATGACGCCCGCGGGCAACGCGATGGAGATTCGGCTCACGGGCTTTAAGTGGAGCTGGAAGTTTGAGTATCCCAACGGCTTTGCGGTGGACAGCGGCTCGTCGGGCGCGCGTATTGGCGCCGAGCCCGTTCCCGTGTTCTATGTGCCTGCCGAGACGCCCATCAAGCTGCGGATGAACAGCACGGACGTGATGCACAGCTTCTGGGTGCCCGACTTCCGCATCAAGCAGGACCTTCTGCCCAACCGCTTCACGTTCATGACATTTACGGCGAAGGCCCCGGGGCCCGACGCGGCCCGCATGCCCGAGAGCATCGCGCAGCACGATGCACAGGCGACCTTCAGCGATACGACCAACCCGATTCGATACAAGGTGCTGCCACCGTTCATCGAGCAGCTCAAGGGCGTGCCCTACACCGACCACTGGGTGTTCTGCGCCGAGTATTGCGGCACGAGCCACAGCGAGATGGCGGCGATCATTCGCGTGGTGCCCAAGGAGGCGTATGAGCAGTGGCTGGTGCTGACGCAGGAAAAGGCGGAGAGCGGGTCGCCCGTTGAGGTCGGTCAGCGGGTCTTCCGCGCGAACTGTGCGAGCTGCCACAGCGTGGATGGCTCGCCCAACACGGGGCCGACGTGGCTGAACTGGTTTGGGTATGAGCACATGTACGCGGACGGGAGGACGTACATGGCGGATGACAACCACATGCTGATGAGCATTCGCTATCCCGCGATGCACATTCGCAAGGGCTACCCGAACGGCATGACCCCTTGGAGCGAGAGCATGCTGAGCCCCAAGAAGGTTGATGCGCTGATTGCCTACATGAAGAGCCTGAGCGACAAGGCCCCGGCGACGACGCCTGATGAGGCGACGGCCGCTGAGGCACCGAAGCCCAAGAGCTAAAGCCGAAGATCTGAAAGCGCGAGGACGTGACGACTGACCGAGAAACTGCAAGCTGAGAGACTGCGAGACTTTTCCCCGCCGCGACGCATGATCGTCGCCCGGACGAATGCACTGGAGTGAATGACGTATGGCACACGACCACCATCATGGCAGTTACCTGACGCCCAAGGGCGGCACGCTCGCCACGGTCCTTGACTGGGCGACGACCGTCGATCACAAGAAGATCGGCGTGATGTATCTCTTCGCGGTGCTCTTCATGTTTTTCCTGGGCGGGGTCGCGGCGGTTGCGCTGCGCACCGAGCTGTGGGACCCTGTCCGCATCAACGAGGCGGGGCAGGTGACGGGGCAGTTGTTTGGCCCTGCGGACGCGACGAGCGTGGCAACGGGCAACGACATCTATAACCGCCTGTTCACGCTGCACGGGGCGATCATGGTGTTCATGGTCATTGTGCCCAGCGTGCCCGCGAGCCTGGGCAACTTCCTGATTCCGCTCATGCTGGGCGCGAAGGACGTTGCCTTCCCACGGCTGAACCTGCTGAGCTGGTATATCTACGTCATTGGCAGCATCTTCGCGGTGAGCAGCATCGTGCTGGGAGGCGTGGATACCGGGTGGACGTTCTATACGCCCTACAGCACCAGCACCGACGCGGACATGATGCGCGTGGTGTACATGGTGCTTGGCGCGTTCATCCTGGGCTTTAGCAGCATCCTGACGGGCCTGAACTTTGTCGTGACGGTGCACAAGCTTCGCGCTCCGGGCATGGGCTGGTTTGACATGCCACTGTTCGTCTGGGGCTTGTATGCCACGAGCATCATCCAGGTGCTTGCGACGCCCGTCATCGGCATTACGCTGCTGCTGCTGACGTTTGAGCGTCTGTTTGGCATCGGCATCTTCGACCCGGCAAAGGGCGGCGACCCGGTGCTCTATCAGCACTTCTTCTGGTTCTACAGCCACCCGGTGGTGTACGTGATGATTCTGCCCGCGATGGCGATCATCAACGAGGTCATCCCGGTGCACAGCCGCAAGGCGATCTTCGGCTACAAGAGCATGGCGTTTGCGAGCCTTGCGATCGCGGCGGTGGCCTTCCTGGTGTGGGGCCACCACATGTTCACGAGCATGAGCGAGATGGCGAGCGCGATCTTTTCGGGGCTGACGTTCCTCGTGGCGATTCCGACCGCGGTCAAGATGTTCAACTGGATTGCGACGCTCTACAAGGGCAGCATCAGCCTGACGACGCCCATGATCTATGCGGTGAACTTCCTCGTCCTGTTTGCCATCGGCGGCCTGACGGGCCTGCCCCTGGCAACGCTGAGCACCGACCTGCACCTGCACGACAGCTACTTCGTGGTTGCGCACTTCCACTATGTGATGATGGGCGGCACGATCATCGCGCTGCTGGCGGGCCTGCACCACTGGTGGCCCAAGATGTTTGGCAAGATGTACAACGCCTTCTGGGCGAACATCGGCGCGATCGTCGTCTTCATCGGGTTCAACGTCACGTTCTTCACGCAGTTCTTCATGGGCGTGCAGGGCATGCCGCGCCGGTATGCGAGCTACGTCGAGGACTTCCAGATCTACCACCAGATCAGCACGATCGGCAGCTACATCCTCGCGGTGGGCTTCTTCATCCACCTCTTCGTGTTCATCCACAGCCTCGCGGCTGGCAAGAAGGCGGCCCAGAACCCGTGGGGCGGCCTGACAATGGAATGGGCTGCCGACAGCCCGCCCATCGAGCACAACTTTGCGCACGAGCCAGTGTGCACGCATGGCCCATACGACTTTGACCGCGTCGTGCCGCCAGGCTGGAAGGAAGCCGACTGGCCCGTGCCCGAGGGCGTGAAGCCCCAGCTGAGTGGCGCCGAGCTGACGAGCCACAAGGGCGGCGGGCACTAAGTGAGTTTTCTGGTCGCTGCGAAGCCGAAGCACGCTCGCAGCGGCATTGTCCGAGGTTTGCGATCGATGGCGTTTGATGAGGATGACCGCAGGGGAAGCGGAGCAACTGAAGGATGAGGTTCGCGATGAGCACGTATCCAACCCAGTCGAGTGGCCAGCCCGGTGGCCAGTCTGGTGGCGCAGCGGCTGATGCGCGCCCGCTCTGGGCACGCTACAAGTTCGGGCACCACTTTCGCAACTCGCACGATGAGTTCGAGGCCAGCAAGTTTGGCTTCTGGCTCTTTTTGAGCACGGAAGTGCTCCTGTTTGCGGGCATCTTCTGTGCGTACGCGCTCTTCCGCGCGATGTACCCCGAGGCCTGGGCCGAGGGCAGCAAAGCGCTGGACTGGAAGGTGGGCACCATCAACACCGTGGTGCTGCTGGTGAGCAGCTTCACGATGGCCTATGCGATCTACTGCTTTCAGACCGACAAGCAAGAGCGCGCCCGCCGGATGCTCGTCATCACCTTCTTCGCTGGCCTCACCTTCCTGCTCGTGAAGTTTGGGTTTGAGTACATGCCCAAGTGGTCGGGGTACTTCTTCTCGTTCGACCCCGCGCTGAGCAAGTACACGGCGAACATCGTGCCCGAGCAGGCAAAGCTGGGCGGGCTCATTCAGTTCGTCGAGGGGTATGGCGGCAAGCGTCCGGGCAAGATGTTTGACTATCCGTTTGCGAGTAGCCCGCAGATGCCCATCTGGTGGGCGGTGTATTACTCGGGCACGGTCATCCACGCGAGCCACGTTGTCATCGGCATGGCCCTGATCGCGCGGGCGTGGTGGCGGGCTCGCAAGGGGCACTATGGCCCGGGGCACTACACCTTCGTCGAGATCACGGGCCTGTACTGGCACCTTGTCGATCTGGTCTGGATCTTCCTGTTCCCGCTGCTGTATCTCATTCACTAACGCACCGGGCACAATGAACGCACGGGCAAAGTGGGCCCATCATTCGCCTTCTCGCATCGCTTCTGCTTGCTCGCTTGATTGCTGTCTACTTCCGGAGCCTTCCCCATGTCCGCTTCCGTTGCATCGCACGACACTCACGGTTCGCACGGCTCAGGCGATCATGGCCACAGCCATGGTCACGTCATCGTGCCGCCCATCACGCTGGGCACCATCCTGGGGCTGCTGCTGTTCTTCACGCTGCTCACGGTGGGCGTTGCGCAGCTTGAAGTTTGGATCATGGACTATTTCAACATCGTGCTCCCGGGGTGGATCAACATCGTGGGCGCGATGATCATCGCGACCGTGAAGTGCGTGCTGGTGATGGCGTTCTTCATGCAGCTGCGGTACGACAACCCCATCAACACCATCGTGATGCTGTTCACGATCTTGTGCGTGGCCCTTTTCCTGGTCTTCACCAGCCTCGACCTGCTGACGCGCGACCGCGTGTATGCCGACAAGGGCAAGCAGGTGATTCCTGGCGGCTCGGGCGATGGCACCAACAGCTTCGCGACCATTGCCAAGAAGAAGTACGAGGACAAGTGGGGGGCAGAGAAGTTTGCCGCCATCAAGAGCGTGATCAAGCACGACTCGCACGGGCACGGGCATGGCGGTCACGAGGCGAGCAACACCGCGAGCCGCAGCCGCACCGTGACGGGCCTGACCGGCGCGCTGAGCACCTCCGTGGGGGCCCACGGGCACGATGCGAAGCACGACGGCAAGCACGATGGCCATGATCATGCCAAGCCAGAAGCGAAGCCTGAATCCAAGCCCGAAGCCAAGCCGGCGGGCGCGCACTAACTGCCTCACGGCGAGCGGTGGGGCGGCCTCGCCAAAGCGATGGGCGTGCCGCCAACCGCGATCGTGCCTCATTCACCCGCAGGCGTTTTCGTGTCTTCCCTGCTCTGTGTCGGCATCGTTCCCAGCCTCTCGAGCGAACCCAGCCTTGCCGTGACAAAGCCCGCCCCGCTCGACCCTTCGTCCGCCCGCACCCGCAAGCGATTGCTGCTGGTTGCGGGCGTGTTCTTTCTGGGTTTGTGCGCGTGCGTCGCGACGATGATCGTCGCGATCCACCGCTTCAACACCGACAATCCACGCAAGCTCTTCGCGATCAAGCGCGTGTACGAGCGCGAGTTCACGTACGCGGGCAGGCCCGTGCAGTTCGTCGACGTCTTTCCTGAAGGCACACCCACGACGCACAAGGACGGCCGCCCGAGCTTCAACAGCCCCGAGACGCCGGCGGATGCCATCGATGTTGTCTTTGGCAGTGACGAAGGCGGGGCGTCGCCCGCTGCGCGCGTGCGCATTCCCGTGCAAGTGCCCGCGAGCGTGACGCTGCCCGATCTGCTCGCGCACAACGACTATTTGCGCGTCATCCGCATGGTGGAGGCGACGGGCACCGACACGCGCGAGGTGCTCGCGAAGATGGAGCGGGGCGAGGCGACCACCCAGCCCGACCGCCTGCTGGTCGTGTCGCGCGTGCCGCCGCCGCTGCCAACGCCCGAGGAGATGCGAACGTGGGGCAGCGTGTGGAAGAAGCGGTGGAGCTTTGACATCTACGAGCTGATGCCCGATGGCACGATTCGCCAGGAGCGCCGCCTGCGATACCCCACGGGCGGTCCCTTCAAGCAAGCCAAGGAGGGCGAACTGCAGGACAACACCTGGCAGTTCGCCGCCGCCCTGACGACGATGCCGCAGGAAGGTGGCATCGGCCCAACCGTGAAGCTGTTCAATAACGCGCTGCGAGCCGCGAACCTCGCGCTGCCCGGAGCGATGTTCTGCGGGCTTGGGCTCTCGCTGTGCCTCGCGTTCGCATTTGCCCCGCCGAAGCGCGTGAAGTGAGCGGCGCGACAGGCGACTACGGTCCGACCTGCATTACCAAGCACGCTCACTGTGCCGCAACATGCGGAGCAGGCACAACAACCCCCCGCCCCGCCCGCTTCGCCTTCCACCGCCGCCCCGCACGCACCGCGAAGATGACGGCAAGGGCCACCGCCACGATCGCGAGCATGGGCACCACGATGGCGAGCACCGCCACCAGCAGCGCGAGCAATGTCTCGATGCTTGCGACCACGGGGTTGGCAAGGCCGCCCGTCGTGAGGGTCGAGAGCCCGCGCATCAGCATCGTGCCCGCCTGCACGACGCCCGCCGCTGCGCCGCCCGCGAGGGCACCGAGCAGCCACTGCATCCAAGGATCCATGGGCGTGTTGATCGCGCCCATCTGCGTGAGCATCGCAACGCCACCTGCGACGACAGCCGCCGGAGCCGCGAGCGTGTCGAGCGCGTGGTCGAGCCATGGCACGTGAAACGCGCTGACTTCTGCCAAGCACGCCACGCCCAGGGCGATGATCGCGGGCCAGGTGGCCAGGAATGCGAAGTTGCTGCCCAGCCCCACGAGCCCCGCCTTGCTCGCCACCGCAAGCACCAGCAGCGGCACAAACACGCGAAACCCGCAGGCCGCGGCGATGCCCAGCCCAGCCGCGACGCTGAGCGCGACCTCCCACGCTGAGGGCGAGGCCCCCGCCTGCGCGAGCGCGGCCTGGCCCGCAACCGTTTGTGCCAACGTTGCAATCTCCATGCACGATT
Organism: Planctomycetaceae bacterium; assembly: GCA_027487735.1. Taxonomy (GTDB): domain Bacteria; phylum Planctomycetota; class Phycisphaerae; order Phycisphaerales; family UBA1924; genus BJHL01. The sequence continues at coordinate 40,856 of JAIYDA010000001.1, read as the reverse complement.
GTTGGGGGTTTGCCCCGCTTGGTTGCAGGCAGTTTCGCCGGGCCCGCTGGGGGGGTTGGGCACTACCCTGCCGCCGATATGCCCAGCACCTACCCCTTCGCGGCGATTCAATATCAGACCAAGGACCAGAGCGCCCTCGTTGCTCCGCCCTACGACGTGCTCGACGCGGCAGGCAAGGCCAGGCTGCTGGCGCAGAGCCCGAGCAACATCGTGGGGATTGACCTGCCCCACACGCCCGCGAAGGAACTGGGCCCGCAAGCCGCGTATGACGGAGCTGGCGCTGCGCTGCGAGCGCTGCTGCAAGCGGGCACGCTCAAGCGCCGCGAGCAGCCGGCGATGTTTGCGTATCGCCAGACGTTTGTGAGTGAGCAGGGTGGCGTGCCCACCACCGTGCAGCGCTGCGGCATGGCGTGCACGGTGGATGTCGTGCCCTTTGGTCCGCGCGCGGGCGGGGGCGTGCTGCCCCATGAGGAGACCTTTAGTGGGCCGAAGGAAGATCGCTTCGCGCTCATGAAGAGCACGCAGACGCAGCTCTCGCCCATCTTTGGGCTGCACGCTGATGACGGGGGCAAGGCAACCACGCTGGTGCGCAGCATCATGGCATCGCGGGCTGCGGACGTGCACGCCCTGACCGCGCACGACAACGTGCGGCACGAGCTCTGGACGATCACCGATGCGGCAACGATTCGCGCGTATCAGGATGCGCTCGCGGGCGAGGACATCTTCATCGCCGATGGGCACCATCGCTACACGACGGGGCTGAACTATCTGCGGCATCTTGAGTCGCAGGGAACCGTGCCCGAGAGTCACCCCGCTCGCAAGAGCATGATGGTGCTGGTGAGCATGAGCGACCCGGGACTGGTCATCTGGCCCACGCACCGCGTGCTGGGCGGCATGAGCGGCTACTCGTGGGACAAGTTCCTCGCCGCTGCCTCGCAAGATATTCGCGTGGAGCCCATCGCGGGGGACCTGCGCAGCGTGGAGCGAGCGCTGCACGACCTGACGGGCATGGGAGAAGAGCGATTTGCGTTGTGGGACTTTGCTCGCAAGCAAGGGTGCGTGGCAGTTCCTGCGATGCCCGATGCGCTGTCGCGGCGCTTCCCAGAAAAGCCCAAGGCGTGGCGGCAACTCTCGGTGGCGTTCTGCCAATACACGATCGTCGAGAAGCTCTGCCAGGGCATGCTCAACGAAGGCAAGCCCGTGAAGTGGGCCTTCCCGCACACCATCCGCGAGGTGGAGGAGATCGGCAGCGGAGCCGAGACCGGCGCGGGGGGCGGTGCGGGCTTCGCGCAGCTTGGAGTGATCGTGCGTGCCACGCCCCTGCAAGCGGTGCGCGAGGTCAGCCGCGCAAACCAGCTCATGCCGCAGAAGAGCACGTTCTTCTATCCGAAGCTCGCGACGGGACTTTTCTTGCATGGGCTGGCGTAGGGAAAGCTCGGATTTCAGCACAGAGACTCACAGACGCGGAGGAAGAGGAGAAGAAAGAGGGATGGAGAGATGAAGGGAAGAAGGGACAAACTGACGGAGCGTGACTTTGGCAGGTCGTCGCCACGCTGACGCGAGACTATCGCTAGCGCTCAGCAGCTTCCCTCCATCCCTTTTTCCCTCGCTCCCTCCACCCCTTTCTCTTCTCCTCTTCCTCTGCGTCTCTGAGTCTCTGTGCGAAGAACCGAATCTCCCGCGCCGCAGCCTCGGGCGATTACCGCGCCGCCGCGCTTGCTTGCTTTGCGCACTCTTGCTTCCACATCCAGCGGATTGCCTCCGCGAACTTGTCGGCGAAGGCCTTGCCATCGCCCACGGGGCTCTGCAGCATGGTGTCCCGCAGCGTGCGGTGATAGCGAGCGAGCCTTGCCCGGTCGCTGTCGAGCTCCTTCGCGACCGCCACCAGCCGCTCCACGCTCTCGCACGCGAGCTCGGGCACGCCCGACGCACTGAGCAGGCTGAGCCCCACGCGATTCACGTGCTGCTTGCCATAGCGAGAGAGATACGGCACGCCCATGAGCAGCGACTCGCAGATCGTCGTCGTACCCACATACGGATAGGTGTCGAGCGCGATGTCCATGCGGTCATAAATCCGCAGGTGTGCCGCCTGATCGCGCACACGCGCGATGAGCTCGATGCGAGCTGGGTCGACCCCGCGCTCGGCAAACTGGCGCAGGGCATGGTCGCGCGCTTCCTGCGTGCCCAGGATGCTCGCCTTGATGAGCATCGTGCTGCGCGGCACAGCGCGCAGCACCGCGCACCACTGGTCATACGTCGCGCGCGAGAGCTTGATCGCCGTGCTAAAGCTGCCAAACACCAGCGGGCGGGGCAGCCCATCCGCCCCGATCGCATCGGCAGGGCCCATCACGCCCTCGCTTCGCGGCTGCGGGCACTCTGGTCCTGGGTCAAAGCATAAGAAGCAGTCTTTCAAACGCAGCAGGTGTTCGGTGCAGTGCGCGTCGGCTTGCGGCGCAGGGTCGGTGCGATCATCCACGATGCGATACGCGATGCGGGGCAGCCCCGTGCTGCCCGGATAGCCCAGATACGTTGCTTGCACCGGCGCTGGGCCAATGCCGCAGGCAAACATGGGCGTGTTCGCGGTGTAGCCGCCGCACTCAATCAGCACGTCGATCTTCGCTTGCGCGACGGCGCGAGCGACTGTCGGAATCACCGCCCCGGGCAGGTGCACCCATTCATCAAAGCCTGCCCGCAGCTCGTTGGTCACCTCGTCAACCTGCGACGAGTTGGAGATCCCTACGAGGGCGAGCCCCTCCCGCCGCAAGTGCTTGCATAGGGGCCTGAGAAAATAGCTGCACGAGTGCCGGCGGATGTCGTAGCTCATAATCCCGACGCGCAGCGGGCGATCGGGCGAGAAGTCGGTCACGCCGTGCAGGTGTGGGCGGCCCCCCAGCTCCTCCACCGCAAGGGCCGTCACAAACGCGCCGTGCTGCTTGGCAAACCCCAGCTTGAACTGCGCGTCGATGCACTCGGGGTCGTCGGGGCTTGCGGGCAACGGGTCGGCGACGTTGCCCTGCGTTGGCACGGGGTAGTTGAGCCCGGACACGACCTGGATCATCGTCATCGGGTCGTGAAAGGTCCGCAGTGTCTTCAGCAGTACCGCGATTGATTCCTCGGGCTTGCCAAGCTCACCGAGCAGCAAGGCGTAGTTGCTCGCAATGGAGATGTCAGCCGTTCCCATCGCGTAGGCCTTGCTCAGCGGCTCATACGCCTGCCCGGGCTCCTCGCGCAGCAGGTGCACCGCAGCGAGCACGTTCAGGGCTGCGGGCGATGCGTGCGTCTGCACCGCGAGCTTGCCAAACTTGAGCGCCCGATCGCCATCACCCAGCTTGCCATAGATGTTCGCCGCAAGCTCATAGCGGCGCGACAAATCCACAGCGGAGATGCCGCCCCCCGGCACGCCCGGGCTAGCCTCGCTGAGTGCGATGCAGCGGAGCGCACTGAACTCCGCCTGCTGAAAGCGCTGCTGGAACATCAGCGAGGCGCCGAGCCACTCGTGCGCGAGCACGTCGTTGGGCTTTGCCCGCAGGTGCTGACGAATCAGGGGCTCGGCCTGGGCATATTGGCCTCGCTGCAAGAGCACGTCGGCCTTCATCATCGCGTTTGAGACCATGGGAATCGAGGGTACACACTCGCTCTGCCCTCTGCGAATCATGCCCTCGGGCACATCGCTGGTTCTACCATCATCCATGCCTCGCCCCGGCCCGCGCAAGCCTACCTCTTCCGACGACCCACGCCCCGAAGACATCGAGGCATTCTCCGACGCTACCCGCCCCTGCCCCAAGTGTCGCACCACGCTCTACGACGACGTTGAGCTCTGCTGGAAGTGCGGCTACGCCGTGAACATGCGAGAGCAAGACGCGGGCGTGCCGAAGTGGGCCATCATCACGGCTCTCGTCCTGCTGGGACTGTTCATCATCCCGATGCTCATGCGATTCATCTAGTCCAGTGTTTAGTCCAGTGTTGCAGCCAGCGTTTCCTGTCGTTGCCTGGTCTTTCAAGCAAGCTCTCGCCTGAGGCCGCTCGCCCTTATGTCTCACACGCTCCACATCCTCCAGCCGCGACCGCGTCCGCTCGCGTGGTTTCATGCTGCGGGCAGTCCCTCGCTGCATGTGGGCGGGCTCGCGCCGCTGCTTGCGGTGCGCTGCTTGCAGCAGCACGATGCGTCGCACCACGCCCTGCTCGTGGGCAATCACGAAGCAAAGGCCGATGCGCAGAGCGTGGGCCTCGCTCTGCACGCCTCGCTGCTGCCGCCCTTGCATGCGCAGTCGCGCATGGGCCCGGGCTTGCGCATGCTGCTACGCAGGAGCGACGTGCAGCCCGGCACGATCGTCTGCTGGGGCGGGGCGATGCGCAGTGCCCTGGGCCTCGTCCGTCGCTGCGCGAGCGCTGCGCCCCGAGCAACGTGGTTATGGGTGGATGTTGATGCGGGCAGCGTGCACACCTTGCATGCCCCGCAAGGTGAAGCGGCTGTGCCGCCCGTCGCGCTCGCGCTGCCCACGCCAGCGCAGCTCGCGCGCGTCTTGCCCGCGGCGCAGCCAGTCGAGCAGGAGCAGTGGGGCAGCATGCCAGGCGATGCTCCGCGCTTTCCCACTCGCGTCGCGTTGCTTGCCGACCCCGCAGCCCCGGGCAACGCGGCGGACATGACCGCCCTCAGCGCCGTGCTCCACGCGGGCGGACTGCTGCACACCTGCGTGATTCCGGAGCATGCTTCGGGCTATCTCGCCGCGTCGCGCCGCGTGGTGCTCGAGCGAGGTTTGGTCGCTCAGGTGCTGCACACCTCTGCGCCCCTCATGCGTTGGTTGCCCGCTTGCTCGGCGGCGGCGGTCTTCGCGCTCGCGCAGGGTTCGCACCGCTGGGCCCTTGCGACGCTGGTGCACGCGTGCATCGCCCGGCGCGTGCTCCCCGTGCTGTGCGAGGGCGACGCCCGCGTGCTTGGAGAACTTGGGTGCGATGTTGCGGCTGCGCGCCTCGCGCCCAGCGATGCTCCAGCCCAGCTTGCCCGCATGCTGCTGCCTGCGCTGCTTGGGGGTGCGTCGCAGCCCCTGCAGCTTCCCACGCTCGCGTCGAACGCCCCGCCATATCTCGACGCATGGCTTGCCGCGACACGCGCGCACGTCGCAGTGACCGCATAAGCCCACGCAACGCCCCGCGACCGATCGCAGCTCGTGACACGCCCCACAACAAATCCTCTCGCTCCAACCAAGGCCCCGCCATCGAGCCGGGCTCGCTACGCGGCGTATCTGCATCGCCGCAAGACCGACCCAGCGTGGGCGACGCAATCGAGCGACGGCGCGCACGGTGCGCCAAAGCGTGACCGCAACGCGCGCGAGCTTGGCCTTGGCGCGCTGCTGCGCGAGCTCTTTGCCCGCACGCGCGAGCATCGCGCTTGGCTCATCCTCAGCCTCTGCACGCTCACGCTCACGGCCTTGCTCGGGCTCGTGCTGCCCGCTGCGACCAAGGTCGCGATTGACTACATCGCGACCGACAACCCGGGCCCATCGGGCTTGCCACTTTGGGCCAAGGCATGGGCCAACGTCGAGCCCGATGGTGCATTCGCAAGTGCCGACCGCAAGCGTCTGCTCGTGCTGCTGGGCATAGGTATGGTGGGCGTCACCGCGCTTGCGGTCACGCTGGGCACCATCGCGCGCTGGCAGATCACCCGCGTGACCAAGCGCGTGCAAGCCTCGTGGCGCGAGCGTGCTTTCACCCATGCGCTGAGACTGCCGCTGCATCGGATCCAGCACTACAAAACGGGCGGCATGGCAAGCCTGCTGCGCGAGGATGCGGGCCTTGCGGGCGAGCTGCTGTTCTCGCTCATCTTTAGCCCCTGGCGCGCGATCGTGCAGCTCTTCGGCACGCTCGCGGTGCTCGCGTGGACAGACTACCGCATGCTGCTGGGCGGGCTGCTGCTGCTGCCCACGGTGTGGATCACGCATCGCGCGTGGATCACGCGCATCCGCCCCGTGCTGCGCGATGCCAAGCAGGTGCGCACCACCGCCGATGCCTTCACGACCGAGGCCTTCGCGGGCGTGCGCGTGCTCCGCGCCTTTGGTCGCAGCAAGAGCGCCGGCGCGGCCTTTGTGCGCAGCCAGCACTACATGGCCCGCCTCGAGGTGCTGAGCTGGTGGTGGAGCCGCATGACCGACGTTGCCTGGGCCCTGCTCATCCCCACAGCGACCGCGGGCGTGCTGGTGTATGGCGGCTCGCGCGTCGTCGATGGATCGCTCACCATTGGCGATGTCATGATGTTCAGCACCTATCTGCTCATGCTGCTTGGCCCGCTCGAGACGCTGGTCTCGACGGCGAGTGGCGTCCAGACCAACCTCGCGGCGTTCGACCGCTTTCTTGCGCTGCTCAGCGAGCCCACCGAGTTCTGCGATGCGCCGCAGGGCAAGGCTCTGGAAGCCCGCAGCGTGCGCGGCGAGATTCGCGTCAACAACGTGAGCTATCGCTACCCAAGCCCGCGCAGCCCAAAGCCGCAAGCAGCATCGGGTGGGACCGATGCGGCTAAGGCGACCGGTGCGCCCTCGCCGCCCGAGGCCCCGCCGCCAGCCTTCGTGCTGTCTGGTGTCTCATTCACAATCCCCGCAGGCTCCACCCTCGCCCTCGTCGGCCCATCGGGCAGCGGCAAGACAACGCTCTGCAACCTCATCGCCCGCTTTGACGACCCGACCTCAGGCGTCATCACTCTCGATGGCACCGACCTTCGCGACATCCGCGTGAGCGACTATCGCAGCCTGCTTGGCATCGTAGAGCAAGAAGTTTTTCTCTTCGATGGATCGATCTCCGACAACATCGCCTACGCCAAGCGCGACGCAACGCGCGAGGAGATCATCGCCGCTGCCCGTGCCGCTGCCGCGCATGAGTTCATCCTGCAAGTGGAGGGCGGCTACGACGCCGTGATCGGCGAACGCGGCGTGCGACTCTCTGGTGGCCAAAGGCAGCGCCTCGCCATCGCCCGCGCGCTACTCGCGAACCCGCGCATCCTCATTCTCGACGAAGCAACCAGCAACCTCGACTCTGAGAGCGAGCAGCGCATCCAGGCCAGCCTCGCCGCCCTCCGCTCGGGCCGCACGTGCATCACCATCGCCCATCGCCTCAGCACCATCCGCTCCGCCGACCGCATCCTCGTGCTCGACAAAGGCACAATCGCGGAGCAAGGCACCCACGCCCAGCTGCTCGCCGCGGGCGGTCTTTACGCCAAGCTCGTGGGCCTGCAGCAGGACGGCAAAATCCCAGAGCTGACGCTCGACGAGAACGGGAAGAGCGCAACGCCCGGGCTTGCCATGCTGGCGGCACCGGTTGACGAGTAGCGCGACGTGACAGGCCCAGGAAGAGCCGCGCAGACAACGCAGACGGCGCACAAGCCCAAGAAGAAACCCGCGCCGAAGTGGGAGCAACGACCCCATCGGGTTCATTCATTCGGTGTTGCAGGCTTGCGCCGCAAGCCGCTCGTTCTCGCGAAAGGCCTCGGTTGCGAGACCGCTTCGCATCGGGTTCGAGTCAGCGCGACGTTGTGCGGCTGGCTGCTTCACCGCAACGGCATCGCGTTGTTCACGCCTCTTGCAAGAACGAGTTGCAACGCCGTCTTACGCTCGAGCGGGGTCAGCGAGCCGTTGTTTGTGATACTCTCTCGCACTCGCTGGGGATCAGCAAGCGTCGTCAAGAGTGTGTCGACAGTTGGCTGCATTCGCAACACCGCATCTGCCCGAGCATCGCGAGCCTCGACGCGCGTGCGAACGGGAACCGGTTCCCAAATCCGCACGGTTGAATCGCCCGAGCACGACAGCAGTCGCTCGCCGGTCGCGTCCCAGTCCAGGTCGCCGATGTGGCCCGCGTGGCCGCCGAGCATGGCCACCTGGTCAAACGTCTCCAGGCTCCAGATGCGGATCAGCCTGTCCTTGCCGGCGGTGGCCAGGCGTCTGCCGTCGGGGCTGAAGGCGGCGGCCATCACGACATCGACGTGGCCGGAGAGCGTGGCGAGGCGCGAGCCGCTGTTGAAGTCATAGAGCCGGACCGATCCATCCCAGTTGCACGTCGCGAAACGTCTGCCATCCGGCGCAAACGTGATGGTGTGCACGGGCTCGGTGATGTTCTTGATCATGCGGACCGTCTGGAGCGTCCTGGGGTCGAGCACCAGCATCGTGGTGGGCTCCTGCGATTCTTCGCCCGGTTCGCGGCTGAACGGCATGGCCAGCAGGGCATCGCCCTGGGGCGTCAGGGCAAAGCTCCAGCGTGGCTTGGCCTCCATCACGCGCGTCGCGACGATCTCGCCGCTGGCGGGGTCGAGGAGGTTGAGCTGGTACCCCTGTCCATCGACCGTGCCGAAGCTCGCACGCTCGGCGATATACACCGCCGATGTGTCGGGCGCAATGGCGACAAAGAGCACGGGACCGTCCTGGGGAGCCTGTCTGGTCCACAGCCTCTGGCCCGTTTGCAGATCGAGCAACGCCACCTGCCGGTGCTCAACGAGGGGGCTGCCCCATGCGGCCACGGCCCGCGTGCCATCGCGCGAGCAGGCGAGATGCTGCAGCTGGATCATGCCCGTCGACGGGCCATCGAGCGTCGTGACGAGCTCGCCCGAGTCCTCATCCCACAGCCGCAGCGAACGCGCCGAGCCGGATTGGCCGTCCCAGCCGCCCGAGATGATGAGCCCGGCTGGGTTGTTGGGGACGAACATCGCGTTGCTGACGATGCTGGTGTGCCCACGGAGCACGCGCGTTTGCTCCGCCGTGAGATCCCAGAATCGCACGTGGCCGTCGGTCTCCTGCCCCACGACCGTCTTGCCATCGGGCAGAATCGCCAGCGGAGCGTTGATCAGTGACGGGCTTGGATAGGTCGCCAGCAGCTCGCCGCTTGCGCGATCCCAGACACGTATCGCACGATCTTCGGCGACGGTGGCAAGCACCGATGCATCGGGCGAGAACGCCACATTGCCCACGCGGGCCGGGTGCGGCATCCGCACAGATGTCGGCGGGCTCGCGGCCGTGTCAAAGACCTGCGCGAAGCCGCCATCAACGGCGAGTGCGAGCCAGCGCTCGTCCTGAGAAAAGGCGGTCTTCATCACCATCGCCGATCCGAGCGGCACCGTTGACAGCGGCGCGAGTGACTGCGCGTCGGAGATCGTCATCGTGCGGTAGTCTCGGTCAAACCCCACGACGCGTTTGCCGTCGTGGCTGAACGGCATAGTTTCATGGATCGCCATCTGGCTCGCGGTGGAAGTGGCCTGGACGCGGCCGGCCGTGTCTGTCAGTGTCCACGTCGCCGCATCGAGGGGTTGAAAGAGCACCCGTGTCGCATCAGGAGAAACGCGCACCTCGAGCCCCGGAAAGTGCGGCGGCGCAAAGGTGGCACGATCGACGCGAGCGCCGGAGGCAACATCCCACGTCTCGAGCACGAAGTCGACCCTTTGTGACTGGGGTATCGCGTGGAGCCACAGACGTGAGCCGTCGGCCGAGAGCAGCGTCTCGACCATGAGCGGCGGCTGCGTGGTCGGCAGACTCAGCCGCGCAAAGGACTGAAGCAGTTCCCCGGTCTTCACACTCCAGCGTTGAGCCGCCGGGTCGGCGTGGCGATCGGTCGTGAAGAGAGACTGACCGTCTGGGTGGACGTGCAGTCCGTAGAACTGGGGAAGCAACGGCAAGCCACTCGAAGCACTCGTGGTCGGGAACGCCCGGATCGACGTATCAAGCCGCGCGTGCAGCAGCCGCCACTCCCACCCGCGAAGCGACTGCGGCGCGGCTTCGAGAAAAGACCCCGCCGCGGCGAACTGCACGTTGTTGATCGCCGCCGAGGCCGAGAGCATGCTGGCGGAATACGCCTGGCGTGTGGCGAGGGATTCCGCCTCGCGAGCCTGTCCGGCGTTCAGATCCGCTCGCTCCCTCTCGCGAACGGCCACCTTGCGCTCTCGCTCGGTGCGCACCAGGCCCACGCTCGTGCCGGCCAGCCCCGCCAGCACCGCGAGGGTCAGCAGCCCGCCAGCGATCACCGCGCCGCGATTGCGACGAACAAACTTGCGAACGAGATACGCGCGCCCGGGCGGCGCGGCGCTGACGGCGTGGCCCGTGAGGTAACGCTCGATGTCGGCCGCGAAGGCTCCGGCGGAGTCGTACCGGCGCGTGCGGTCCTTCTCCATCGCCTTCATGACGATCCAGTCGAGTTCGCCCTGGATGGTGGTGCTGAGCTTCGTCGGCGCGGTTGCGCGTTTCTCGGCGACGCCGATGAGCGTGCCGGGCTTGCTGGCGACGCGCGTGCTGGGCTTGGGTGGGTCTTCCTCGCGGATGATCCGCTGGATCTCGCCGTAGGCGGCGGAGGCGAGGCGTTTGGAGTCAAAGGGCGTAGCGCCGGTGAGCAGTTCGTAGAGCAGCACGCCCACGGCGTAAACATCGGTGCGGGTGTCAACGTCCTCGCTGGTTTGCCCTGCTTGCTCAGGGCTCATGTAGGCGGGCGTGCCGATCATCTGGCGCAGCTCGGTAAAGAGCGTGCGGTCGGTCAGTCGGCCTGTGGTTGCCTTCGCGATACCAAAGTCGATGATCTTGGGCGTGGGCGCGCCGTTCTCGGCAACGACCAGCACATTGCTGGGCTTGATGTCGCGGTGAATGACGCCACGTTGGTGTGCGTGCTGCAGCGCGTTGCACACCTGCGAGACGAGCCCGAGTCGACCTCGCAGGCCGAGCTTGTGGCTGTCGCAGTATTCGGTGATTGGCACGCCCCGCACCAGCTCCATCACGAAGTAGGGCCTGCCCGTGGGCGTTGCGCCGCCATCAAACACGCGTGCGATGCACGGATGGTCCATGAGCGCAAGGGCCTGCCGCTCGGCTTCGAAGCGAGCGACGACCTGCTTGGTGTCCATGCCCAGCTTGACGACCTTGAGCGCGACACGCCGTCGCACCGGATGCTCCTGCGCAGCCATGAACACGATACCAAACCCGCCCTCGCCGATGCGCTCGAGCAGGCGATAAGGCCCGATGTGTGTGCCGTCGGCCTTGAAGAGCGCGGAGGAATGCCCAGCCGTGGCGCCCTCCAGGTTCAGCACCTCATGCACGGCGCGGATGTCGTCGGCGAGTCGTTCGACGGGCAAGGCCGCGTTGTCGCCCTTGAGCAGCAGGCGCACGGTCGCCTCGAGCGACGCGTCGTTCTGGCATGCGGCGGCGATCGCCTCGTCGCGCTGCGCGAGCCCGAGCAGGCGGACGCGATGAAACACCTCGGCTGCGCGATCGAGCGTGGAGCCCTCGGGCGTGGTCGCGGGGGGCGGCATGGGCCTGGGTTGGGCGGGCTCGTCGGTCAAGCGGTTACTCTTGCACTTTCGAATCTTGCACTTTCGAATCTTGCACTTTCGAATTTTGCACTTTCTACTCCTGCACTTTTGCCGCAAGCCATGCCCGCGCCACCTGCCAGTCGCGCTTCACGGTCATCTCCGAGACCCCCAGCACGCGAGCCATCTGCTCGATCTCCATGCCGCCGAACAGGCGCATCTCGGCGATGTTCGCCACGCGAGGCGAGCTCTGCGCGAGCAGGGTGAGCAGTTCATCGAGGTGTTGCACCTGCATGTCGAGCGTGGCAGACTCGACACCGAGCGATTCGATCGAGACGCCCACCGCGCGCTGCCTGTCGGTGCCGCCTCGCTTGATGGCGCTGCGGGCCCGATAGCGATCGACCAGCACCTGCCGCATTGCTTTGGCTGCGACGGCCTTGAAGTGGTCCATCCCGGCCCATTCGCGATCGCGCCCGACGAGCTTGATGAAGGCCTCGTGCACCAACGCTGTGGGCTGCAGGGTGTACGCGTCGTCGCGTTTCAGGTAGCTCGCTGCGAGCATCCGCAGCTCGTCATACACGAGCGGAATCAGCATATCGGTCGAGGATGGCTCGCCCGGGCGTGCGTTGGCAAGAACCTCGGTGATGGAAGCGGGTGTGTGCATCGCGAGGCATTCTTGGACGGGGCACCGCCAGAAGAAGCGGCGTCCCACAGAGAACTACGTGCCTTTGGGCGTGGGAGGATCAGCTTTCCACGACAAATCTGAATATTCGTGCTCTCTCCCCCGGGCATCCTTCGTGGATGACCGTGTGGGGCGTGCGATTCTCGCCCCGGCAGCAAGCGGTAGACCGCCAACGTTTCGTCCCCACTGAGGAGATTGCCCGTGCGTACTCACAAGATTCGTGCCCTCGCTTCCGCCCTCGTTCTCGCTGCCGGCAGCCAGTTTGCGGTTGCTCAGGTGACAACGGCATTTACCTATCAGGGCCAGCTCGATGTCGCTGGCATCGCCGCGACTGGCGACGCGGACATTCGCTTTTCGCTGTGGGACGCAGCCTCTGGCGGCACGCAGATCGGCACGACGCTGACCGCGCTGGCAACGCCCATCGTCGCAGGAAAGTTCAACGCTGAGCTCGACTTTGGCGCAGCGCCGTTTAGCACAAACCAGGACCGCTGGCTGGAGATCGAAGTGCGCAACCCCGCGGGAAGCGGAGCCTACGAAGTGCTCGCGCCACGCCAGAAGCTCACGTCGGTGCCCTTTGCGCTCTTTGCGCTCAATGGCGTGCCGGGGGCTCAGGGCCCGCAGGGTCCGCAGGGGCCGGCAGGTCTCACTGGGGCCACTGGCCCGCAAGGCCCGATCGGTCTGACGGGCGCAGCAGGTGCCACCGGCCCGCAAGGTGCCACTGGGCCTGCCGGGGCCACGGGCGCAACTGGCCCTGCTGGCCCAGCTGGGGCATCGCCCTTTACTCTCAGCGGAGCCAACGCGATCTACAACGCTGGCCGCGTGGGCATCGGCACCAGCAATCCTCAGGCAGCCCTGCACGCCAGAGCAACCAGCGGCCTTGGCTTCGTTGTCTCGGGCCCCATGTCCTTCCGTGATGATCCATTCACCGGCGGCTGGGACCTCAATGCTGGCGGCACGACCGGAGGCGTGCGCAATCCGTTTGCCCTGGGTCGCTCGGGTGTGTCGGCGAACGACTTCTACATCAGCGGTGTGACTGGTGGTGTCGGCATCGGTACCAACGCGCCGACGACGGGATTCCTGCTCGATGTGCGTGGCAACACCCGCGTGGAAGCCGCCGGAGACCCAGTCTTCCAAATCAAGCAGGCGGGTGGCGCGGTCACGGAAATCGGCATTGCTTCAGCGACGACCTTCTTCAGCCAGAGCGCCGTTCGTGACGACCTTGTCATCCGACACACTGCCGGCAAGTCCATTCACATTCAGAGTGGTTCTGGCCCTTCTGCCATCACGGTGAACGGCAACAACAACGTCGGCATCGGCACGAATGCCCCGCAAAGTGCGTTGCACGTCCGAGGTCTCGTCAACGGTCTTCCGACGGTATCGGGTGTCCACATGGGCACGGACGCCGTCAACGGGACCGGGGCAGGCGCAGTCGAGATCGTGGGAAGCAATGGCTTCGCACTTCTTGACTTTCATGCCGCACCGAACCAGGGCGACTTTGGCGCACGCATCATCTACTCGCCAGATGTGCTGTCGGTTCAGGGCGTCACCAAGTTCAGCGTCAACGTCCTCGAAATCCGCGGCGGTGCCGACCTCGTCGAAGGCTTCAACTCCCAGAGCACCGAGATCGAGCCCGGCACGCTCATGGTGATTGACCCGGCCAACCCCGGCGAGCTCATGCCCAGCACCAGCGCGTATGACAGCAAGGTCGCCGGCATCATCAGCGGCGCCAACGGCGTCGCCCCCGGCATCCACATGGGTCAAGACGGCGTGATGGACGGCAAGCACAAGGTGGCGATGACCGGCCGCGTGTATGTGAAGGCAACGACTGCGAACGGCAAGATTCAGCCGGGTGATCTGCTGACCACCAGCGACCTTCCTGGCTATGCGATGAAGGTCAGCGATCGCGACCGGGCACCCGGCGCGACCGTGGGCAAGGCGATGTCTGCCCTTGACGAAGAGACGGGCCTAGTGCTCGTGCTCGTCAACCTGCAGTGATTGCTCCGCATCGTGCAAACATCCCTTCATTCAGCATCCGCTCGGAGCACACCCATGACCACCCATGCCAGTCCCACCGCACGCCGCAGTCGGCTTGCCCATTCCGCCCATATCACCCGCATCGCCCTCTGCGCTTGCCTTGCGTTCTCAAGTTTCGTCTGCGCAACCAACGCCACCGCCCAGGACCGCGCCCGCGATCTCGACCCAGCGTCGGCGAAGCTGATGAGCGAGGTCCGCAAGCAAGATCGCGAAGCGACCATCCAAGGCTCGCAGGGCTTTCTCAACTACGCCCAAGCCTTCGCACCCACCGACGACCTCGAGACGCTGCCCTCGCTCTTCGCGGGCATCGCGAATGTCGAAGAGCCGGGCGATGCGTTGCTGCCTTACCAAAGCCGCGGCGTCCGCGTGTCGTTTGACTTTGCAACGCTCGATCAGCTGAAGCCCGACCAGCAGCCTCGCGTCGCGATGCCTCTGCTCGATGGCGAAGTCGTCGAACTCGCCTTCGTCAAGTGCGAGCATCGAACCGACACACGCTACACCTGGTTCGGCCAGATCGCGGGCGTCGCCGCGAGCGACTTCATCCTTGTGCGCTACGACGACACGGTCTTCATCACGCTGCGCGACTATCAGAACAAGCGCCGCTACGAAGTGCAATACATGCCCGCGTTCGAAGCCACGCCCGCGGGGCACACGCTTGCAAAGCAAGGCGACGTCCTTCCTCCGCACCAGTGCGGCACCTGCGCGAATGGGTGCAGCATGAATCCACTCGCTTCGACGCCCGCGGGCGAGGCTAGCGATACCCCGGCGCCCTCTGGCGGCGGCTTCACCACTCGCTCCGCGCCAACCGACCCTGTGGGCACGATCGATGTCATGGTCATCTGCACGGCGGAGGCTCGCGCTGGGTATGGACAGAATCCTGCTGCATTCTTTGCGCAAGCCGAAGCGTGCATCGCCGACATGAACCTTCGGCACTCCAACTCAGGCACCGGTGCGACCATGCGACTGATGGCCGCCGACTGGGACGCAGCGCAATACAACGAGGACGCAGACGGCGGGATCGACCTCGACCGCCTGGCCTATAGAAGCACGACAGTCATCGGTTGCCCCACCCCACCAAACGGTTGCGAACCAAGTTCTCCCGATCCACAGGGGTTTATGGACAACATCCACTCGCTTCGAGACACGTATCGCGCCGATCTTGTCGCTTTGATCAGGCAATCGACCTGGGGAAACACGCTTGGCGTCGCGTACCGACCTTCCACCGGTGCGAGTATTCAAAGCGGTGACTCGGGCTTCTCCGTCAACGCTCGCACCGGTAGTCTCCCGCTCGTCGGCGACATCTTCGCCCACGAGCTCGGTCACAACCTCGGTGCGTGCCATGACGTCGCGCAGACACCGCCGTCAAGCTGCTCCGCCGTCACCGCCAATCCGCACGGCAAGGTCATCTCCTGCGATCGCGTCTTTTGCACCGATTACTGGCACACCACCATGGCCTATGGCCCGGGCGACGGCTGCAGCGCCAGCACGCTGCTGCCATACTGGTCCAACAGCTCTATCACCTATGTCACGCCCTTCGGCTGCCCGAACCGCCTCATTGGCGACTCCAATAGCCACGTCGCGTTCCTCATTCTCAATACCAAGGACTTTGCCTCGCAGGCTCGCATCGCCGCCTCGCGGTCTTGGGTCTGGGCGCAGCAAGGCAATGGCGGCGGGGGCACACGCTACAACCCCTACGGCCGTGTCCGCACCGCCGTCGCCCAAGTGCAAGGCGGCACCGCCTTCGCCGACGTGCAAATCTTCAGCGGCACTTACGACGAAACCGCATCGAATGGAGGAGCGGTCCTTCTCAGCAACCCGTGCCTCCTCAAGAGTGCTGACGGCGCAGCAGCGATTGTGCAATAGCGCACTGCCAGATCCACGTGCTCTCCCATCTGCGCTCGCGCGCAACACACGCGCGCAACCCCGCTGCCAAGCGGGGTTGCTTTGCATAGGCAAAGACACACAATCGCACCTGAATGCTTCAAATAGCCGCAGTGGCTAGGCGATGTGCAGCCCGAAGCTGCGCGGCTGGCGTGGTGTTTCGGAAGCCAGCTGACATGCCCATGCCCCCACGGTTCGTGCCTAAGGCAACGCCCGTGATAGCGGTGGGTGACGATGCAGCAGACGAAGGCGGACCATAGCGGAGCAGGTCTCGTGGGCAACCCACGAGTTCCAGCACCCGCATGACAAGTGCTGTTCTTTGCTCAACGCATGCGAGCAGATTTCGTGGAGCGACGAGGCTGCGAACGCGAAGGTGCATGCCTTGTACCAGTTCATCACCCAAGCGATGGAAGGCTCACAGACCTCTCCGCATGTTTGCCTATTCCCCCATCAGTGGCTCAACAGCACAGTGCTGCTCACAACGTGGACCTGACCGTCGCCGCGCGGCACTCCGAAGCACGCCACCGATGCCCAATTCGACCTTGTCGCTGGCATCACCCACGGCGAGAATCAGCCCACTCCACAAACGCTGGCGGCAACAAAACCGGCAGCACAAGCGCACCCACCGCGTGACACCAACAAACCACGAGCGCCAAGGCGATCGGCACAAGCCGCGGCGACGCATGGGGTTGTGTCACGAAGTGGCACCGCATGTGATTCAGTGGGACAAGAAAAAACCCCCGCCGAAGCGGGGGCAATGACCCCATGGGGATTCGAACCCCAGTTTTTAGGATGAGAACCTAACGTCCTAGGCCGGGCTAGACGATGGGGCCGGCGAAGCGGGGATGATAGCCCAGACCCTCGTGCGGGCAAGCGACGGGCCCGGAAACCAGCCGCTGGTCACGAGCGGGTCTGGCGTGCGGTGCTGAGTGCGGCAACGAGCACGACAGTGCGGGCGTTTCAGCCCGCACCCGGGCGAGCCCAAGGGTCTTCCTTGGTCACGCGTTCACCCTCGCACAATCTTCGCGCAGCCGCCAGCCCGAAATCCATTGCGTTCAGCCGAAATCGGCGGTATTCTTTTGAATGTCGTTGGGCCAATGAGTTGAAAAAGGAGTTGTCATGCGGCTGAGCTTTCCCCTCGCGTTGGTGGTTCTGGCTGGCGGTGTTCCCAGCTTTTCGGGCGGCTTTCTCTCCGCTGCGGTTGCGGCCAATGCAGTGCCCAGCGTGCCCAACGTGGCTGGTGCGGGTGCTCAGGCGGTGGCGGCCTTTGGTGGTCGCGTCGCGCAGGACCGCGTGATCGTGCGCTTCGCCGATCGCCTTGCCGTGCGACTGGTTGATGGTCAACTTGTCGAAGAGCGCGAGGGTGCCCTCGGGCCTGGTGGCGAGCTTGCGGGCAAGCTGCCCGCGGGTGAGTGGATTCGCATGCACCACGTGAGCGACGCAGAGCTCGAGCGTCTCCGCACGATCGGGACCAAGAACATCGCCGCTCGCATCGCGCGGGGCGACACGCGCGGCGTGCAGCCTCTGCCCGATCTGCGCAACGAGTACATCTTCGTGTTTGGCGACGCTGGGCAGACCGTCGAGGGCGTGATCGACGCGCTCGTCGCGCTGCCGGGCGTGGCTCGCGCGACCGCGATGCCCTTGCCCGCACAGGCACCGCTGCCGCCCGACTTCTTCCCCAATCAGGGCTACTTGCGTGCCACGCCGCTGGGCAACGGCGTGCAGTCGCTCTGGAGCTATCCGGGCGGCCTGGGCGGCTTCACGACGATCTGCAATGTTGAGTACAGCTTCAATGCCAACCACGAAGACTTGCCGCCGATTGTGCGGGTTGGTCCCGCTGGTGTCGATCCTTTCGACGACAACAACCACGGCACGGCGGTGTTTGGCATCCTCATGGGCCTCAACAACGGCTGGGGCGTTGTGGGTGGTGCGCCGCAGGCAGTGGGGCGGTTTGCGCACGCGAACTTCTCGACGGGATACAACGTCGCTGCGGGCATCACGAACGCCGCCGCGGCGCTGGTGCCGGGCGATGTCATACTCATCGAGCAGCAGGTGTGGGGGCCCACCAGCCCACCCGCGTTCGTCACGGGCATGGTGCCCGTGGAGTGGCAGGTCTCGGCGTATGACGCGACGCGCTTAGCTGTGAATGCCGGCATCCACGTCGTGACCACCGGCGCGAACGGCGAGCAAGACCTCGATGCTCCGATCTACAGCACGGGCAACAACGGGCACTACCCATTCCTGCTCGAGAACGACAGCGGCGCGATCTTCGTTGGTGCGGGCGCCGCTGCGGCTGGCTTCTCGCCATCCGATGTGCCGCGCAGCCGGCTGTGGTACAGCAGCCATGGCTCCCGCATGAACGTGCAGGGGTGGGGCGAGCGCATCTACACCACGGGCTATGGCAATGCCTTTAACGCGGAGGGTGTCAATCGCAGCTATACGTCAAATTTCGGCGGCACCAGCGGAGCGGGCCCGATCGTGGCGAGCGCGACCGCCGCTCTGTCGAGCATCTACGAGCGAGTCGAGCAGGGCAACACGGTCGACCCGTGGACGCTGCGCAGCGCGATCGAGAGCACCGGCGCCGAGCAGCAGGATGGGCTGTATCCCGCGTCGCAGCGCATCGGCAACCTCATCGACGCCGAGGCGGCGCTGCGAGTCATCCTTCCCGATGATTGCGACAGCAACAATGTGCCCGACCGCATCCAGATCGCGATCAACGCCGCGCTCGATGCCAACGGCAATCTTGTGCTCGATGCGTGCGAACCCTCGTGCGACGCGCTGGACTTCAATGGCGACGGCCTCTTCCCCGATGACAACGACCTCGTCGAGTTCCTCACGGTGCTCGCAGGCGGCACGTGCAGCACGGGCGCGTGCAACGACATCGACTTCAACAACGACGAGCTCTTCCCCGATGACAGCGACCTGATCGCCTTCCTGCGCGTGCTGGCGGGCGGCGACTGCTAAGCGGCTTGCTGGAACGATCGGAGCGCGCGGGTGGTTCGGGTTTCAGTACAGCGACTCAGAGACGCAGAGAAAGAGGAGAGAAGAAAGAGATGGAGGGATAGAGGGAAAAAGGGATGGAGGGAAGCCGCGGAGTGCCTGCGCGCAGTTGAACTCACAATCGCAGCGCGGTGCCCGCGTCGCGCTGCTTCACTTTCTCCCGTCTTCCCTACTTCCCTCCATCCCTTCTTCTCTCCACCCCTTTCTCTTCTCCACTTTCTCTGCGTCTCTGAGTCTCTGTGCTAAAACCGAACCTTCCTACGCGCCAACCGGCGCGGGCAGCTTCCATCGCATCACCAATCGCGACGACATGGGCGGATGAGCCAGCACCATGCGATAGGCGTGGAAGTCTGCGGGCTGCCAGCCCAGGCTGCTGTAGATGCGCTCGGCTGTTGCCTCGATGCTTGGCACGCTTGCCATCCGCAGTGCCGCAGGGTGTGCGCCGATGCGCTGCAACTGCTCGCGCAGGGGCAGGCGGTTTTCATCCGTCTGCAGCGCTGGGCTCTCCGATCCACCATGCGGAAAGCCATAGAGCACGACCTCGGGCTCGCTGTCAAACTGCACGTCGCGATGCAGCGCGACATCGAACACCAGCAACTCACCGGGAATCGTGTTCGTGATCGCCGTCGACGCGAAGCGATTCGTCTCGCTCGCGGCGTTGGGCAAACGCCGGAACACATATCCAAACGAGCAGTCAAACGCCGCGCTGCGACCAACCTCGCCCCCCGGCAGCAGAATCTCCACGCCGTCGCTGGTGGGGCGGGAGATGAGTTGCGGCACGTTGGGCGAGCAGAGCGACCGCAGCATCATGGGCGGGTCGGGCTCCCGGCGCGGTTCGAGGGGCTCGACGCTCGCCGCGTCGCTCATGATCGAGCCTTTGTCATCGTGTACTTGCGCGCGATAAAGCCGCCATTGAACGCCCGGGCGAAGCCGCTGAAGGCCCGCAATGCCCGAGACGATCGCAAAGTCGAGCTTCCCCGGCACGGTCGCAGAGGGTGCGATGACGGTGAGCGACGTGCGGGCGTTGCACTGCAATCCCCACACGCTGCTGTTGCCCCGAAAAGCGAGCTCACGTCCGCTGGTGGATGTTGCATCGCGCTCGAACAACCCCATCGATTCGAGCATCAGCTCGAGCCCCTCGCGGTCGCCCGCATGCCGCTCGATGACGGCTTGCAAGTTCGCGAGCGCACCGCGTAGCCGCTCTGCCACTGTCGCGTCCGCCCCTGCGTCCTCAAACGCCCGGATGGCAATCTCAACGCCCCCAGCGCCCGGCAGATGATGGAGCGTGGCAAGCGGCTCATCACTGCGCAGCACGCGCGAGAGCTTCCACGTGAGATTGCGGTTCAGGTTGTATCGCCGTGCAACGCCCTGGGGCTCGGCAGGGTCGGCACCCGCCGATGCGTAGACCTCCGCGAGCGCGCCCCGCACCTCGTGCAGAGCCTGCCGCGCTTCGGAGACGACTTGGACATGTTGGAGAGCCGTGTCAGGAGCCATATCAAGGACCATCGAGTGAGGGTAGGTTATAGGCCTTTTTTCAGAGAGGGGGCCAGGCTCGCCCTGTTGCATCCTACACCAGAAATCCAAAGTCCAAAGACAACCTGCATGATTTCTGCAAAGTTGTCTTTGCAAACAGTCCGAAATCCGGTATGCTCTTGTCTGATTCAAGCCATGCGCGTCGCTCGCAAGTCGGTGCCGAGCTGCGCGTGGCTGCCCCTCGAAGGAAGGCGTGTGAAACCATGAAGACTCCCCTTGCATTGCTCTTGGCCCTGTGTGCGACGAATGTGGCGCTGGCCCAGACCACACTCACCTCTTTGGGCAGTGGCTTGCCGCTGAGCGTGACCAACTCGCAGGCCGGCACGGTGTACGTCGGCGGCAGCATCTCGAGTGCCGTGCGCTGGGCAGTGACGAGCTCGGGCATCGTTTCGCAGGACCTGGGTGGTGCTGCGGGCGGGGCACTCTCTGCTGATGGTTTGTTCGCGACCGGTCAGTTGCTCAACACGGGCCCGCAGATCTTCGGCAACACCGCAACGGCGGTTTCGCCCATCTTCAATCCCAACGTGGTACTCACGGCCTCGACATCGCAGCCTGCTGCAACAGAGTTTGTTGGTGGGCGCTGGTCGAGCGCGACCAACTCGTGGACGCGGACCGGGGCTATGCCTATCAACCGCGCTGGGCTCGTCTTTGGCTCGGGCAGCAGCGGGCAGCCAAACGGCAACTCGATCTCGGTGCACACCATCAGCAGCACCGGTCGCTTCATGGGCGGCCTTGCGTATGTCAGCACCTTTAACAACGCGGGCAATGCCGTGAGCGCCAACAGCTTCCGCTGGCGGCCCTTCCTGTGGGATGCCGACGCGAACGCGGGTGCCGGCGCGATTATCCAGTTGCCCACGCCTCAGCGCAGTTCGAGCCCGACGCAGATGTTCCGCACGGGCAACGTGTATGACGTGAGCAGCGATGGCAGCGTGGTGCTCGGTGCGCAGGAACACAACGTTGGCGGTACAGGCGTGGGCGATAGCGGCGCGCTGGCGGTGTGGCGTTTGAACGTTGGCAGCGGCCAATATGAGTTCAGTTTGCTGCCAAGCGGCGGCGGCAGCTCGACGCCTGGTGGCGCGGCGATGAACGACGCGGGCACGATCATCGTCGGTCGCGCATTTGACGCGGCCGGAAACTTCGTCGCGAAGTGGACGTGGGATGCGGGCACCAGCACTTGGACTGGCCCCGAAGAGATCGGGCGCAACCTGGACACCCCAGCAAGCTGGCTGCCCGGCTCGGTCACCAGCTGCGGCCTGCCGCCCAACCTGGGCGGAAGCCTGGCGATGAATGAGGACGCCTCGGTCATCGTTGGCACCGCTGTCTACAGCACGTGCGGCAGCTTCATGTCGGGCGGTTTCATCGCGACCAACGCCTCGGGCGAGTATGTGCTGCAAGATTGGTATGACTACAACGCCGCTCGCGGCGTGCCAGGTGTGAGCGTGGGCGGGTTCTTCGGTCCTACCGGCGATAACGGCGATCCCACCAAGGGCCTGCCCGTACTGGGCTTCCCGTCGAACATCTCGCGCGATGGCACGGTGATCGTTGGTTTCCAGGGCGGCACGCAGCGCATCCCCGGCGCGCCGGGCTGGATCATGCAGGAAACGGGCGGCCCCGCTTGCGTGGCACCCAGCATCACCACCCAGCCCACCGCAAACACGACCTTCTCCGCTTGCTCGAGCAGCTTGTTGCTGAGCACCTTCGTGTCGGGCACGCCTGGCTTTACCTATCAGTGGTTTAAGGATGGCCAGCCCCTGAGCGACGGCACGACGGTGGGAGGCTCGGTCGTCAGTGGGGCCACGCAGTACCTGCTGCGCATCACGCCCCCGTTGTCTCCTAGCGACGCGGGCACCTACTACGCCGTCGTGACGGGCCAGTGTGGCACGCCCGCCCAGACTAGCAACGCAGCGGTCAGCGTCGACCCCGCCTTCGTCACGCCCGCAACCAACGACACGTGCGCCAACGCACGCGTGGTCTCGCTGGGCACGAACGTGCTGAGCCCCGCCCAGAGCGTCTGCAACGCCTACACGAACGAGAACTTCGGCATTGCCTGCACCAGCGGCACGCTGAAGACCGACCTGTTTTACAGCTTCACACCAGCCTCCTCGGGCAACTTCCGCTTCGAGACCTGCGGCGCGAACTTTGACACACTGCTTGCCGTCTACTCCAACTGCTTTGGCAGCGAGGTCGCGTGCAACGACAACTACGAGAGCGGCCCAACGACCGGCTGCACGAGCACCCGCAGCCGCGTGCTCTCGGCTTCGCTCGAGGGCGGGCAGACCTACATCGTGCGTATCGCGGCTCCTTCGAGCACCTTCCTGAGTGCCAGCAGCACAGCAAACTTGTCGATCACCGCGGCCCCCGCTGCGGCACCGAACGACAACTGCGCGAACGCGACGCTCGCGACCCTTGGTGCCAACCCCTTCGACCTCAACGAAGCGACCAACGACTGGCTCGCCGCCTGCAACACCGCTCGCAGCCGCGATGTCTGGTTCCGCTATGTGCCCACCGCATCGGGCACCGTGCGCTTCAGCACCTGCGGCGGCACGCTGAACACCGTGCTCAGCGCCTACGACCAGTGCTTCGGCACCGAGCTTGCTTGCAACGACAACCTCAGCGTCACGGGTTGCAGCCAGCAGTCGCAGTTTGATCTGCCCGTGACGGCGGGCACGCCCGTCATCATCCGCGTCGGCACTGGCAACGCGACGACCGTGGGCAGCGGCAACCTCACCATCTCGACGGTGGGCTGCGACAGCATCGACTTCAACGCCGACACCCTCTTCCCCGACGACAACGACCTCGTGGCATTCCTCACCGTCCTCGCGGGCGGCGATTGCCCCACCTCAGCCTGCGGCGACATCGACTTCAACAACGACGGCCTCTTCCCCGATGACAGCGACCTTGTCTCGTTCCTCACCGTGCTCGCGGGCGGCAACTGCTAAGCACGCCGGATCGTGGCGTGCGAAAGTCTGACTCTCTCTTCGGCACCGGCACTGCGCAAGCACGCCGGTGCCTTTCTTGTTTTGCCCAGTTTTCAAGCCCGCGTGGGCGAGCTTCGTCTCGTGATATCATGCCCCATGCGGTTGCCAGCCGAACAGGTCGAGAAGCTTCGTCGCTCGTACGCGGGCGTTGCGGTGTGCGTCACGGGTGGTGCGGGCTTCATCGGCAGCCACCTTGTGGATGCCTTGTGCTCGCTCGGGGCGCACATCAGCGTGATCGATGACCTCTCCAACTCGAGCATGCAGCACCTCTCCGAGCTCATCGCCCTCGAGCCCCAGCGCATCCGCCTCACGCACGCCTCGATCCTCGACGACGACGCCCTTGCCGAAGCGGTGACGGGGGCCCAGGTTGTGTTTCACCTCGGCGCGCTGGGCAGCGTGCCCTTCAGCGTGCAGCATCCGGCCCGCGTGTGGAGCGTGAACGCCACCGGCACACTGCGCGTCCTCGAAGCGTCGCGCGTTGCGGGCGTACGGCGCGTCGTGCTCGCCGCGTCAAGCTCGGCGTATGGCGACCAGCCCACGCTGCCCAAGGTTGAGAGCATGCAGGGCCGCCCCCTCTCGCCCTACGCCGCGAGCAAGCTCGCGGCTGAACACCTGATGCTCTGCTACGCCAAGAGCTACGCCCTGAGCACCGTGAGCCTGCGATACTTCAACGTCTTTGGCCCAAGGCAACGTGCCGACAGCGCGTACGCCGCCGTCGTGCCCTCGTTTGTGCGTGCCCTCAGCAGCGGCAAGCGCCCCGTGATCTATGGCGATGGCCAGCAGACGCGCGACATGACGAGCGTTGCGTGCGCGTGCCTTGCCACGCTGCTCGCGGGCGCGAGCACGCACGCCTTCGCGGGCGAGGTCATGAACGTGGGCACCGGGCGGCGAGTGAGCCTCGTGCAGCTTGCGAGCACGATCGCCAAGCTCTGCGGCAAGGAGGGCGTGACGCCGCAGTTTGAGCCCGCGCGCGTGGGCGACGTGCGCGACAGCCTTGCAGACATCTCCCTCGCGCGGTCGCTGCTCGCATACGAACCCTTCGAGACGCTCGAAGATGGACTCGCCCAGGTCGTGGCGTGGCAGCAGGAGCAGGTGGGGGCGGGGTGAGTTCGGCGCGAGCGTGTTGCGTCAGCGGGACCTTGCGCGGCCACACGATGGCCCAGACTAGCAAGACCAAACTAGCAAGACCAGACTAGCAAGCCCAGCCCAGCAAGCCAAGCCCACAACAACCCAGTTCGAGATTCCAAGCACCCCTCCGCCCCACGTCTTCGATACTCCCCATGCGATCCACGCTCCACAACATCCTCACCCTGCCCGCCGCCCTCTTCGCCCTGCTGCGGCTAGGCCTTGCTACGAAGTTTCGCCTGCGAGGTGCCTACTGGCAGTGGCGCTGGGAAACCGCGTGGGGCAAAGGCCCCAAGCCGAGTGCAGCAGCCCGAGCGCGAGCCGTGCTGGAGTATGCCCGTTGGGTGGCACGGATGCGCGGGCTTTGAGCGTCGGAGCTGATGATGGGTGTGCATTGCTTCGCGTCGAGCCCGACACGAGCGGTTCGACTTGCCCAAAAACCGCGAGATGAACACGCGACCTCAGCCACGGCAGGCCGATTGTCGCCTCAAAAATCCGTCGGCATCGCCCGGCTCTCCCACGCCTCGATCTCCGCCGTCAGCGTGCGCAGCTTCGCCTTCGCGCGCTGCGTGGCATACTTACCCGTCACGATGCGCAGCGGGGGCGTTGCCTCGCGAGACAGCTCGACAATGAGCGACGCGACCTTCTCCGCGCTCCCAGTTTGCTTGCCGCTGATGGACCGCAGGAACGTGCCGAACTTCCCGCTCGTGGGCGCGTAGTCAGGAATCGTCATCGCCCCAGCCTCCAGGCTCTTGGAGATAAAGTCGGTGCGCGTGGGCCCGGGCAGCACGAGCGTGGTGCGGATGCCCAGGGGCTTCACCTCCACCGCCACCGCTTCCATCGCTGCCTCAAGCCCAGCCTTTGCCCCGCCATACACGCTAAATCCCTCGTGGTTGCTGAGCGCGGCAATCGCCGAGATGACGATGACGTGCCCGCTGCGCCGCGCCCGCATCGCGGGCAGCACCGCCCGAATGAGCTGAAGCGGGCCCGTGAGGTTGGTCGCGATGTTGCGAGCAATCTGCTCGTCGCTGCACTCTTCGAGCGCTGCGATCAGCCCCGCACCGGCGTTGCTCACGAGCACGTCGATGTGCCCATGCACGCCCAGGGCTCGCTGCACCACGTCACGCATCTGCTGGGTGTTTGTGATGTCGAGGGCATAAGGCCGGCAGCGGTCGGGCGCGCTGGCTACCAGCGCATCGAGCGTGCGCGGGTCGCGGGCTGTCGCGACGACCGTGTCTCCTGCCGCGAGAGCGGCTTGCGCCACAGCTCGCCCAAGCCCCGACGAACAACCCGTGATGAACCAGACCTGAGGTGTCATGCGGTTGTTGCTTCGCTGGCAGCGTCCCGAGCGATGCAGACGGTACTCCACCGTGGGCCCTTGCCCCTCTGCGTTAGAACATCACCTGATACTGCACGCGGATCATCACCTGGTCGTCCTCGCTCGCCTGCAGGTTGGTAAACACGCTGGGCGTCACCACATCGCCGCTCTCGCCCTGGGGCGTTGCCCACATGATGTCGGCAACGAGCTTGTGGGCGTGGCTGCTGGGCAGAAGAAAATAGTTGTACGCGAGGCCAAGCTCAAGATAGTCATCGCCGTTTGCGCGGTCTCCATCGGGCGCGATGTACGTCACGCGGGCAGCCACCTGCTGCGCATCGGTCACAAAGCACCCCACCTGCGCCACCGCGCCCCAATCGCGAAACTCTGAAGCTGGGGTGTCGGTGATGCGATACACCGCTGCCCCAAACAGGCTCCACCCGTCGTTCAGGTGCGTGACGTCTGCCGTGAGCTGCGTGCGGTCACGGTCGATGGTGCCCGCAGTCTCGCCCCCGCTCTCGGCGTGCAGGGCGGCACCCACGAGCCAGCCGGGCGTGCTCCCTCGAAACCCCGAGAGCCCCTGAAAGCGAGAGAAATCCGCCTGCGTGTCCGTCCACTCGACGCGGACCGCGGAGGCAAAGTCTGCCTCGCGGTTGCTGTCGACATCGCTGAAGCTGCTTCCCAGCCCATCGTTGATGCCGGCTCGCACGCGAATGGCTCCGCCCTCGAGCGAGAACGTGCGCGTCACCATCGCGCCGTCGCTCCGCCCCTGGTTGAATACCGAGTTGAGCGTGCTCTTCTCGGCAAAGGTCGCTCCCGTGTCCGACGCGTGGAACTCCTGCAGCCCCGGGCCCTTGAAAGCGCCGACATCGAGCACGGTCTCACTCGCGAGCTTGATGGTCGCAAAGCCATCGATGACGCGGACCACCCCGTCGTTGTCGGCGCTCAGCTCGACGCGCAGCTTCACCGCGTCGGTCAGCGAGGCGGTGGTCGTGAGGCGCGTGCGACGCATGACAAAGCCCGTCACGACGTCTTCGGAAGAGGGCGTCACCCCTGGGGCATCGCGAAACACCGAGGTGAAACGGGCTTGCATGTATCCGCTGAGCGAGAGCCCCACGTTGTCGCCCTTGATGAAGAAGCCCGACTTGTCGCGCCCAGAGCTTGCATCCTGGGCGTGCGCGATC
The DNA here is from genome assembly GCA_027487735.1 of Planctomycetaceae bacterium. Taxonomy (GTDB): domain Bacteria; phylum Planctomycetota; class Phycisphaerae; order Phycisphaerales; family UBA1924; genus BJHL01. Next base: position 13,867 of record JAIYDA010000001.1, on the reverse strand, counting down.
GTGCCGCACGACGCGAGCACCGCGGCTGCCACACCACAACGCACGAAACGAGAAGCGCGGAGAGCATTGAGGTGGCGAGAGGGGTGCATGCAGAGTCCTTCTGGCGCGGTGGTGGTGGGGGAGTGATAAGCCGGTCGCATCGTTCGCGGCTTGCGCACGGCGCGACGGGACGCGATTGATAATTCTGGCCGGAAGTGGTAGCAGAATCTGGCGAGGCGCAGGGAAACGCCCGCACGCGTGCTCAAGAGCGTACAAGGTTCGCGCTGTGGCTTGCGAGCGCTGTCTTGGGAGATCGTGGCATCTCCGCGTGCACCCAGTGCACGGCTGGCGACTACAACGTTGCCCTGCCGCTCGCACCGACGTGCCCGGCATGGGCAAGCAAGCGAGCAAAGCCCACCAACCCACCGTGCGCCGCGGCATGTGCACCGATCACGCATCGAGCTTGCGCAGCTCGAGGTTGTTCTCGACGAGCCGCTCGCGGATTTCCTTCAGGCTGGTCGCGCCGAAGTTCTTGATGCCCATGAGCTCGGCCTCGGTGTGGCTCGCGAGGTCGCCCAGCGTCTGAATGTTGAGCAGCTGCAGTGCCTTGCGGGCCCGCACGCTCAGGTTCAGGTCGGCAACGCTGCGGGCGAGGATCGTCTCGCGCCCGGTGCCCTTGTATTGATCCAGCAGGGCGCGCCGCGCCTGGCGGTGCGCATCCTCAAGGCCCTGGCCCAGGCGCATGCCGCGGGCTGCGAGCATCTTGCGAATCTCGATCAGGCTGCTCTCGCCAAAGTTCTTGTAGCTCAGCAGCTCGGCCTCGGTGATGCGCAGCAGGTCGCCCAGCGTGCGGATGTTCATCTTCTTCAGGCAGGTCCGGGCACGCACCGAGAGCTCAAAGTCGGTCACGGGCGTGTCGAGCATCGCCTTGCGCTTGAAGACGTCGCGATCGGCCTCTTCCTCCACGATCATCTCTTTGCTCGCGATCACGTCCTTCATCGCCAGCCGCGCACGCAGGTGGTTGGGGTGCGTCTCGAGAATCTGCTTCAGGCAGCGCTCCGCCGACCCGTAGTCCTCCATGTCCTCGTACATCACCGTGAGGTTCATGAGCGCGTTTACGTGCGCGGGCTGCTGCTCCACGCACTTCTCATACAGCGACACCGCTTCCTCTTCCTCGCCCAGCAGGTCCAGCGCGTACGCAAGCTTGAAGAGCGCCTCCGCACTGCACGGGTCGCTCGCCACGGCCTTTCGATACTCCGCGATCGCCTGCTCGCGAGCGCCGGTTGCTTCGTGCTTCTTGCCCGCCGCGAGGTGTGAGGCCGAGGCCTGCTGGTCACGCTTGGTGGTGGCGCTGGAACCGATAACGATATCAAGAGGATCGTGGGACATGGCCTCGATTCTAGGTCACAAAATCGACGCCGACGAGCAGGCGAGATGGCACCCCAAAGTCCCGCTCAAACAAGGCCCAAACCCCGGTCCAGCACGCAACGCAAAGGGCCGCTTCGCACAGCGTGCAAAGCGGCCCCGGTCGATGGTCTGAGGTTTGGGTTCAGCAGCCCGCTTACTGCTGCAGGGTGTTTGCGTAGTCCTTTGCGTTCGCCATCACCGTCTGCCGAATCTCCGCCAGTTTCTCGGCGCTGAGCTTCAGGAAGTCGAGCACGCCGGGGTCCATCGTCGTCTGCATCAGGTCGCCTCGGAAGCCCTGCTTGGTTTCCGCTGCGATGTGGTCCGCGACATAGATCACCGCAGGCAGCGTCCGCTGGTCGGGCGCGGCGTTCAGCGGGTTGTGGTGGAAGCCGCAGACGAACGCAAAGCTCTTGGGGAACTTCCACTTCTCGCACAGGCCAGCACCGAAGTCCTCGTGCGTCGCGCCAAAGGCCTGAAGCTCCAGCGCCTGCAAGTCGGTGGCGGGCACGCCATCGCCATCCAGCCCCGCCGAGTTGATGGTATCGGCAAGCTTGTTGCGATCAAACTGCATCTGCACCATGATGCCGATGTCGTGGATGAGCCCCGCGAGGAATGCCTCGTCCGCCAGCCCCAGCTTCGCGCCGTTGGCCACAAGCTTTGCGGCTGCTGCCACGACGTTGCTGTGCGTCCACAGGTCGCGAGCGCTGAACGTGGGCGTCAGCTCGCCGCCGCGAAACAGCTTCGCCATGCTCGCCGCGATCGCGATGTTCTTCACCGCGTTCAGCCCCAGCATCACGATCGCGCGGTTGATGTTGCTGATCTGCCCGGGCAGCCCGTAGAACGAGCTGTTGACCACCTTGAGAATGCGGCTGCACAGCGCAGGGTCGGTGCTGATGATCTTGTGCAGGTCCTGGGCGGTGCTCTTGGGGTTCTCCACAAGCTCGACCACCTTGACCGTGACTTCTGGCAACGTCGCGATGTGACTGATCTCGCGGATCGCCGCGGAAACGACCTGTTCGCGTTCTTGGGTCAGCACGCTCATGAAGGAACTCCCCGCGCAACACACTCGTCGCGCACGCATCGATTGCATCCGGACTATCCGTACTCCGGTGACCGCCAAAAAATCGACCGTTCCGATGCTCGGCTTTGTGGAGGCAATGTCAAACCCGCAGAAATGCGGGTTTCATCGTGCGGGTTGTAACGTCCACCGCTCGTCCGCACCGTTAGTACGCGCACCGCTTGCGCAACATGCGGGGCTTGGGCCCGCCCAGTTGGGCGATGTGCGCCGCGATGCGCTCGCCGGTTCGCCCATCACCGTATGGATGCGCGAGCCCAACGAGCGAGAGCCCCCGGGCCCGGGCCATCGCACTCACGAGCGCGTGTTCCTCCTCTGTGCCCACGTGCACGACGTTGGGCCCCACCTCGCGACCGCTCTGGCGAGGCCCGATATCCACGACCGGCACGCCCAGGGCGGCGCACTCAATCAGCCCCGCCGAGCTATTGCCCACCAGGCATCCCCGAATCTGGGAGACACGCCGCAAGAGCCCGACAAACGTCCCCCGAGGCAGGTGGGTGCGCGCAGGCAGCCCGCTCTGCGCGATCGCCCGGCAGATGCCATCGCGACCGGGGTCGAGGTTGGGTTCCAGCAGCAGCGCGCGCGCGCCGCTGCCGCGGATCGCGCTCACAATCGCGCTTGCGCCGGCTTCTTCCTGCTCTGCGCTGCGCCCAACGGGGTGCATGAGCATCACCACCTCGGGCGAGCCAAGCTCGGCGAAGGCCTCGTCACTCAAGGGTTCGCACGCGGGCAGTTCGTCGATCGCGGGCGAGCCCACCAGGTGCACGCGCCAACTGTCCTCGCCCATCTGCACGAGCCGCTGCGCGCTCGCGGGCGTTGCCGCAAAGTGGATGTGCGCGAGCTTGCTGAGGCTGTGGCGAATCGCCTCGTCGCTGATGCCCTCCGCCCGGTCGCCCCCGTGGATGTGCATGAGCCCCTGCCCGCCGATCGACGCGGCAAGCCCCGCCGCGAGGGCCTCGATGCGATCGCCCAGCACCACGACCCAGTCTGGCCGAAGTGCCTCAAACGCCCGCCCAAAGCGAGCCACGCCCCGCGCAAGGCTTTGCACGTCCTCGCCCTGCCCGGTGCGCCCCGCCACCTGCATGGGCACGATGTCCGCGATCGCGAACGACTGCTTCACGTCGCGAAAGGTCTGCGCGGGCAAGACAAGGTGCGACCCTGCCGCTACCACCGCAAGCTCGAGCTCGGGCCTGCGCGAGATCGCGAGCATGACCGGGCGCAGCAGCCCAAACTCCGCCCGCGACCCAGTGACGCAGCAGACGCGCAGCACGCGCGCCTCCGTCGCCTCTTCATACTCGCCCGGACGAACGCTCGCCGCGTCATCCCAGCCATCGCCTATCATGGGAACCTCGAAACTGAAGCACTCGCACGCGGCAAAGCGCCAACGCGCGACGGACGCTGCCACTGGTCTCTCGCTCGCGCCGCTCGCTGCGACCCGCACACGACGGTACGTCTGGTTTCGCCCGCGGGCCCAGTGCTCAGCTTTTGCTCCGCTTGCACTCGCGCGTGCCGAGTGGCGGATTACGCTTGCCCATGCCTCAGTCTGTCGCGGCGTATGCAGGGAGCGTGTTGCGGGCTCGTCCTGATGACGAGTGGCTGCTCACCAATGGCCTTGGCGGGTTTGCCAGCGGCACCGTCTCGGGCGTGCCACGCCGGCGCTATCACGCCTGGCTCATCGCCGCGATGAGCCCGCCCGTGGGGCGCACGGTGACCCTGAGCGCCTGCGCGGAGTGGCTCGTGGTGCTCGACCCCAAGACGGGCACGCTGCAAAGGCACGACCTCTCCAGCTTCGCGTTCGGCGCGGCGACCGCGGGCAACGCCTCCCCCGCGACGAAGCACGCTCCGAAAGCAACTGCTTCCGGCGCGAGCGACGCGCCGACCGACGAGACCATCAGCCCCAAGGGCATCGATGCGCTGCATGCCTGCGACGTGGGCACGACCATCACTTGGACCTACGACCTGCGAGCCCTCGGGGTGCGCGTCTCGCGTGAGCTGTGCCTGCACCGTCTTCGCAACGCCTGCACAGTGCGCTACCGCGTGCACGGCACACTTCCTGCGGGCAGCTATCTCGAAAGCAGGCCGCTGTTTGCGATGCGCGACTTCCACGACCTCGCCTCGCACAGCAAGGCCCACCCCGCACTGCAAAGCGAGGATGATGGCGTTGCCGTCCGCGTTCGTGCTGGAGCGAATGTCTGCGCGATGCACGCTACAGCCCGCGCGCACGCCTCGGGCGGCGCAGCGGCTCAAGGGGCACGCTTTATTGGCGGCGCGGATGTGTGGGCAAACTTTGCCTACAGCTATGACCGCGAGCGCGGGCAGGACGGGCGCGAGCACCTGTGGTCGCCGGGCACGTTCATCGTGCCGTTGCATCCAGGGACGCACGCCGATGCGATCGCCCTTGAGCTGTTCGCTCGCGCCGAGAGCGACGCGTCGCTGCATGGCGGGCGTGCGCTGCCCACGATCGAGGACCATGTCGCGAGCGAGGAGCAACGCCTCGCGCCGATGATCGCCGCGGCAACAGGCGACGTACCAGGCAGCGATGCCCCGGTGCTCGCGACGCTGGTGCGGGCTGCGGATCAGTTCGTGGTCGTGCGTGCTTCGCCCAACGCGCCGCCCCTTGCGAGCATCATCGCGGGCTACCCCTGGTTTAGCGACTGGGGACGCGACACGATGATCAGCCTGCCGGGCTTGCTGCTCTCCTGCGGACGCCACGACGAAGCGCACGCGAGCCTGCTGGCCTTTGCAAGGCTCCGCCGGCGAGGGCTGGTGCCCAACTGCTTCGACAATGGCAGTGGCGAGGCGATGTACAACACGGTGGATGCGAGCTTGTGGTTCCTCATCGCCTGCTGCCGCTATCTGCATGCCACCAAGGACGCGAAGGGCTTTGCCGAGCTGTTGCCGGCCTGCGACGAGGTCGTGGACGCGTACGAGGCCGGGACGGACTTTGGCATTCGCGTCGACCCCGACGATGGCCTCGTGATCGCGGGCACGCGCGACACACAACTCACGTGGATGGACGCGAAGCGCGATGGCGTGGTCTTTACGCCTCGCAACGGCAAGCCCGTGGAGCTGAGCGCGCTCTGGCACGCGGGCCTGAGCATGCTCGCGAGCGCCATCGAGGAGACCGCCCCGCAGCGCGCCCGCGCTTACCGAGCCCTTGCGACCAACACCGCGCGGAACTTTGAGCATGCCTTCTGGAGCGAGAGCCAGGGCTGCCTGCTCGACCTTGTGCCAGGCGAGCAGGGCGTGCTGCTGCACGAGGCGAGTTTGGTGCGACCGAACCAGGTCTTTGCCACGTGCTTCCCAGACAGCCCGCTGAGCAAAGCCAAGCGGGCCTCGGTGCTGGAGCGCGTGCACGAGCAACTGCTCACGCCCTTTGGCCTGCGCACGCTCGCGCCGGGCAGCGCGGGATACAGGCCCTTCTACGAAGGTGCGCTCTTCGCGCGCGATGGTGCGTACCACTGCGGCACCGTGTGGCCCTGGCTCATTGGCCCTTTCTGCGAGGGGCTGCTGCGACTGAACCACTTTTCTGGCGCGAGCAAGGCGCAGGTGCGCGAGTTGCTGAGCCCGCTGACCGCCGAGCTGATGGGCGATTGGCACGCCCAAACGAGCAGCGCAGGCACCGCACAGAGCTCGCCCAGCGCATTCGGCACGCGCGCAAGTCCGCGCGAGCGGCAGACTCGCCTGCGCGTCCCAGTCCGCACGCTTGCGGAGGTGTATGACGCAGACGACGTGCCCGAGCTGGGTCGGCGTCGCGCCGAGGGTTGCTTCGCGCAGGCGTGGAGCGTGGCGGAGATGCTCCGCGTGCTGCGCATGGTGGGCGCGCACGGGTGAAGTGGGGGGCCAGCTGCCGCAGTCAGGCAGGCAGGCTGAGGCAATCGTGGGCGAGTTGCACGCGCTCGGGCAGCATCGCCTGCGTTGCCTCGTGCGCCAGCTCGTGGCTCATATGCACGAAGTACGTCGCCTCCGCGTCCACCTGCTGCGCGAGCCCGATGGCATCGTCCAGCCGCAGGTGCGTGGGGTGGGCCCGCTCGCGCAGGCAGTCGAGCACCAGCGTGCGCAGCCCGCGCAGGCGACCGAACGTGTGGGGCGGAATGCCCGAAACATCGGTGCAGTATGCGAGTGGCAGCACGCGTGCCGCTGCGTCGCGCAGCGACTCGGGCGCGCCTGGCGCAACGTCGAAGCGATAGCCCAGGATGGGCAGCTTGCCGTGCAGCAGGTGCAGGGGCGTGACGTGCAACCCAAACAGCGAGATCGCCCGCCCTGCGTCGATGTCGCCCTGCGAGATGGTGAACGGGATGAGCGTGGCGACGAAGCTGTCGTTCACGTTCTTCTCGCGGTCGAGGATGTGCGTGTAGATTCGCCGCACGCTCTGCATCGTGTGCTCGTCGGCAAACAGGTCGATCGCCGTGCGCTGCGCCGCGTTGAAGCGGCGCACCTCATCGAGCCCGAAGCAGTGGTCCACGTGGTTGTGCGTGAGGAGGATCGCGTCGCATCGGCGCAGCCCCTGCCGCATCGCCTGCACGCGCAGGTCGGGCCCGGCGTCGAGGAGAATCACCCGCTCGCGCCCGGCGCCATCAACAAACTCCAGCGACGCAGATGTTCGCAGGCGTTTGTCGCGCGGGTCGGGGCTCGTGCACACCGCGCAGTCGCACGCGATCATCGGGATGCCCGCCGAGGTGCCCGTGCCCAGAAACGAGAAACGCATGGCACGAACATAGCGTGCGAATGCCCCGCGCACGCCCGTGGTTCGAAGATTGTTCGGTGCCTCGGACCCCAAGCCAGCCCACATTTGTCACAAGTTTCTCAATCGTGCTTCGGCGAAATGCCAGCATCGTGTATGATTTCACCGGTTCTGCTGCGCGGTTCTGGCGGGGCATCCTGCTTGCTGCCTCCGCGCGAGCGTTCGTCCGGACATTGCGCGAGCACCGCTCGCGCTGGGAGCATCTGATCTATGCGTTTGGCTCAGCACCTTCCTCAGCAGCGTTGTCAGACCACGCCAACTTTCCGGGCCGCTCTCCTCGCGGTTGCTTCGTGCGGGCTTGCCTGCACTGCTGCCCACGCAGGCTGGGGAGACACCTTCGATGGCGCTCGCTACGCCCTCTTCAGCCCCCAGAGCTATGACGGCACGGGCAACAGCCCCACGGGCACGCTGAACGTGAGCATCGCCGGTTGCTGCGGCGACAACTACGTTGCCATGAGCCACCAGCGGGCCGCGAACAACGACGGCGCGGCATTCGCCCTCAACTACGCCTCGCCCTTGCTGACGAACGTCTGCCTCCGCGCGAACATCAACCCCACGCTCTCGAGCAACTTCGTGGGCACGCCCTTTGTTGCCTTCCGCTACACCCCCAACACGGGCAAGGGGTGGTTCGCAGCCATCGATTGGACGACTGGGCAGCTGCAGTTCCTGCGTCGCACCAATCGCTTCAGCGCCATGACGACCCTTGCGACCGCCAATGCCACCGGCTTCGCGGCGAACAAGGAGTATCGCATCGAGGTGCTGAGCCAGTCCGATCGCACCCGCATCAACATGATCGATGTCGCCGCGGGCACCACCGTCGCGAGCATTGACAGCACCAGCTTCGCGGGCGACTTTGGCGTTGCGGGCTACGGCATCTTTACGACCGCGAGCACAGCAACGCCTGTCTTCGCGACCTTCGACGATGTGCTCGCGGTGCCCCTTGCCCGCCGCACCGATTGCACGGGCGACGGCCGCAGCGACATCGCCTGGCGCAACCTGAGCAATGGCAAGGTCGGCCGCTGGGCGATGCAGGGCCTCGCGTCGTTTAGCTATCAAGACCTGGGTGTTGTGGCAGACGCCAACTGGTTCGTCCGCGCGACGGGCGACTTCGACATGGACGGCGAGAGCGACCTCTACTGGCACAACATCCTCACGGGTGAGGTCATCGTCTGGCTGCTGCGAGGCGGCAACTACTACAACTGGATTCCACTCCCAAGTGCGCCCGCAGGCTGGGAGCTCTCTGGCGTTGCCGACTTTAATGCCGATGGCACGAACGACATCGTGTGGCGAAACCCCACGACGGGTTCCAACGGCATCTGGATCATGAACGGTCAGAGCATCCTGCGCTGGCAGGGCCTCACGAGCGTGACCGACCCTGCGTGGAAGCTTGTGTCTGCCGCAGACCTGAACCTCGACGGCAAAAGCGACCTCGTGTGGCAGAACACCTCGACGGGCCTCGTGGCTGCGTGGCTGATGAATGGCGCGAGCATCACGAGCTTCGTGCCGATGGGCAACGCCTTTGGCTACAGCCTGGTCGGCGCCGCAGACTTTGACGAAGACGAGGTTGACGTCGACTTCCTGTGGCAGAATGACGCCACCGGGCAGATCGGCGCGTGGTTGATGAGCGGGCTGTCCGTCGCGGCGTGGCAGCCCTTTGCGGCACTGCCTCCCACGGTGTGGGTCGGCTCGAACTGATCGGTGAAGCTGATCGTTCGAGTACGAGAAAATCGGGAAAAAGCGGCGATTTTGCGGGCCATGCGTTTGGATGGAAGCGCGGGCTTTTTTCACGCTCGCCGCAACTCCGGACGCAACAATGCGAATATCCACGCGCGCTGCCAACGTGACAGCGCGCCGTGCTCCACCCTCGCACCGATAGCCGAGCGCAGCACATGCACCTGAGCCCGTGCAACAAGCCGCACGATGCCTCTCGCACGGGCCAGATTCCAGACCAAGCCAAATCCAACTCAACAAGGAAGCACGCGATGAACACCAACGCAACCCGCAGCCGTCTCTCACGCCCTGTCTTTGGTGCCGCACTGCTCGCGCTTGCCGCGGGCCTCTGCGCGCCCGCAATGCCCGCGCTGGCACAGGGCTACTTCCGCGAGTCGTGCACGCAAGGCGGCTTTCAGCGCAGCTGGACGGTGCTTGCCTATCTCGCCGATGGCACTGAAGCAAACTCCAACATCTCGCTCGGCGCCACCACCAGCAATCGCCCGCACGCATTTCTCGTAGCGAACGGCAACCCAAGCAGTGGCGGCGTCACCTTCGCTGTCGCCCTCGCTCCGCAGCTCGTCGACCGTGCCCGCATCCGCGCCGAGGTGAACGGCGCGCGCGAGACCAACCCCGCCGGCATGCCGGGTCTCACCCTCGCCTTCAACGAGACCACGGGCGCGTGCCTGCTGGGCTTGCTTGACCCCAACACGGGCGCGATCGTGATCGCGCAGAAGGCCAGCGCGGGGGCGATGGCCCTCCAGCTTGCGAGCGGCAACATCCCCGCATTTGACATCGAGGAGGACTACAAGCTCGACTTCTCGCTCAGCGGCACCACCGCCACGCTCCGCGCTGTGCGCGACGGCATCGTGGTTGCGACCATTTCCGCGAGCAACGTCACGTTCACGCCGGGCAAGGCAGGCTTTGCGGTGCTTGCACGCCCGAGCCAGACGGCAAGCCTGCGCGGCACCTTCCGCGATGTCGTCTTCAATCGCACCACGCGGGGCGACCGCAACAACAGCCGAAGCAGCACGATCTTCTGGCACGACCGCAGCGACATCATCGCGAGCCGCGGCATGGTCCTCGTGTGGGAACTCTCGCGCACCAGCACCGGGCCCGACGTCTCGGGATTCCAGTACGACGATCGCACCGCTTCGCGCCTCGACCCCAGCGAGTACACCATCATCGGTTCGGGCGACGTGACGGGCGATGGCCGCGACGATCTCTTCGTGCGTCGCAACAGCGATGGCATGGTGCGCGTCCGCTTCGTCGCCCCGGCCTCGTTCCCGGGCGACGATCGCTTCCGCCTCACCGACGACAGCAATGGCTTCCTCCCGTCGTTTTTCACGAGTGCCGGTTCGGGCTGGGCGGACATTGGCAGTGCGCCCCTCGCGTGGTCGCCCGTGGGCGTTGGCGACTTCAATGGTGATGGCATGCCCGACCTCTTGTGGCGGAATACCTCCACCGGCGCAAACGGCTACTGGCTGCTGAGCGACACTGGGCAGGTGACGTGGCGCGAGATCGAGCCCGTCGCGGATAGCGCGTGGCAGATTCAGGCAGTCGCCGACTTTGACGATGACGGCACCTGCGACATTTTGTGGAAGAACAACAGCACGGGCCTTGTCGCGAACTGGTTGATGGGCGACGACAGCCGCATTCGCGCGTTCCAGCCCATCGCCTTCGCGAGCGGCTGGAGCGTGGCGGGCGTGGGCGACTTTGACGACAACCCAAGCTCAAGCGACATCGTGTGGATCAACAACACCACGGGCGACGTGGGCTGCTGGAACATGCAGAGCAGCGGCAGCATCCGCAGTTGGAAGGGGATCACGAACATCGATGCGTCGCGCTGGCAGGGGCGGAACTGAGTTGAGTTGAATCAGCGCTGCGGGAAGTCACGCCTTCAAGGAAGTCACGCGCGACATGGGCAAGCAGCCACGAGCGAAGAGCGACCTGCCAAGGGCAGTCGCTCCCGCTCGCTGATCGCTTGTGGCTGACCGTGTGTCTCTGAGGCCCTGCCGTTCCCGGCTCCCTGTTCCCCGTTCGCTGTTCCCCGCGCGCACCGCTGGCCGAAGCCGTCGATCGCCCAAAGGGCAGATCGCACGAAACAATGGAGCCGCGGGGAATCGAACCCCGGTCCCGTGACAGTCAGTCTGGCGCGTCCACGCGTGTCTCGGGTGTTTTAATCTCAGCCATCGCAGCGATCACCCGCTCTCTCCGCGATGGCCCTACCTGCAGCATTTTTTCACGGGTTCACCCCTGTCGGTCTCAGGTGTCCGCAAGCTCGAAGTCTGTGGTCGTCAAGCTATCGAGCATCGCTCGAGGACCACGCAGCCTTTATTAGGCCGCGAGAGCGTAGTTACGCTCGGCAAACATTGTGGTGCATACTTTTTTACGAGGCTTGCATGCTCCTCGACGCGCAGCAACCAAACGTCGCATGCCCGGTCGAATCCAGTTCGGCCCCTGGTTGAGAAAGATCAGCGGACTATACGGTGCTCGCACCCCGCAGTTCGCGCCGCGCGTAGAATCCTCTCCCGTGACGACGCAAGGCGCCAACATCCCGCTCGCTCAGGCCCCGTTTGCCACGCAGGCCTCAGCACAGGCAGACTCCCCCGAGCGTGCCGTGCCGCATCACGCCTTTGTCCACGCCTCACCCGTGCTCGACAAAGTGCATCGCGTCATCAAGCTCATTCGCCCCGCCGTGCAGGCCGATGGTGGAGACATCGAGCTCCTGGGCCTTACGAACGAGGGCGACGTGCACATCCGCCTCCACGGCGCGTGCGTGGGCTGCCCCAGCAGCAGCATCACGCTGCAGGTGGGCATCGAGCGAAACCTGCGGGCCCACATTCCTGAGGTTCGCCGAGTCGTCGCATCCTGAGAGCTTTGCGACGCACGCGAGCGCTTCGCCCGCGTTGACGGACACGCCGCGTCGCACTACGCAAACCGCTCGCGCGTCCGCTTCCACAAGTAGGGCTCCGTCAGCGTCTGCCCGTCGTTCCAGCCGCGATACTGCTCCTCATACCGCAGCCTGGGCTCGCCATCCTTGTGCTTGTGCGCGATCGTGATGCCCGGGCAGCGCCTGGGGGGGTTGTGGTGCACGCGGGGCGTGGGCAGCGTGACGCAGTCAAACCGCGGGTTCTCGCGCAGCTGCCGCACCGCAGCCCCCACGCCATCAAAGTACAGCGTGTCGTGCAGCAGCAGCGTGCCCCCCTCGCGCAGCGTCGGCTCAAACGCCATAAGTTCGAACATGATTGTGTCGTAGCTGTGGTCGCTGTCGAGCACGAGCGCATCGAATCGCTCTCCCGCGTAGTCCTTCGCGACATCGAAGCTCAGCTTCGGAACCCACCGAATAAACGGGGCAAGGTCCGTCCCCTCCCACAGGTGCGGCATCGGCGCGGGGTCGATCGTCACAAGCTCGCGAGGCTTGCCATCCACCGCCGACAGGTCGCGCAGCGCCGCTGCGATGCAGCACGTGCTGTAGCCAAAGTGCGTCCCCGTCTCGAGCACGCGCTGCGGGCGGAGCATCATCATCAGGCTATACCACACGCGCCCGACCTCGACCTCGACGCTGCCATACACAGGCTCCGCCCCGGGCGAGAGCACGTAGCCGCCGTGCGAGAATCCGTACTTGCTCTCGTGGTCGAGCACCGCCTGCGGAAACCGGGCCTGCGCGAACCCAGGAGCGGTGGGGGAGCGATGCGTGCCCGAAGCGAGGTTGCGAACACGGGCGAGAACCTTGGCGAGCAGCGTCATGCTCGTGCAGTGTAGAAGCGAGGGCCTGGCATCGCCCGTGAAAGCCTGCCCGTGCATGCTGGATCCGTGAGGGCCCGCCCGTGCACGTCGGCCCCAGGCCCCTCACGCGGCGTTGCGGGCCTTGGCGTGGCGGCCCTGCCTGCCTAAACTCCCTCCCCGCACGCACCGTCGTGCAGGCCAAGATGGTGGTCGTAGCTCAATTGGTTAGAGCACCGGGTTGTGATCCCGGGGGTTACGGGTTCGAGTCCCGCCGATCACCCTTTCCCTTTTTTCGTTGCAGCGAATGCTGCCCTGTACTGCCGCGCGAGCCGCGCCAGCCCGGCCGTGCTACCCCCCGCCACGCCAGCACACAAGTCACCTCAGCTGAGTGAGCGCGGCAGCTGCATCACCGCGCGCCCTCTCAAACCCCCTCCGAAGTTCATCCCGGCTCCCCGTTCCCCGCTCCCTGCTCCCCCTTCTTCTCTTCCTTTACGACCTGCTCGCGTTCAATCGCCACCTTCTGCAGTGCCCGCAGCACCGCGGCTTCCTTCTTGCCCGTGGTATCAACCCTGAACGTGAGCGTGGGGGGCGAGCGGTGCTCGATTTTGTTTCCAAGCTCATGGCGAATGTGCCGCTGGGCTGCCTGAAGCCCGTGCACCGTGAGCTCCGCCTGTTCGTCGGGCAGCACGCTCACCATCACCGTCGCCTGCTTGAAGTCGGGCGAGAGCTTCACGCTCGTGAGCGTGATGAGCCCCGCGATGCGCGGGTCGTGGAAACCCCGCAGCACGATGTTGCGAAGTGCGTCAAGAAGAACCGCGGCGTATTGCTCGGACTTGTGCGACATAGGAGAAACCAGCGAGGGCGGTCGAGAGACAGGAGACAGGAAACAGGAAACAGGGGACAAGCGACAGGAGACAGGCAACCGGAACAAGCCAACAAAGTCACAGAAGCAAAGTCACAGAAGCAAAGTCACAAAAGCAAAGCGACGCAAGCGAAGCACGCAGCTACGACGTCGCCCGTTTCAGCATCTCCTCCGCGAGCGTTGCGGCTTCGTCCGCATCCAGCTCGCCCTCGGTGGCGGCCCCCCGCCCAGCGAAGACATCCTGCGTGTGCACGATGGACTTGCGCACGTCGCCCAGCTCCGCCCCCATGTCCCCCGCGAAGCTCACGACCTCGCGCAGCTTCGCGATCAGGCGATCCAGCGACTGGCTGACGTGCGTCTC
>JAIYDA010000076.1 GCA_027487735.1 Planctomycetaceae bacterium | reverse complement strand
GACTTTGGGCAATCGATCGTCTGCGGCTATGCCAAGATCGGCGGGCATGCGTGCGGCATCGTTGCGAACCAGAAGAAGATCACGCAGAGCCAGATGGGCACGGGCCAGGGTGGGGGTAAGCGCGTGAACATGCCGGGCGTGATCTATGACGACTCGGCGGACAAGAGCGCCCGGTTCATCATGGATTGCAACCAGCGCAAGATACCGATCGTGTTCTTGCACGACACGACCGGCTTCATGGTGGGGCGCGACAGCGAGCAGAACGGCATCATCCGCAGCGGCGCGAAGATGGTGAACGCGATGAGCAACTGCGTGGTGCCGAAGATCGTGGTCATCACGGGGGGCAGCTATGGCGCGGGCAACTATGCGATGTGCGGGCGGGCGTTTGATCAGTTTGTCGCATTGGCATGGCCCAGCGCCAAGTGCGCGGTGATGGGGGCAAACCAGGCAACAGGCGTGCTGACGACGATCGAAGAGGCAAGCCGCAAGCGCAAGGGCGAGGCGATTGACAAGGAGACGCACGACGCGATCTACAGCGCGATCCACGCAGGCTACACCGAGCAGGCGGACATCCGCCACGGTGCGGCGCGCGGATGGGTCGATCGCATGATCGCGCCCGAGGACACGCGGAAGGAGCTGATCGCGGCACTCGAAGCGGCGAACCAGGGGTGGGACTATGGCAAGCCTTTCCGGACGGGTGTGCTGCAAGTGTGAGAACGCGTCCGGTCACACTTGACCTGACCGGCTGCGGATACAGTGGTCTTGGCGGACCTTTGGTCGCTCAGACGGGCGGTGTTGGTTCGCGTTCGTATGAAGGGGATGATCATGGGCAAAGCACCCTCGTCAGGGACCGGCAGAGCGGCACAGGCAAAGCAAGGCAAGACGGCGAAGAAGAAGTCGCCGTCGAAGGCGGCTTCGGCAAGAGCGGCTTCGCGCAAGACGGTGACGACGAAGGCAAAGGATCGGCGCAACAGCAAAGCCACGCCTCGTCGCAAGCCGGGCAAGCGTGCGAACGAAGTGACCAAGGGCGGGTCGAGGGTGCTGCGGCACGCCGAGGCAGCACCCGGGCAGTTTCCGCCTGTGCAACTCACGGAGAAACAGGCAGACCTTATCGAGAGGCACGTTGCCAAGCACATGGCCCCGGTCGCGAACGTGCTACACGAGATTCTCTCGTTCGGGCTGCACCTCGATGTGCTTTGCGTCGGACCGACAAAGAAGTTCCCGTACAAGGGCTATGTCACGATGGGGATGAGCGCCGTGCCGATGAACCTTGGCAACGGCAAAACCGCTCGTGCCGAGTTGTGCGTGGTGTTGCCGAAGGACTGGCCCGATGCCGACGCCCCGGAGAAGAAGGGGAGGAAGCACTTCTGGCCGATTCAATGGCTCAAAAACCTAGCGCGGCTGCCCTCGGACTTCGACACGTTTCTCGACTTTGGCCACACGATTCCCAACGGCGATCCGCCCGAGCCCCTTGAGGATGGCTGCAAGTTTGTCGGCTGGCTTGTCGACGTGCCATCGAGCATGCCCGAAGCGTTCGATGAGCTTCGATCTCCACGTTTTCGCGTGCATTTCTTCCAGATCTTCCCGCTGTATCAAGAAGAGATGGACCTCAAGCTCGAAGAAGGGCATGCCGCGCTCGGTAGCCGATTTGTGAAGTCGAAGATGAAGAGCGCGAGAATGTGCGACGTGCACCGAGAGAACGTCGCGCTGCGAAAGTAGCACCTGGCTCCTCGCCTTTGGCTCAGGAGCTCGCAAGGATTGCAGCGTGACGTCCCCCACCACCGCTCCCAGCACCGCCCGCAATATCGCCCCCAGCAACGCCATGAACTCCGCGCTCCTGCACTCCCACCTTGCGCTGCCCAACAAACGCGTGGGCAAGGTGCGCGATGTGTACGACCTGCCCGCTGAGCTTGTCGATCTTGCGGGCGTGCTGCCCGCGGAGGAGGCACGCAGGCCCCACGACCTGCTGCTCATCGTCGCGAGCGATCGCATCAGCGCGTTTGATGTCGTCATGCCCACGCCCATCGCGGGCAAGGGCGCACTGCTGACAGAGATGGCGATCTTCTGGCAGCGCATGATCGAGGCGCGGGGCCTGTGCAACACGCACCTCGTGAGCGGCGACGCCGACCTGCTGCGCGATGCCTGCTTCGCGCCGGGCGGCACGACGCGCGAGCAGCTGCGCGGACGCATCATGATCGCGCGACGAGCCCGCGTCGTGCCCATCGAGTGCGTGGCGCGGGGGTATCTCGAGGGGAGCGGATGGAAGGAGTATCAGGCCAAGGGCAGCGTCTGCGGCGTGGCACTTCCCGCGGGGCTACGGCAGTGCGAGCAGCTTGCCGAGCCAATCTTCACGCCCGCAACCAAGGAGGAGCAGGGCAAGCACGACGAGAATATCAGCTTCGAGCGAGCGAGCGAGCTGGTGGGGCGCGAGCTGATGGAGAAGCTGCGCACGCTCACGCTCGCGATCTTTGCCCTTGCGAGCGAGCACGCGCTGCCGCGGGGCATCCGCATTGCCGACACGAAGTTTGAGTTTGGGTTCGATGCGTCGGGGCAGATCACGCTCGTGGATGAGGCCTTGACGCCCGACAGCAGCCGCTTCTGGCCCAGCGATGGCTATGTGCCGGGCCAGAGCCAGCGCAGCTTCGACAAGCAGTTTTTGCGAGAGTATCTCGAGACGCTCGTCGCCCGCGGAGCCTGGAACAAAGCAGCACCAGGGCCGCAACTGCCCGAGAGCGTGGTGCACGCAACGCTCGCGAAATACAGCGAGGCGAGGGATCGGCTGCTGAG
This sequence comes from Planctomycetaceae bacterium, assembly GCA_027487735.1. GTDB lineage: Bacteria > Planctomycetota > Phycisphaerae > Phycisphaerales > UBA1924 > BJHL01. The sequence goes on along the minus strand of JAIYDA010000076.1, from coordinate 7,802 downwards.
CTAACGCCAGAGAGCGATGCACAAAGGCGACAAGACACTCGCTCGCCACATCAGCCGTGTTCGCTGATCGCCTGTCCCCTGTCGCCTGTCGACTGTCCCCTGTCACTCGTCCCCATCACGTCGCCGCCGCCCCCACAGCCTTGCTCATGATCAGCGAGCGGTAGTTCGTATAGGGCCACTGCCAGTAGTCGACGATGCGCCAACCACGGCGCAGATAAAAGTTCATCAGGTCGGTATCGGGCTCAGCCATGCTCAGCGCGAGCTCCGCGGCGCACTCCTGCCGCGCACGCTGCTCCACGATCTCCAGCAGCATCTGCCCGATGCCCTGGCCCTGATAGTCTGGGTCGACGGCAAACTGGCTGAACCATGCGACATCGGGGCGATGAAACCACGCGGGCCCCTCGGCCTCTTCGATCTCGTGATACAGAATCGTGCCGACGACCTTCTGCTCGGCCTTGGGCAGCACGCCCGCGGGGTCGAGCGGATCGGGCACGGGCACGTGGTGTACCGCAACCCACGACTCACCATTGAACATCCGCTGCCGCGTGATGTCGTCGGTCTGCCTGCCCGCAAGGGGCGAGAGGCCCATCGCGATCTGCTTGGCATACGCACGGTGCAGCAGCTTCGTGATGTGCGGAATGCTGTCGCTGGGCGCAAGGCGACGCGTCGTGATGATGGGGCGCGGGGCGCCATCACTCGGGACGTTCTGGGCGGGCGAGGCGGATTGCGCGGGCGGTTGCTGCATCGTGAAGCACGAACAATAAGCGGGCTCTACCAGCCTCGCATCGGCACGGGGACACCCAGCGCATCGGCGCAGGCCTGGGCATCCTCATACCCCGCGTCGGCATGGCGGAACACGCCCATCATCGGGTCATTCGTCAGCACGCGCCGCAGGCGGGCCGCGGCCTGCGGCGTGCCATCGGCAACAACCACCTGCCCCGCGTGCTGGCTGTAGCCAATGCCCACGCCGCCGCCGTGGTGCAGGCTGACCCAGCTGCTGCCGCTGGCGATGTTGACCATCGCGTTGAGCAGGGCCCAGTCGCTGATGGCGTCGCTGCCGTCCTTCATCGCCTCGGTCTCGCGGTTGGGGCTTGCCACGCTGCCGCAGTCGAGGTGGTCGCGCCCGATGACAATCGGGGCCGAGACAGCCCCGCTCGCGACAAGGTCGTTGAACATGAGCCCCGCCCTGTCGCGCTCTCCCAGGCCCAGCCAGCAGATGCGTGCGGGCAGGCCCTGGAACGCGAACCGGGGCTCGCAGGCCGCGAAGTCTCCTGCGAGCAGCGCCTGCGGGTGCTTGTGGCAGCCCAGAATCCAGTTGTGCATGCGATCGGCGTAGGCGCTGCTGCCACGCGGGAAGAGGCGGAGCATCTCGTAGTCGGTGCGGAAGATGTCCTTCGCTTCACCACTGAGGGCAACCCAGCGGAAGGGACCGCGCCCGAGGCAGAACTGCGGACGGATGAACGCGGGCACAAAACCGGGAAAGTGGAACGCATCCTGCACGCCCATGTCCAGGGCGCGCTGGCGGATGTTGTTGCCATAGTCAAACGTGTTCGTGCCCCGGCGTTGCAGCTCGAGCATCGCTCGCACGTGGCGGGCCATGCTCTGCATGCTCTGCTGCTGATAGGCCTTGGCGTCGCGCACTCGCTCGATTGCTGCCTGCTCTTCGGTCATGCCGATGGGCACATATCCGATGAGCGGGTCGTGCGCGCTCGTCTGGTCGGTCAGCACGTCAACCTTGATGTTGCGGGCGATCAGTCGCTCCAGCAGCTCGATGGCGTTGCAGTGCACGCCCACCGAGAGGTTTTTCTTCTGCCTCGCATACTCCACGGCGCGGTCGATCGCGGCGTCGATCGCGCCCCCGACCGTGACGATGCCTTGTGACGTGCCCGCAGCCACGACCTCATCGAGATAGTTGTCTGCAAGGCGACGATTGAGCCGCCCGAGGTCGACATCGGCGATGAGGCACGTGCCCAGTGCCATCGTGATCGCCAGCGGCTGCGCGCCGCCCATGCCGCCGCACCCCGCCGTGACGCACAGTCTGCCCGCAAGGTCTCCGCCAAAGTGCATGCGCCCGCACTCGGCAAAGGTCTCGAACGTGCCCTGCAGAATGCCCTGCGTGCCGATGTAGATCCAGCTTCCTGCGGTCATCTGTCCATACATCATCAGGCCGTCGCGCTCAAACTTGTCGAACTGCGCCTGTGTTGCCCAGGCGGGCACGATGTTGCTATTCGCGAGAAGAACACGCGGCGCATCCTCGTGCGTGCGGATGATGCCCACGGGCTTGCCGCTCTGCACCAGCAACGTTTCGTCCGGAGCCATGCCGCGCAGGCTCGCGACGATCGCGTCGAACGCGGGCCACGAGCGTGCCGCCTTGCCCCGCCCGCCGTACACCACGAGGTCGTCTGGCCTCTCTGCCACTTGCGGGTCGAGGTTGTTCATGAGCATGCGCAGGGCGGCTTCGATCGTCCAGCTCGCGCACGTGCGCTGCGATCCGCGCGGCGCACGCACGACGCGCGGGCCCGATGCGGCATAAGCCGAGCTGGCGCCGGCTGCGCCTGAGTTGGGCGGGACGATGGTGGGCGGCGCGATCGAAGCGGGGGTCATGCGGAGATTATTGCGACGCTGCGAGCGGGGCGGATGCGGTAGCGCGTGCTTTGCCGATAACCGCCCACACGCCACCCACACCCCGGCACACGCGTTGCAGTCGCACCCGCCTGAGCGGGCGTGTCGCGGTTGGTTGCATCGTCGTGGTTGTGTCTGCGGGCAGGGTCGATACCTCGCTGTATGGATGCACCACTGCAGCAGCTTTCGTCCCTTTCTGCGGGCTTTGCCACGCTTGGGCTGTGGATCACCCTTGGGCTGGGCATCGCCTTTGGCGCGCTGCTGCTGCTCTGGGGGCATCGCCTGGGCAAGGCTGCGTCGGTGACGCTGGGTGCGCTCTGCGGCGTGCTGCTGGGCGCGCTCGCGGGCGTGGCGATCGCGATCTTCACGGGGCAATCGGGCCCGCTATTTGCGTTCGCGGGGGCGGTCCTGGGCTTTGCGGCGGGCGGCGCGCTGGGGTGGTTCCTGGTGCGCACGACGATGGTGACGATCTTCGGCACGATCGTGGGCACCATCGCGGCAAGCATCACGTGGACGTTGTCTGCGTCGCCCGCACCTGCGGTGCCACTCACGCATGCGCCCATGCAGCAGTTGACCGAGCACGCACCTGTTGAACTTGCTGAGCCAGCGCATGACGAGATGCAGCAGGTAGGCAGCGACCAACCCACGACCGCAGCCGCGGATGAGGCTATCGCTGCGGCGAGTCCGGTCGACAAGGCCCCGACTGCGCACGCTTCGGACACTGCACAACCGGCGAAGCGTCAAGCTGCAAAGCCGCAACCCGAAAAGCATGCAGCGGCGAAGCCCGCTCGACCCATCGTCGGGCATGCACCCAAGGCAAGCACGACCTCGCTTGAGAGCAAAGTGGTGGAGGCCGATGGCAAGCGCCGCATCGTCATCCGCTCGCGGAGCGAGGTTGAGGAGGCATCGGCCGGCAGCCTCGCCGAGGGGCTCAGTGCGCTCGCGAGCGTGGCGGGCAAAGCCAGCGGCGACGCAAAGCCAGGACCCGACCTCTCCGCACTCATGAACATGGCCCGCGGTGGCCAGCCCGACCCTGCCCAACTGCAGGACATGCTCACGCAGCTGCAAAGTGGCGGCGGTGCGGGTGGCGGCTTGGGCGGTGGATTGGGGTCTCTCGCGGGCCTCGGCGGAGGCCTTCCAGGCGGATTGGGCGGACTCGCGGGGGGCATGCCAGGCGGTGCGAACATGCAAGAGCTGGAGTCCCAGCTTGCTGCCGCAGCAACCGCCTTTGCGGACCTTGTCCGCAGGGCTGTGCTCGCGGGGCTTGTGGGGCTCGTGGCATCAACGCTCGCGAGCATCGTCGCGGCCTTCATCAAGAAGCCCCTCGTGCCCCTCACGATGTCGCTGACCGGCGCGTACTGCCTTGCAGGAGCGGCGGAGGCTGGGCTTGGGTTGCTGCGCGTCTCGCCCAGCCCCATGCTGCTGGAGGTGCTTTCGCTCGCGATCGTGGTGGCAGCAACCTCGCTGGGCGTGTGGTATCAGCTTCGCGCCCCGCTGCGAGTCTCCACCCGCGTCAAGAAACTGAACGAGGAGCAGGCACCGACCTACTCGCCCCTCACGCGGCGTATGGGTGGGGACCTGACGGAAGCCGGCACCCTCAAGCCCGCAAACCGCCCGGTGCCCGCAGATCAGCCGCAAGCCGTGGACCCGCTGGGCCCTCCATCGCCCGCGAGCGAAGCCAAGCCCCCAGCCAGCGGAGAAACGCCACCAGCCCCGAAGCGCAAGGCGGCGTGACGGGCGAGGTTTGTCGCGCGGCACTGCTTGATCGCTCTTGCGAGCGTGGCGTGAGCGGAGCAGCGACAGGAATCAAGAGACAGGGGACAGGGGACAGGAGACAAGCCAGTTGTAATGCGCTGACGCGATGCGGCATGCAGGCATGCGTCGTGTGCCGATCGCTGACGCCTGATCGATCAAGCCGGATCGCTTGCCAAGGTTCGCGCGTGGCTCAATCGCAACGCACGAACAGCCCGGAACAAGCCGCCTTAGCTAGGCTCGCGCTCGGGCACGGGCACCACCTGTGTTGCCTCAGCCTTGGGCAGCATTGGGCCTTGCATGCGGGTGGCGCTGTTTACCACGCCAGCTCGCTGCGTCTGCGTTGCAAGCTGCCCGAGCACAAAGCTGAGGACAACCACGCCGCCCGCAGAGGCGATTGCGCCCCACTGCCTCGTGGCAAAGGGCGAGAGCTGCGTGCCCTCGGTCGCGGCATCGCGCGATTCGAGGTATGGCGCGAACGCAAGGCGGAGGTAGTAGAACGCCGCGATCGCGCTGTTCAGGCCCAGCACCACCACGAGGGCATACTCACCCGCGTGGATGCCGCTGCTGAACAGGGGCAGCTTGCCCCAAAAACCAAGCAGCGGGGGCAGGCCCAGCAGGCTGAGGCTGCACACCGTCATGCACACGCCCATCACCGGGTGCGTCTGCCACAGACCCTTGATGTCGTCGATGTGGTCGATCTCGCGATACTCGCCATCGTGCCCGGGCTTGCGCTCCACCGCTGCCAGCACGGCAAACACGCCCAGGTTCATCACGCCGTACGAGAGCAAGTAGAAGAGCGCCGCGCTGATGCCGCTGGTGGCAAACGTGCCATCGCCAGGCCCCGCGATGATGCCCACGAGCATGTATCCGCTGTGCGCGATGCTGCTGTAGGCGAGCATGCGCTTCACGCTCGTCTGCTGCAGCGCGAGCACGTTGCCCACCGTCATCGTGAGGGCCGCCATGACCCACAGCAGGAGGCGAATCGCCTCGGGCAGACTGCTGCCCGTCGCGTCGATGGTCACGAGCCCGCCCGACAGAATCTCCTGCACGCCCGTGGGTCGCTGCGAGGTGTAGTTCCAGCCCATCGTGGCGCAGAGCAGAATGATCGCGAGGAACCCCGCGGTCTTGGGAACAAACGCGAGGAACGCGCTGACCTGCGACGCCGCACCCTGATAGACATCCGCCGTGTAGAAGTGCATGGGCACCGCAGCGATCTTGAAGCCAATGCCCAGCAGTGCCAGCAGCATGCCGGCCATCGTGACGGAGTTGATGCCGCCGCTCTGGATGGCAAGGGCAATCGCGTTCAGGTTCGTGCTGCCCGTGCCGCCATAAATGAGGGCAAAGCCATAGAGGAAGATCGCCGCGCCAAGCGCGCCAAGGAAGAAGTACTTCACGCCGCCCTCGCGCCCGCGATTGCGAGCCGTGCTGATGGCGACCATGATGTACGTGGGCAAGCTCGTGAGCTCGAGCGCGAGGAAGAGCCAGATGAGATCGTCGGCACTCGCGACGAGCAGCAGCCCCGTAAGCGAGAAGAGGAAGAACGCGTAGTACTCCGCACGGTTCGTGCGCAGCGGGTCGAAGGCGCGCTTGCCCTCGGCAATCAGCCGCTCTTCCATGCGATCCACCGTGCCCGCCTGCACCAGCAGCATGAGGAAGCCCACGATGCAGATGAGGCACTTGGCAAACGGCACCATGTCGGGCAGCAGCAACTGCCCGGCCTTGAGGTCGACGCCGCTCGCGCCGAGCGCGGGCGCAAACTCCACGCCGCTGATGGGGCACGAGGCGGGTGAAGTGTGCGGGGTCGTCGCCATCGACAGGAACAGCGCAACCAGCAGGCCCAGGCCCGCGACGACCGCCGCCGCCTTGCGGGCCGCGAGGCCCTTGGACAGGCCCACGATCATGACCACGCACGTCGCAACGAACAGGGCGATTTCGGGCCAGAGAAAGGCCATGCGGTCGCTCATCGAGAAGCCTCGCTTTCAACTTGCACAACACGCTGAGAGATCGTGGCAGCGGGGCCAGAAGGACCGGCTTGCGACTGCGGCTGCGGAGGCGGCATGTCGCTGGGCGTGCGCTGCAAGCTGGGCTCGATGATCGCAACCGTCTGCCGGACTGGCGCGTCGATCATCTGCAGCACAGGCTTGGGATAGACACCCAGCACAAAGCACAGCACCGCGAGGGGCGCGAGCGTGAGAATCTCGCGCGTGTTGAGGTCGGTCGGAAGAACGCTGTGAGCGTGATCGGCACCGTGATGATCGCCCCCGTGGCTGTCATGCCCCGCAGGCTCGCGCAGCGGGCCCCACACCACCTTGCCCAACATGATGAGCAGGTACATCGCCGCGATGATGACGCCCGTGCCCGCCACCAGCCCATACCACGCGCCAAGGTTGCCAAACGTCGCGCCGGGCTGGCTGCCCACGCCGCCGCTGCTGCCCCACAGGCCACTACCCCACGCGCTGCTCGCCTGGAAGGCACCCATCATGCACATGAACTCGCTGACGAACCCGTTGAGCCCGGGCAGGCCAACGCTCGCCATGGTGAAGAACACCATGAACGTCGCCCACACGGGCATCTTCGCCGCCAGCCCGCCCACTTCCTTCATGCTGCGGGTGTGGTAGCGTTCATACATCATGCCGATGAGCAGGAAGAGCGCCCCCGTGCTCAGCCCGTGATTCACCATGTAGAGCACGCTGCCCTGAATGCCCGTGCTGTTCAGCGAGAACATGCCAAGCATGCAGAACCCAAGGTGGGCAACGCTGCTGTAGGCAACCAGCTTCTTGATGTCCGTCTGCACCCAGCAGATGAGCCCGCCATACAGAATGCCCACGATGCAGAACAGCGCCAGCAGCGGCGCGTAGTGCGCCACCGCATCGGGCACGAAGGGCAGCACAAAGCGGTAGATCGCATACGTCCCCAGCTTCAGCAGCACGCCCGCGAGCACCACGCTGCCCGCCGTTGGCGCCTCGGTGTGCGCCAGGGGCAGCCACGTGTGCACCGGAAACAAGGGCACCTTCACGGCAAAGCCCGCGAGCATCGCAAACATCAGCCACGCCTGCTCGGTCGCAGTCAGCGTGCGTGCCGTCTCGGCAAGGGCGTCGATGCTGAAGTTCCAGAAGCTCACGGGGCGCACCGCGTCGGCAGCCATCGTCGCCTCAAACGCCAGCCTCGCCTCGCTCGCGTGCGTCGCGGCGATGTAGACAAGGCCCGCCAGGGCGATGATGCTGCCCGTGAACGTGTAGAGGAAGAACTTGATGCCAGCCCGCTTGCGGTTGGTGCTGCCAAAGAGGCTGATGAGGATGAACATGGGCACGAGCGTGAACTCGAAGCACACATAGAACAGCACGATGTCCCGGGCTGCGAACACCCCCACCATCGCCGCTTGCAGCACCAGCAGCCAGCCATAGAACGTGCGTTGACGCTCGGTG
>JAIYDA010000072.1 GCA_027487735.1 Planctomycetaceae bacterium | reverse complement strand
GGCATGGCGCGAGCACGCGGAACGCTGGCTTTTTGATGCGGGGCTGCGCCGACAACTACGCCCAGGCAGCCGCGACCTTTGGGCGCGAGCGAGCGCGGGCCCTGTGGCAGATGACGCAGGACAACCTGCTGGGCCTGGCTCGCGAGGGCGTGCTGGGCCTTCCTGGCTCGCGGCGTGTGCCCAGCGTGCTCGTGGCACTCGATGATGCGGAGCTGCAGCACCTCCGCGCCAGCGAGCGCATGCTGCGCGAGGATGGCTTTGACGTGGGCTGGTGGGATGCAGCGTCAAGCGATCGCGACACGCTGTGGCGCAGTGGTGCCGCGCTGGGCGGACTCGTGAACCCGCACGATGCGGCATGCCACAGCCGCGAGGTGATCGAGCACTTGCTGTCGCGGCTTGCGCCGCCTCCCGTTGGGCAGGTGGTGTTGCACGACGAGGTCGCGGCGATTGAAGCCGAGGGCAGCTCGCTTGTTGTGCGCAGCAGGCGGCACGCGGTGCGGGCGGCGCAGGTGCTGGTGTGCACGAATGCGTATGGGCCTCGCTTGCTGGCGGGCCTTGCGGCAGAGGTGGAGCCTAACCGCGGGCAGATGCTGGCGTGCAGGCCCGAGGGCGTGTCGCTCGCAGCGAGCTACTACCTGAACTTTGGGCACGAGTACATCCGCCAAGCTGCGGATGGCACGATTCTCGTGGGCGGGTGCAGAGGCATGTTTGCTGAGGCGGAGCGCACGACGCTGGAGGAGCCCACGGCGCAGGTGCAGCAAGCGCTCGAAGCGTTCGCGCGGCGCGTGCTGGGCCTGGCTCGCGATGTCGATCTGCGCGTGAGCTCGCGGTGGGCAGGGCTCATGGGGTTCACGCCGCGCGGGCTACCCATCATCCGGCGCGTGGGGGCAACGGGCGCGCCCGAGGCGCCTGTGTGGTTCTGCGGTGGCTTCAATGGGCATGGCATGAGCATGGCGTACGCCACGACTCGCGCGGCGCTCGCGATGATGCTGGAGGGGGCTGCGGACCCGTTTACGGCATAGCGCATAACCTGCGGCGGGCGAATGGGTGGAGGACGGGTGGAGGATGCGTGCCTGCTGATGCTCGCGAGGATGCGGGAGGGCAGGCGAGCGGTTCGCGTTGGCAGGCTGCGTCAAAACACCGAGTGACACCATCAAAGGATTGAGACAGTCATGGCGAAGAAATCTGGCACGTTGGACGGCACGCTCTCCAAGAGCATCAAGCAGCGCGACGCGAAGACCATGTCCGCGATCGAGGCCTTCGCGGCAGACGTAACCAAGCGTGCATACGCAAACAAAGAGCCCAGGCTGGACATCCCGCTGCGCACCAAGAGCAACACGAACTGGAACAGGAAGCGGGGCATCCTGGAGATGGGCGACGCGAGTGCCGAGCGGCAACTGTTCAACCTTGGGCAGGCCAAGCAGTTCATGCAGACCTGCCTGCACGCCAAGACCATCGCCGATTTGATCGAGCAGGGCAAGACGCTGAGCCTGCGTGGTGCGTTCTATCGCGGCTTGCACACCGTGAGCGGCACCAAAGCGGAGAAAACCTTTGGCGATCAGGACGAGAGCGATGGCATTCTCGAGGACCTTGAGGTGTCGCTGGGAGCCCTGCGTGAAGAGCTGCACGTCTTCGCGAAGAAGAAGGGGACGATGATCGGCAACATCACGCTGATGGACACGGGCGATGAGATCGATTGCCGCGTGATGGGCAGCGGTGGCTACGGCATCCCGAGCATCGTCGAGCCCGACGTGATCGAGTTCAAGAGGTGCGACGCGAAGTTTGTGCTGCACGTGGAAAAGGACACGGTGTGGCAGCGCTTCAACGAGGACAAGTTCTGGAAGAAGCACAACTGCATCCTGACCGAGGGTGGCGGGCAGCCCAGCCGGGGCGTGCGGCGGCTGCTGCAACGCCTGAACCACGAGCTGAAGCTGCCCATCTACTGCTTGCTCGATTGCGACCCGTGGGGGCACTACATCTTCAGCGTCATCAAGCAGGGCTCCATCAGCCTGGCCTTTGAGAGCAACCGCCTCGCGATCCCGGATGCGAAGTTTATTGGCGTGCGCAGCAAGGACTATGAGCAGTGCAAGCTGACCGATGACGTGAAGATCACGCTCACGGACACCGACATCAAGCGCGCCAAAGAAATCGCCGACTACCCCTGGTTTGCCGACCACAAGGGGTGGCAGAAGGAAATCTCCGGGATGCTGAACAACGGCTTCAAGATGGAAGTCGAGTCGCTCATCACGAAGGACATCAGCTATGTCACCGAGGAGTATGTGCCGGCGCGGCTGAAGAGCAAGGACTGGTTGGAATGAGAAGGCATTAGGCATTAGGCACTAGGCACTAGGCACTAGGGCCTCGCGGTCGGTGGGAGAGGGCGTGCGCGAGCGGACGCGTGCGAGGCAGCCGCGCTGCCTCGGCCCTAGTGCCTGTTGCCTAGTGTCTGTTGCCTAGTGTCTGTTGCCTTCTACCTGCATCCTCGTTACGCCCGCGCGATGCGCTGGCGGGTGAGCGGGCTGGCGGCTTGACCGATCCAGCCAAACAGCGTGCGGCTGCTTTGTGCCAAGATTGCGTCCACGTCCACGGTGCTGCCTGCGCCAAGATCGCTCGCGGTCACGTCCTTCGTGCTCGTGAGCAAGCGTGCGACGTTCTTGGGTGCCGCGAGCCAGGCGCGGTCAAACTCATAGACAACCCAGCCCTGGAAGTTCACTTTCCGCAGTTGCCGCACGACGCTCTCGCACGCGAGCTCGCCCGTGCCCAGCGCGACGGGCTTGCCCCCGCTCATATCGCGCAGCTTCACGCTCTGCAGCCTGCCACCCAGCACGTTGATGCCAGCGGCAGGGTCTTCTCCTGAAGCTTGCGCGATGGCAGGGCTGTACGCCGCTTGTACCAGCTTGTCGTCCACGCGGTCGAGCAGCTCGGCGATGTCGGTCGCGCGAGAGAACGAGCCGCCATTCTCCAGCAGCAGCCGCACGCCGCTGTTGCGGCAATAGTCGGCGGCACGCTGCAGGCGCTCGCTCACGCGCTTCACGCCGCTGGCGCGGGTCTCGCCCTCGGGCAGCTCATAGCCAAACACGCGGACAAAGGGGCACTCGAGGGCGATTGCCATGTCAATGCAGCCGCGCGTGAGGGGCACGCCGTGCTCGGTCTCGCTGATGACGTGGCCGATGACGCTGGGCGTGACGCGGCGGTCAAACCGTGCGGGCGTGGCGAGGGTGCAGATGGCAACGCCAGCCTCATCGAAGATCGCCCGAACCTTGGCGGGGGCGGTGAGGGCGGGGTCGCCCGCGAACTGATTGCCGATCGTACCGCTGGTGCGCAGCTCGCAGCCCATGTAGCCCCAGGCCTGCAAGCGGGTTGCGAGGGTGCTGAGGGTCCAGTCGGGGATGGCGACGGTGGAAAAGGCGGGCTTCATGCGTTCAAATATAGCGACGATGGGCGGAAAGCGTTCGGCAGAAGGCGAATGCTCCCCGAACTTCGACGGGCCCCGCGAGGGCATCCTGTCAACACCAAGTAAGGCAGGGGCGTCTTTGCGTGCCAACACTGTTGCCTTGCCGATAGGAAGACCGTGATCATCAACACCGCTTCATCTACCACCGCAGCCGCCCTGAGCGGGCAGCCTGCTCAGGGTCGCTCACCCGCGACGCCCTTTGGCCGGGGTGAGGGCTCGCCTTTGCCCGATGCACCGGAGATCAGCGTGCTCGCGCGGCTTGGGCTGCGGGGTGGGCCCATGCAGTCGGGCGGCGCGGCGAGCCCCGTGGTAGCTCAGGCTGCGAGCGGCAGCGCGGTGGCGCAAGCACCGCTGCCCGTTCCGCATGCCTCGCGGCACTGGCAACTGAATGAGAGCCTGGTCTATTTGAACCACGCCCAGTATGGCGCAACGCCCGTGCGCGTGCTGCGAGCGCAAGCCGAGCTGCGCGAGCGCATGGAACGCGACCCCACGCGGTTTTTGAAGGTCGATCTTGAGCCCCTGATGGATGGCGTGCGCGAGAAGCTGGGCGGGCTGCTTGGGTGCTCGCCCGCGGACCTGGGGCTGATGCGCAACGCGACGTACGCCCTTTGCACAATCCTCCGCAACACGCCCTTCAAGCCTGGTGATGAGATTCTGGTGACGGACCAGGAGTATCCCAGCCTGCACAACGAGCTGGAGCGCATGCAGGCGACCCAGGGCGTGAAGGTGGTGAAGGCGACGATTCCCTTCCCCATCCGCTCTGGGCAGGTGGTGCTCGACCGCTTGCTGGCGCTCGTCACTCCGCGCACGAAGATGGTCATCGTGAGCCACATCACGAGCGCGAGCGCGATGATCTATCCGGTCGCGAGCATCGTGCGCGAGATGCAGGAGCGCGGGATCGATGTGGTGGTGGATGGGGCGCACTCGCCCGGGCAGATTCACGTCGACCTTGGCGCGATTCGCCCGGCGTACTTCGTGGGCAGCGGGCACAAGTGGCTCAGCGGGCCCAAGGGCATTGGCTTCTTCTATTGCAGGCCCGACCGTCAGCATCTGTTCCGGCCGCTCGCATTGTCTGGGCGTGCCCACAAGGTGCGCCCCAACCGCAGCCTGTTCTTGCGAGACTACGACTATCAAGGGACGGACGATTACTCCGCCCTCCTCAGCCTGCCCACCGCCATCGACACGATGCAGAGCCTGCTGCCCGGGGGCTGGAGCGCGCTGCTGCGGCACAACCACGAGCTCGCGATGGCTGGGCGAGAGATCGTCGCGAACGCCCTGGGCGTTGAGCCTCCGTGCCCGACGGGCATGCTGGGCAGCATGGTGACGCTGCCCCTGCCCGAGGCCCCGCCCCACCTTCGCAATCGCCCCACGTGCTACGACGATGCGCTGCAAGACGCGCTGCTCGAGCGGCATCGCATCGTGGTGCCGATCTGGCGGCTGAACGCAGGGGATGGTGCGCTGGGGCTGCGGGTGGTGCGATTCAGTGCTCAGCTTTACAACACGCTGGAGCAGTATGAGCTGCTGGGGCGAGCGCTGAAGATCGAGCTCGCGCGAGAGGTGTGAGGGCTGGCGTCACGCTGAAACGAGCAATCGATTCGTGCCGTGGGCTGATGCGAACCGCGGCGGCTCTTACTTATCGCCTCCTGCCCATCGCCCGCCTCGACACAACCGCCATCGACGCCAGGCCGATGGGCACCGCCACGAGCACCTCGCTGGCGCGGTGCACGAGCTCTGCCGAGAGCGTGAGCGAGCGGGTGAGCGTCGCGGCACCATCGACTGCGGGCAGCGCGGGGGCAAGCAAAGCGCTTGCCCACTCGCGCACGCCCATGCCATTGCCCACCAGAGGCACCATGTTCGAGGCTTGGCTCGCGGCGGTGAGCGCGGCTGCCTCGAGCAGCGACAGGGGCCTGCCCAGCATCGCGAAGATGCAGGCGTAGCGGGCGAGCCACGTGAGCACATCGAGATATCGCGCCAGCAGCGCGAGCAGCACGCGGCGATGCCCTTCGCGCGTGCGGAGCAGCCACGCACCGCACGCGATGGTCACCGCAGGCAGCGCGATTCCTGCAAGCTGCACAGCTGGCTGCAACCCCGCTGCGGAAACATCTCGCAGCAGCATGAGCATGAGCGCAACGGCGACAAGCGTCGCGCTCGCCACGACGCCGCACACCACAGCCCACAGGCTTGCCTTGATGACGCTGGGCAGCGGGATGCGGTTGACCTGCGTGTGATACGCGATTCTGCCCACCATGCCGGGCCTTGCGGGCAGAAAGTTCAGCAGCCACGCGCTCCCGAGCACGGCGTGCATCTCGGTCAGTCGCACGTGCCGGCGGCGCACGATGTCACGATCGCGGTTCGTCAGCGAGCAGTACATCATCGCTGTGAGCGACCAACTCAGCACGGGCAGCGCGAGCACCGCGAGCAGCAGCCAGGGCGAGGCATTCTGAATGCTTGCCCACGCGTCGCGAAGCGTGCTTGCATCACGAACCACGATCCACGCGGCAAGGCCCAACAGCGCGAGGCCCAGCACGCCTCCGACGATGCGCGGCAGGGCCCGCCGGGCAGGCACGGGCGACGGACCTGCGTCGGGGCTTGGTGTCATGGGGAAGGAGTGGACGCGGACGCGGGCTTGCTGGGCTCAATCAGCTTTGGCTCGGGGGCGGGTGGTGTCGCCGGTGTCATCGCGGGTGATGTCGCTGGCTGCGCAGGACTCGCTTGCTCCGCCTGAGCGGCAAGCGGGTTGGTCATGCCCGCCGTCACAAGCAAGCCTCGTGATGCAAGCGTGCTGCCGCTGGCAGCTAGACGTTCGCGTTGCAGCTTCGCGATGCGTCGCGCGGGCTCGCTCACGCTCGTCTCCGCGGCTGCCAGGGCGGGGCTGCTCGCATCGACCACGCGCGTGAGCACGACAAGCGGCAGCACGCTGGGCTCGGTCTCTTGTTGCGCCACAGCATCGAACACGCTCATGCTCGGGCAGTCGCCCACGAAGGGAAGCTCGGTGAGCGCAAGCGCTCGCTGCGGCGCGGGCCAGCTCGCGTAGTTCTCGGCAAGCGCCTGCACGAGGGCCTGCACCTCAGCACCCGCGGGCGTGCTGGCAGCTTGCGTCACGAGCCCGCCATTCACGAGGCGGCGAGCAATCTCTTCCGTCACGAGCTTCGCGCGGCAGGCGATGAACAGCTCTGGCAGCTCGGCAACGAACGCCGTGCTCGCTTTCTCTGTCAGCTCTGCCAGCGACAGGCGTGACATGGGCAGCACCTCGTGCTCGAGCGAACCCGTGGACGTATCAATGCCCCCGGGCCCGGGCGTTGCGATGCCGTTGACCTCGTAGCCAAAGCCCTGCATCGCGCGATAGCGCAGCCGCGTGGGCGTTGCGCTGCCTGTGCCGATGATCCACGACAAGATGCCCGCCTCGGGACGGAGCACCGAGAAAGACAGCTCCTGCTGAGGTGCAAGCCGCAGCGTGCGATCAAGCTCAACGACCTCGCCTTGCAGCAGCATCCCGAGCTCGACGGGCGTCACATCCAGCCTTGGCGTCAGCACGATGCGCGAGCCAATCGTCTGGTTGTCTCCCACGGCAAGCGGCACCGTTGCGACGTTGCGAATCCGCACGCGCAGACCCACTACGTCGGTCGCCTTGGCCCGCGCTGCTTCGTGATCCACCGTCAACGTCTGAAACACGCCGGGCCTCTGGCTCATTGCATCCACCCACGTGGGGATGCCCCGCGCGAGCGACGTGAGCGTCGCTGCCTCCGCGTGCGCGCTCGTGATGTCGATGCCAGTTGCCCTGCTGCCCGCCCACGTGCCCAGGGCTGTGAGCGGGATGCGCCGCTCGACCTCGCGCAGCAGCACCGCACCCTCGCGAGCCTTGCCTGGCTGCTTTGCGAGCACCAGCCCGCGTGGGATGGCGCGATAGGGCTCGTCGGGCGTTGCGTCGGCAGTCGAGGCCAGCACCGCGTCGTCTTGACCTGCGGCAAACTGCGTTAGTGTTCGCAACACGCTCACGCGCGGGTCGGCGTCCTTTGCTGGCAGGCTCTCAATGATCGCGGGCAACGTCTCCGATGCTGCCGCCGCGTCGATGCCCGTGAGCAGACGCCACGCCGCGGCTTCGATGCTGGCTTGCGAGGCAGTCTCGATCGCCTCTGCCTCTGCGATGTCGCCCCGGCGCACAGGGTCGCGCATCAGGTCGGCGATCTCGGCATGCGTCGCGACGAGGTCGGCCATCGCCGCCTCTGCCGCCTTGGTGTCGTTCGCCGCAAGGGCCGCCACCACGCGCAGCTCATCGAGCTCGATGGGCAGCCGCACCTCTTCGGGGCGACGCAGGTCGGCGGGCGCGTTCGCGCTGCTTGCTTCCATCGCACGACGCTGCTGGTCGCGGGCGATCGCCAGCAGCTTGTTCAGCTCTGCGAGCGTTACGGTCGCGCCGCTCGTGCGCCAGCGCAGGCTCAGGCCCTCCAGCGTCTCGATCAGCCCGCTGCCCTCGCCCGAGATGCGCATCGCATTCGCGTGAAACCGCTCGGCCTGCTGATAAGCCCCGCCCGACGCAAGCTCATCACGCACCTGCACGTGCACCGCAGCATCCAGCGGGTCGCTCAGCAGCAGATTGCTCAGCAGTTCAAACCGTGCCCTCGCATCTTGCACCTGAGGCCCCGCAAAGCTCACGGCGAGCAGCGCCGCATCCTTGTTGCTCGGGTCGAGCTGCACGGCAAGCCGCAACCTGTCTGCAAACAGGCGGTCGTTGCCCACCTCGCGCGCCACCAGGGCCGCGTCGAGAGCGAGCCTGCTGCGCACGCTTGCGTCGAGCTTGTCGCCATCGCTCCCCAGCAGGCGGTCGTAGGCGCTCGTGCGCTGCTCCACGGTTTGCAGGCTGCGAATGCGGCTGGAGAGCAGCCGCAGCTGCGCCACGGTGTCGGTCGGGTCCAGCCGCACGAGGTCGCGGGTTGCTTCTTGCACCGCTGCGTCGTCCTCGGCTGCATACGCAGCAGAGACCATCGCGCGGGCAACCTCCGCACTCTGCGGAGCAAACACCTTGGCATGCAGCAGGGCGGCCTGCGCGATGGCAAAGTCCGTCGGCCCGGGGTTCAGGCTTGCACGCAGGTCGAGCACCGCCGTGCGATAGATGCGTGCCGCGATGAGCGCATCGAGCTGGGCATCGCTCAGCGTCGTGGCTTGCGCGGGCTTGGCTGCCAGGGGCTGCGCCAGCACGGGCTGCCCGGCTGCGAGGCAGAGCGCAGCCGCGCCAATGGCCACGCCAGAGAAGGATGCCCCCATGGCTCGCCCGCCCAACCGTCCAACCGCACCAGCTCGAAGACGAAGCATGCAACACTCCTCATGCGGACCGCAGGCACCCACGTCGCTCACCCACACCACACGGGCGTGGGCCGACGCAGTCTGCCTCCAGAGCGCTGGCGACCAAGCACCAAACGCGAAGCACGGGTGGATATCGGCCAGATACCCACCAGGCCTCGAACCGCAAGGGTACGCGTCTGCGCCAAGCCGCTCGTGCCCGAAGGCAGCGGTAGTTGAGCGCGCCAAAGCGTGCCAAAGCTGGCCAACTCAGGCCTTGCCCGCTCAGCTCATTGCCATGCCCATGAGGAACTCGGCGTTGGTCTTCACCTTCTTGAGCTTGGTCTTCATCAGCTCCATCGCCTCGATGACGTTCATGTCGCTGAGCACCTTGCGCAGGCGGTGGACAAGCTCCAGCTCCTTGTTCTGCATCAGCAGCTCTTCGCGGCGCGTGCCGCTGGCTGGGATGTCGATGCAGGGGTAGATGCGCTTCTCCATGAGCTTGCGGTCCAGGTGCAACTCGCTGTTGCCCGTGCCCTTGAACTCTTCGAAGATGACCTCGTCCATCTTGCTGCCCGTGTCGACCAGCGCGGTGCCGATGATGGTGAGGCTGCCGCCCCCTTCGATCGCGCGAGCCGCGCCGAAGAACTTCTTGGGGCGTTGCAGGGCGTTGGCATCGAGGCCGCCCGTCATGATGCGACCGCTGTTGCTCGTCTCGCTGTTGTACGCGCGAGCCAGACGCGTGATGCTGTCGAGGAAGATCACCACGTCCTCGCCCAGCTCCACCATGCGCTTGGCTTTCTCGATCACCATGTCCGCGACTTGCACGTGGCGGCTGCTGTTCTCATCAAACGTGCTCGCCACCACCTCCACGCCCTGGGCCACGTTGCGGCGGAAGTCGGTCACTTCCTCGGGGCGCTCGTCCACCAGCAGCACGATGATCTTAGTCTTGGGGTAGTTCTTGCTGATTGCCTTGGTCATCTTCTGCAACAGCACAGTCTTGCCCGTGCGCGGTGGCGCGACGATGAGCGCACGCTGCCCCTTGCCCAGCGGTGCCACAAGGTCCACCACGCGGCATTCAATCTCATCCGGGCTCGTTTCAAGAATGTACCGCTCCTCGGGATGCAGGGGCGTCAGGTCCTCAAAGTTCACGCGGTTGCCCAGCTTCTTGGGCTCGCGGCCGTTCACCTCGTCGGCCCGCAGCATCGCGAAGTATCGCTCGTTCTCCTTGGGCGGACGCACGACACCCTTCACCACCATTCCCCGCCGCAAGCCCAGCTTGCGAATGAGCGTCGGGCCCACGTAGATGTCATCGGGCCCGGGCAAAAAGCTCTGCTCGCTGCTGCGCAAGAACCCAAAGCCATCCTGCATGATCTCCAGCGTGCCATCGCCAAACATCAGCCCTTGGCGGGCCGCACGGGCCTTGAGAATCTTGAAGATCAGGTCCTGCTTCAGGAACTGATGGAAGTCGGTAAAGCCCTCGCGCTCCGCGAGCTTGTGCAGCTCGGCAAGAGGCATGAGCTGCAACTGGCTGATGCTGATGGCCTCGCCCTGCGTGCTGGGGTCGGCGTTCGCGATTGCCTTTTCGAGCTCGGCTGCCTCGCGCTCCAGGTCCTCGTCGCTCGGCAGGAACGGATCAAACGCACGAATCGTGCTGCCACCCGGACGCTGGAAGTTCCCATCCGCGCCGCGGCGACGCTTGCCCTTCTTGCCGCGCCGGAACTGGTCGCGATCGCGGTAGCCGTAGGGGTCTTGCTGCGAGCGATCGCGCGAGAAGTCTCCGCCGCCTTGTCCTTGCGGACCGCCCGAGGCTGGCATGCCGGACTGGCCCTGCCCACCACCCTGCGCGTTGCCCTGGGGCCCGTCGCCCCCCTCGCGGGGTGCGTCGACCTGATCACGACCTTGGTCGCGACCCTGATCGCGGTTTTGGTCGCGGTTCTGATCCCGTCCTTGCTCGCGCGGCTGGTCGCGCATGTCGCGCTGCTCACGCGGCCCATCGCGCCGCTGATCGCGTTGATCGCGCTGATCGCGATACCCATCGCGATAGCCGCCCTGCGGGTTCCCCTGCCCGGAGAAGTCGCGTCCACCCTCGCGCTGATCACGCTGATCACGCTGATCACGCGGCGGCCGGTTGTGCCAACCTCCGCTGAGCGAGCGGAACTGGCCCTGCCCTTGACCCTGACCTTGGCCCTGACTTTGACCGGGATTTCCACCTTGGCTGCTGCCATAGCCACCGCCCTGCGGGCGCTCACCCTGCGGGCGGTCCATCTGCGGACGCTCATACTGCGGGCGGTCGTTGCCCGCCCGATCCTGAACACCGCGATCCTGCATACCACGGTCTTGCTGCGGCGCACGATCGAACCCCGGACGGTCATCTCTCGAACGCTCATCCCGCGGACGCTCCTCGCGCGGACGGTCCGCCGGCACCACACGCTGCTGCGCAGGCCTGTTCAGCGGGTCGCGCGGCACAAAGCCCTCGCGCGAGGCGTCAGCCGAACTCTCACGACCACCATCGCGCCCGCCTTCGCGTCCACTCTCGCGAGCCTCGGGCTCGCGCGGGCCACCGCGCTCGGGTCGTTCCGCGCGCTCAGGTCGCTCTGTCCGCTCCGCACGCTCGGCGGCTTCCGCCTTTTCCGCTCGCGCCTCGGCCTTGGCGGCGGGCTCGCGCTTCGCCGGCGCGTCGCCCTCGGCGGGCGCCGCCTTCTTGGCACGGGTGGCCTTGGGCTTGGTTTCTTTGTCGTCGGAAGAGCGAGAGGATGTTCTGGGCATAGTGCCTACCAAAGAGCAAGGCTGAAGGGGAGCTGCAACGCAACGCAGCACACAAGCACGCGAGAAACCGCAAACGCCTCTGGCCCGCACACAACGGCACGGCAGTTGCCCAAGGTCATGCACGCTTGGCTTGCTGTCTCGACGCTTGAAGGGTGCTCGTCGCACGCCTCCGCACCCGAGCGGACACCAAAGACAAGAGGGATGAGCGACGCGAAGCTTGCGGTCAACGCCACACGAGAGGTGCGCGTTCGGTCGCCAAAGCAGTATAGCCCCTCACACAGCCCCGCACGCACCACCCGGGCCCGGTGCGCCGCCCCTGTTGTTTCTTGCTCTCGCAACGGCAACCGCGCACCGGGCGTCCTCCCTGCTCTCCCACGCCCCCCGCGCCAGCTACCCTCGCACCATGCTTCAGACGCCCCTGCACGCCTTCCACACGTCGCACAACGCCCACATGGTCGATTTCGCGGGCTGGAACATGCCCCTCTACTACGCGGGCCTCACGCAGGAGCACCACCAGGTGCGCACGCGGGGCGGCATCTTCGACGTCAGCCACATGGGCCGCGTGAAGATGACGGG
>JAIYDA010000047.1 GCA_027487735.1 Planctomycetaceae bacterium | reverse complement strand
GCATGCGCAGCACGAGCCCCGCGAGGTTGGTGCGCAGCACCTCCGGAGGCGTGAGCGCATCGCGCGACGCGTACGACGCCTCGCTGTAGAGCCGCACGCACACGCCCGGCGATACGCGCCCGCAGCGACCGCTGCGCTGATCGCAGCTCGCGCGGCTCACGGGCTCGGTGGGCAGCGTGCCCACGCGGCGACGGGGGTCGTAGCGGCTGATGCGCGCCACGCCCGTGTCGACCACAGCGCCGATGGCGGGCAGCGTGAGGCTTGTCTCCGCGACGTTGGTCGCGACGATGACGCGCGGCTGCTCGCCCTTCGCAAACACGCGGTCCTGCTCGGCGCTGCTCAGCCTCGCGAACAGCGGCAGCACCTCGCACCCACGCAGCGAGCTCGCGATCGCCGCGCTCGCGGCACGAATCTCGCGCTCGCCCGGCACGAACACCAGCACGTCCTGCGGCGTGCCCGGGCCGGCGCGGGCCAGAGCCGCGCGGGCCTCGTGCACCGCGTCGGCGATCTCTTGCGGGTTGGCAAGCTCGCCATCGGCGCAGCTGCTGGGCGGGCTGTAGATGGTGCGGATCGGAAAGCTGCGCCCGCTGACCTCAATGACGGGGCAGGCATCGGCACCGCCAAAGTAGTCGCTGAAGCGCGCAGGATCGATCGTGGCGCTCGTGATGACGACGCGAAACTCCGGGCGCTTGCGGAGGATGAGCCGCAGCGAGGCGAGCAGCAGGTCGATATTCAGGCTGCGCTCGTGCGCTTCGTCCACGATCATCGCGTCGTAGCGCCGCAGCAACGGATCGCCAATCAGCTCGGCGAGCGCGATGCCGTCGGTCATGAGCTTGATGCGCGTGCGCGGGCTGGTCTGGTCGTCGAAGCGCACCTGCACGCCCACGACATCGCCCAGGCTTGTGCCCATCTCGCTCGCGATGCGCTGGGCCACGCTGCGAGCCGCGATGCGCCGGGGCTGCGTGTGCCCGATGATGCCCCTGCCCAGCCCCGCGCGCAGCAGCAACTGGGGCAGCTGCGTGGTCTTGCCGCTGCCGGTTGCGCCGCAGACTACGAGCGCCTGGTGGCGCGCAAGGGCCGACACGATGTCGCTTGCCTTGGCGAGGATGGGGAGTGCGAGGGCCATGCGGGCGCGGGCATCGCTGCCGTCACTCCTCGATGAGGGCCTTGCGCTTCTTGAAGATTGCGGTGCTCTGCGCCACGGGCTTGTCGTGCAGCGGGCGCACGGGGCCGGCCTTCATGCGCTCGCACGCGCTCGTCGCGTTCTTCTCGCTAAACTCGGTGCCGATGAACCGCCTGCCCAGCGCGAGGGCCATCACGCCCGTGGTACCGCTGCCCAGGAACGGGTCGAGCACGAGGTCGCCCGGGTTGGTCGTGCTGCGGATGACGCGCTCGAGGTAGGCCTCGGGCAGCTGATTGTCGTGGTAGCCACGCCGCTCTTTGTTGTTGCCCTGCACGCGCCCCATGAAGGGTCCATACCACACGTCCATGGGCACGCGGTGCCCGGGGGGCATGCCGTCCTCTTTGCTCAGCGTGCGCTTGTCGCCGTAGATCGCGGCACGGTCGGAGATCTCGAGCACCTCGTGCGGGTTCCACGTCACCTTGTGCGCGGGCGACAGCGTGCCCGGCTTCACGAAGTTCAGCGCATGCACCTTGCTATTGATGAACCGTGCTGTGGTGTTCTGCCCGAAGCGATAGTGCCACACGCACCAGTTGTTCATGAACAGCTTGCGGGCCTTGAGGTGCAGGGCAATCTCCGCAGCCCAGTCGTCTGGAATGTTTACCCACATCTGCCCGCCCGGTCGCAAGCCCACGATGCACAGGTCCAGCCACTCGCACGTGAAGTCGAGATACGCGCGATCGTCCATCGCGTCGTCCCACTTGTCGTACGCGCGATTCCAGTTGAAAGGCGGATCGGCAAACACCATGTCCAGCTTCGCGCCGCGAATCTCGGGCAGCTTGCTCAGCACCTCGCGGCAATCGCCCACCCACACGCGGGCGTCGATCTCGGGTTTGTGCTCATGCGCAATCGTCTCCGTCGGCGGGGGCGCATCGACAACACGCAGCGTGGGCAAGGGCGGCAGCTGCGCGGTGCGAAACGTGCCGCGACCCATCGCGTGCACGGCTTCCAGCGCTGGAGCTGAACCGGCTTGCGCTGCGGGCTGCTGCGCGATGTGCGTTGCGGTTTGCGTTGCTGCCTCGGGCGTCCGCTCAGGCTTCACCGCTGCCGTGATGATGGGCTTGCGAAGCCCTTTGCCGCGACCGAGCTTCACGGGCGGCACGACAGTTGGCACCGCCTTAGGCTGAGGTTTGCGAGAAGCACTCGATTTGGACGCGGCATGCGGCATTGCACCGCGAGGATAGTGCCCCGCAGCCCCTCGCGCTCGCAGCGTGATGCCAAGCGGCGCTCCGCCCTACGCCCGCGCAAACGGGTTGGTCCGCCGCTCGCGCTCGATGGTGCTGTGCGGGCCATGCCCCGGATAGATCGTTGTGTGCGGAGGCAGGGCATAGAGCTGCGACCGAATGCTCGCCAGCAGCGTCGCGTGATCACTACCAGGAAAGTCCGTCCGCCCGACCGAGCCCGCAAACAAGCAGTCGCCCACGATCGCGGCGGGTGCCACTGCGGCAGGCTGGCTCGCAGGCTGCCCGCCCGAGTGCGGCTCATCCAGCACGAGCGACACGCTCCCCGGGCTGTGCCCAGGCGTGTGCAGCACGCGCCACACATCCTCGCCCGCGCCAAGCCTGGGCAGCACGATGGTGTCGCCCGCGCGCAGCATGCGCGTCGCGGCGGGCGCGACCACGGGCAACCCCATGCCCGAAGACAGATTCGCGGCAGGGTCGCGCAACCAGCTTGCCTCGATCTCATGGATCGCGATGAAGAGCCCGCCCGCCGGCGCGAGCTTCGCAAGCCCGCGCACGACATCCTCGATGCCCGCGATGTGATCCGCGTGCGCATGCGTCAGCACGATGCCCTGCGGCGCAAGCGAGAGCTCGCGCACCGCCGCGACCACAAGCTGGGGCTCAAACCCAGGGTCCACAATCAGGCAAGGCGTGCCGGGCCCAGGGCGGCTCGGCGCGTCGCTGGGCAGCACGACGTAGCAGTTGGTGGCAAAGGGCCCAAGGGCCCAGCCGCGCAAGAACGAATGCGGAAGCAACGCTGGAGGCCACGCGGTGGACATGCGTCGCAAGCATACGGACGCGCAAGCTCAGCACCGCTTGCCAAGGAGCGTTGCTCGTGGTTGGGACAAAGGCCTCCCTACCGCCCAGCAGCCGCAGCCGGCGAGGCCTTGCTCTCCCACTCCTTCGCCCCCGCCTCGTCCCCTTCCGCACGCAGCAGCTTCGCCATGCACTTCTGCGCGTGCCGCACGCCCGAAGAAACCGCGGGCAGCTTTGCCGAGAGCTTCTCGTGCGCATCGACGATCAGCTCGCGGGCTTCTGCCAACTTGCCTTGAGCCACGAGGTTTGCGCCGAGCGTGGCGCGGAAGAGGTCAAACCGCCAGTGCGTTGCGGGCATCACGCCCGCAGCGGGGTCCACGATCGCGATCGCCTGGCGGATGAACTCCTCCCCCTCCTTGGCCCTGCCCAGCTTCTCCAGGCTCACGCCCTTGTTGTTCAGCGCGATGGCATAATCCTCGCTCTTCTCGCCGCGAACTCGAGCCACCTTGACGAGAAACTCGTTCATCCGCGTGAGTGCCTCCTCGCCCCGCCCCATCTCCGCGAGCGTGGTGATGAGGCTGTTGGTCGGCGCGAGCACGCGCTGGCTCTCGCCCTGCCCCGTCCGCTCATATGCCTCGAGCACGCCCTCAAACAGCGCCCGTGCATCGTCATAGCGCTTCGTGTCGAGCATGCACTTGGCAAGGTTGTTCTTCGCGATGAGCGTGCTCGCTGCGTCGGGCCCCACGGTGCGCTCCAGGCTTGGCACCGCGATCCGCAGCACCTCGATCGCGCGCTCCGGGTCGCCCTTGCTGATGTACAGATACGCCAGGTTCGAGCGCGCGATGTTCGTGATCATCGCATCCGCACCGCTCGTGCGTTCCATCTGCGCGAGGGCGGGCACCAGGTCGGCAATCGCGCCAGCCAGATCGCCCATCGCCTCCTTCAGCATCGCGCGGTTCGCCGCGAGGTTTGCCCCAAACTCTGCTTCGCGCAGCGAATCGGGCGCCGCCTCATACGAGCGTGCATAGGCATCCGCCGCCTTCGCGGGCTCGTTCATGTTGCGATAGCACACGCCCAGGTCGCTCAGGCTGATCGCGAGATTCTGGTGCCGCGTGAAGCCCAGCTCCGCATAGCGCGCCACAACCGCCTCGAACATCACCACCGACTCGCTCCACTTGCCTTGCTGCCCCACCCCCGAGGCAAGGCTGCCCATGAACATGAGCTCTTCCTGGTCCTTGCAGAGCTCCGGGTGGGCGCGTGCCACCACGAGCCCCGCCTCATATTGCGCCATGCTCTCGGGCCACATCCCAAGGTTCCCATACGCGTTCCCCAGCGTCGCGTGCAGCGTCATGAGCGTGGACGGATCATCCTTGTACTTCACCGGCGCGTCCGCAGCCGCCTTCGCCAGTACGTCCAGCACCTTCGCATCGCGCCCTGCGCCCTTGTTCGGGTTGGCGTTCGCGATCAGCTCCGTGAGAAACGTCGCGCTCGTCTCGGCCTTCTTTCTTTCGCGGTCAGCGCGTTCCTTCTCCTCAGTCGCGGTGCGCAGCGCGTCGTTGGCGCGCTGCGCCTCGCTGCTGGCAAGGTCGCGGGCGCTGGTCATCTCTGCGGTCGCCTGCTGGGCCTGATCGCGCTGATGCCGCGCCTCGCGCGCGTTCGCAATCGCCACCGCGCTCAGCCCTCCCATCGCCACCAGCCCGAGCCCGCCCGCGATCGCAAGCCTGCGATACCGCGCCGCCTGCCTGCGCATCGCCCGCCACGTGCTCTCGCGCTTCGCCGCGATGGGCTGCCCCGCGAGATACGCCCGCACATCCTCCGCGAGCGCCGCCGCGCTCTGATACCGATCGCTCGGATCGCGCGACAGCGCCTTGAGCACGATCAGCTCCAGAGGCTCATCGAGCTTTGCCCGCAGCCCAGGCCTCGTCACGTTTCCTTGCACGATGTTGGTCAGCGCCTCGTGCAGCGGCCGCTGCACATCCACGGGCAGCGAGCGCGTAAGCAGTTGATACAGCACCGCGCCGAGCGCATACACGTCGCTGCGTGTGTCGGTCGCGTGATGGTCGCCCTTGGCCTGCTCGGGGCTTGCATAGGGCAGGCTGCCGATGAACTGCCCCGTGGTGGTGAGCGTCGCGTCGGCGCCAGACTGACCGCTGCCCGGCTCTCGCCCGCCGAACTCTCCCCCGCCCGAGACCGCACCCACCCGATCAAAGCTCTCCGTCCTCGTCAGGGGCGTGCTCAGCTTCGCAAGCCCAAAGTCCAGAATGCGAGGCTGCCCCTCGCCATCCACGCGAATGTTGCTGGGCTTGATGTCGCGATGAATCACGCCCCGCGTGTGCGCGTAGTGCAGCGCGTCGCAGACGAGCGCAAACAGCCGCAGCACGCTCGCCTGCGAGCCCTGCCCATCCGCCCACTCGTGCAGAGGCAAGCCCTCGACATACTCCATCACCAAGTACGCGCGCCCATCCCCCAGCACGCCACTATCAAACACGCGCACGATGTGCGGATGCCGCAGCCCAGCCGCAAGGTCCGTCTCGCGCTCAAACCGCCGCAGCCCCCCCTCGCTCAGCACCCCCGCCTCGCTCAGCACCTTGATCGCCACAGGGCGCTTCGTGCTCGTCTGCATCGCGCGATACACCACGCCCTGCCCGCCCCGCTTCAGCTCGGCAAACTGCTCATACCCGCGCAGCACGGGCATCGCCAGCACGCCGCGCGTCGCCCGCAGCTCGCCCAGCAGCTTCTCTTCATTGCTATACCAGCTGCTGGGTGGCACCCGCGCATCCGCCAGGCTGCTCCCCTCAGGATGGGCACGCCCCACATCCTCCGCACGCGAGTTGGCAGGTTGGTCGGGCATGGGGAAGAGGGGGAACGGGGAACGGGGAACGGGGAACAGGGAACGGGGAACGGAAGGACAAGACAACCTTCAGCAGGCGACGGAGAACGCGACGAGCAACGTTGCCCACGGCACCACCAAGCACCCACATCCCTCACCACCACCACCCCTCCCTAGTGCCCATTGCCTAGTGCCTAGTGCCTTCTCTTCTCCTCACCCCTCCTCCTCCACCTGCCCCGCCACAATCGCCGCAAGACGCTTCGTGCACCGGCTCTTGATCTGATACAGAGCCTCCAACGACAGACCAAGCTCCTTCGCGAGCACGCCCGCATCCTCACCCTGCAACGCATATCGCTCAAACGCCGACAAATCCCGGCTGCTCACCTCGCCCGCCAGCGTCGCAAACGCCCGGCGCAGGTGATACTGCCGCCACGCCCGCTCCCAGCGCTCGTCGGTCGCCGCGTCCGCATTCGCGCTCGCGACCATCGACTCCCGCTCCTCTAGCGGGGCAAGGTGGCGGTCCTGACGAAAAGTGCGATAGATTGCGTGCAGCGTCGCGGTCTTGAGATAGCCGCGGAATCTGCCCTTGCTGGGGTCATACGCAAATCCGGGGATCGCCTTACTCAGCCCCAGCAGCACATCCTGCACCACGTCCTCGGTGTCGCTGCTCTGCAGCCCATGGCTGCGGCAAAAACTCCGGATCAGGTCCCCATAGCGCTTCACGAACTCCGACCACGCTGGGTTGGCCGTGCTGGGCGACGCCGCGAGCCGCGCAAACATGCTCGCGTGGGTCTGCGTGATGGTGATGTCTGGTCGTATCGCAGACATGCCAAAGAGCATACCCCCAAACCACGCCCCGCGAAAGCGATTTCCACCCATCTCGGGCGTTCTGCCCCAGTTGCAACGCCCGCAAACCGCGTGGCGGACCCAACCTTCTCGCCCCCTTAATCCCCCTCATACGCCGCGATCACCCGCCGCACCAGGTCGTGCCGCACCACGTCCATCTTCTCAAACCCCACAAACGCGATGCCCTCGGTCTTGCGCAGCCGCAGCGCGGCATCCAGCAAGCCGCTCTTGGTGCCATCGGGCAGGTCGGTCTGCGTCGGGTCGCCCGTCACGATCATCTTGCTGCCGTGCCCCATGCGCGTGAGGAACATCTTCAGCTGCGCGATCGAGCAGTTCTGGGCCTCATCGAGAATGATGATCGCCTGGTTCAGCGTCCGCCCGCGCATGAAGGCGAGCGGACAAACCTCGACCACGTCGCTCTCCATAAAGCGCTGCACCGTGGCAAAGTCCATCATGTCATTCAGGGCGTCAAACAGCGGTCGCAAGTACGGGTTCACCTTGTCGCGCAGGTCTCCGGGCAAAAAACCCAGCTTCTCACCCGCTTCCACCGCTGGGCGCGTGAGCACCACGCGCCGCACCGCGCCATCCTTCAGCAGGTGCACCGCCGCTGCCACGGCGAGGTACGTCTTGCCCGTGCCGGCTGGCCCCAACCCAAACACCATGTCGTGCCGCTGGATCGCACGCAGGTATGCCGCCTGGTTGGGCGTCTTGGGGCGCACGGGCTTGCCCGCGACATACACATTCAGCCCCCTGCCCCAATCGTCAAAGGTCTCGCGCGCATCCTGCCACCCCAGCGCGGGGCTCAGCGCCGCCCGATCCACCCCGCCCGCCTCGTCGCTCTCGGCACGATCGACATCCTCGCTCTGCCCGCTCAGCACATCAAGCACGAACTGCCGCGAGATGGGCGTGCCCGCCTGGGCCGCGTCGATGAGCAACTCCAGCACGCGCCGCGCCGCCTTCACGTTGCTCGCGTTGCCCGCGACCGTGATCTTGCCATCGCGCGAGGCGATGTTCACGCCCAGGGCGTCGCGCAGCAGCTTGAGATTGCGCTCCGAAGCCCCCACCACCGCCAGTCGCTGCTGCCCGCCGGGCAATCGAACGGACATTTCCATG
>JAIYDA010000043.1 GCA_027487735.1 Planctomycetaceae bacterium | reverse complement strand
GGGCACCAAGATTTCGAGCATCGTCTCGCCTATCCCAGCCTTGTCCTCGTCGCTTGAGGCGGTCGCGAGAGCCTTGAGCAACTCCGCAAGGTCGGCGAGTTCGGGCTTGGACATTCGCATGACGCGATCGAGCACGAACGGAGCGGCGAGCGCGAGCGCGCGATCGTCGGGCGTCATGAGGCGAACGCTGCTGGGGGATGATCCATCGTGCTTCATCGATGCTCCGGAGGAAAGCCGCCAAACTCGCCATTTCGTAGCCTTCGCAGGCAGCTGCGGACACGAACCTTCATCCACGTCGGCGTCTGCCCATCGGCCTCTTTCTTCAAAGCAGCGAGCACCACGATGGTCCGCCGGGCTGCGTCGATGGTGTAGAACACGCGGAGGTTGATCTTCTGCAACACGCCTCCCTTGTCCTTGAGCTCGAAGAAATCTTCCACCGCTTCGACGCGCACCGTGACGGCGTGCGACGGGTCGCGCTCATTGGCCAGTGCCCGCAGCAAGTCCACCACGTGCGCGTACTGCTCGGGCGACAAGAACTCCGCCGCTTCGTCGCGTGCGGCAGACAAGTACCACACGCTCCACAGATACCCGGGTGGCGGCCCGTCACCCGCTTGCAGCCCGACTTTGACGGCTTTGGCCATGATGCGAAGCGTACAAGCGATGGGGGTGTTGATCGGCTGAAGGCGGGGAAGTATACAAAGCGTCGCTGGCATGGACAATGAATATGCACCCAGTATTCAAATGGTGCCAATAAAAACAACTCTCTACGCCGATTCCCCCAGCTCGCGCAGCAGCCGGGCTTCGTCCCACACTTCGATGCCCAGCTCTTGGGCCTTGCTCAGCTTGCTGCCTGCCTTCTCGCCTGCGATGAGCAGGTGGGTCTTGCTGCTCACGCTGCCGCTGACTTTGGCGCCCAGCCCTTCGAGGCGAGTCGCAAGGTCCTCGCGCTCGTAGCGCGCGAGGGTGCCTGTGATGACGATCGTCTTGCCGGCAAAGGGGCCGGCGGGCAGGGGGGCATCGGGCGTGCGGGCTGCGGGGCGTGTTCCCTCGGGTGCGTCGAGCAGCACCCCCAGCTCGCGCAGCTCGTCAAAGAGCGCGAGCGTTGCGGGCGCGTGGAGCGCGGCGTGCACGGCGGGGGCGGTCTCTTGGCCCAGGCCTGTGTCGGGGCGCGAGGCGGGGTCTTCGGCAAAGCCCAGGGCGAGGGCTCGCTCTTTGCTCAGGCTTTTGGGTCGCAGCTGCTCCTCGCTCGCAGCGAGTAGGCATTGCAGCGTGCCAAACTGCTTGGCGAGGGCCTTCGCGGTGCTGTCGCCCACGTGGCGCATGCCCAGCCCCGCGAGCACCTTGGCAAGGCCCCGCTGCTTGCTTGCTTCGATGCCCGCGAGCAGGTTGTCGATCTTCTTTTCGCCCATGCGATCGAGGCTGGCGAGCGCGGCGCGGTGCTGGTGCAGGCGGAAAATGTCGGCAAAGCCGCGCAGCGGGATCTCGTTCGCGGTGCCGAGGGTCGCGAGGATCTGGTCCACGGTCTTTTCGCCCAGCCCATCGATGTCCATCTGCTTGCGACCGGCA
This sequence comes from Planctomycetaceae bacterium, assembly GCA_027487735.1. Taxonomy (GTDB): domain Bacteria; phylum Planctomycetota; class Phycisphaerae; order Phycisphaerales; family UBA1924; genus BJHL01. The sequence continues at coordinate 1,052 of JAIYDA010000043.1, read as the reverse complement.
AACCACACGAGCTTCTCGCGCAGCTGCGCGGGGCACTGCGGGTTGTGGCAACGCCGACTGGTTTCGAGGGTGGGGTCGGTCTGGCCCTCGGGCGGATCGATGACCAGCGCTGCGTTGCAGGCGGGGCAGGTGGTGGGGGGCTGGATGGGCTGGGCAGTGGGCGGACGCTGCGCGATGTCGACGCCCGCGACGTATGGAATGATCTCGCCTGCCTTCTCGACGAAGACCATGTCGCCCAGGCGGATGTCGGTCACGCCTGAGCTTGCGTCGTCGGGGTTCAGCGGAGCTTGCAGGATGCGCCCGTAGTTGTGCAGCGTGGCGTGCTGCACCACGGTGCCCGCGAGCGTGACGGGCTCCATGACGGCTCTGGGCGTGACTTTGCCCGTCTTGCCCACCTGGTGCTCGACGCGGAGCAGGCGCGTGCGCTTGCGCTCCGCAGGATATTTGTACGCGATGGCCCAGCGCGGGCTTTTGCTCGTGAGGCCCAGGGCCTCTTGCTGGGCGAAGCTCTCCAGCCGCACGACCATGCCGTCGGTCGCGTAGTCGAGGCTCTCGCGCGCGGTGGCAAAGCGGGCGATTGCCGCGAGGGTTTCGTCGATGCCTGTGCAGAGCGTGCCCAGGGGGCTGACGGGCACGCCCAGGGCACGCACGAGCGCGACGAGCTCGCTGTGCGAGCGGGCGGAGAGGCCCACGACCTCGCCCTTGCCGTGGGCGGCAAAGCGCAGGCCGCGGCTGGCGACGATTGCCGGGTCGAGCTGCTTGAGCGTGCCCGCGGCGGCGTTGCGCGGGTTCATAAAGAGGTCTTCGCCCGCGGCTTCGCGCTCGCGGTTGATGCGCTCGAACTGGCTGAGGGGGAGGTAGACCTCTCCTCGGACTTCGAGGATTTTGGGCGCGCCGGGGGCGAGGACGAGGGGGATGCTGGCGATGGCGCGGGCGCTGGTGGTGACGTCGTCGCCCTTCACGCCGTCGCCACGGGTGAGGGCGCGGACGAGCTTGCCTTGCTCGTAGCGCAGGCTGAGGGCGAGGCCGTCGATCTTGGGGTCGGCGTAGAG
>JAIYDA010000054.1 GCA_027487735.1 Planctomycetaceae bacterium | reverse complement strand
TAGACCAGCGCGGTGCCCGTCAGCGTGCGCACCTCGTCGCCGCCCTGCAGTTGGGACGCCTGGACCCATCCGTGCACGCCGTCGCCATTCGCGCGGAGCGTGACGTAGAACGGATGGTCGTCGGTCGTCCCCAGCTGCTCGGTGCCGCCGTGCGGGTATTGCAGCGTCAGGTCGATGATCGCCGCCGATGCGACCTGCACCGTGTCAAGCACGCGATTGATCTGCACCTCGCCCGTCTGGTCGTCAAAGCTCACGACCTGGTCGCCCGTGCACAAGCTCTCAATCGGCACCGGACCCAGTGGCGTCAGCACCAGCGTGCCGGCCACGAAGCAGCGGATCGGGCACGACCCGCCCGCATCGGCTCGTTTGCGATTGAGCCAGCCCTTCGCCTTCGCGAGTAGGCCTTCGGCTTTCTTGGCGAGGAAGTTGCCGCCTCGCATCGCATAGTGCTTCGCCGCACCCCACGCCGCACTTCCAACACCTCCCATGATCTTTCCCACAAGCCCCATCAGCTTGCCGCCGGGGATGAGGCCGATGGCAGCCGCCGCGAGCGCTGCTTCCTCCGTCTGCTCACCGAGAGCAGCGAGCGCAAGCTCGCCCGCCAAGCTCGCTGCGGGGAAGGGGAGGTAACTCAGAATGTGCGCACTTACCACCGCGATCGACTGCGCATGCTGCCCCATCGATTGCAGCAACGCCGAGGCGGAGCCGATGCGTTCGTTGACGATCTCATCGACCATGTCGAAGGGGTCGTAGGACAACCCCATCGGATCGAAGCGTTGCCACGGGCTGCTACCTAAATACTGATAGAGGTTGGCGCCGTCGCCGTAGCGGGTTTGCATGTCAAACGCAACCGCCAGCGCGCCCATGCCGCGCCCGTTGAACGCTGCGGCTTCCATGAGGGCCACCCCGCTCGCGTTCATGTCCAGCTGGAGGAATCGCCCCTGCTGCGGGTTGTACGTCCTGTTTCGGTTGTGATAGATCAGGTGGCCGAATGGCACTATACGCGTGTACGCCGCATAGCGCGAGTTGCGGAAAGACACGCGGCTGGTGATAGATTGCTTTTGCCCTACTCGGGCTTTTTCACATTCCGCACTCGCTTGTGGATATCGGGCTGCAGAATCCCGGGCATCCAGGGACGTTGCGTGATGTCAAAGCCAGTAAAGCCAGCTTTCTTGATCTTTAACTTGAGGTCATTGCGTATCAGCCACTCATGCTCATACATCGTGTGCCCAAGTATCATGTCATTAGTGATTAGTTCTGGAATGATATTGCCCACTCGAAATGCCCGAATTGTCTTATCGCCTGGTTGAAGGGGATGTTTGCTGAGAATGTCCCATGGCTTCACACAATGTGACATTCTATATCCCTGCAACAAATGCGCATAGGGTCCACTCGCCCTGATCGGATAGAACTCGATCGCGTCCCCGAGCTGCTGCTTTATGAAGTGCTGTAGCGATGGAGACGCTAGCCAGTTGTGACTAAACACAAGAAAGTCGTACGGGAAGGGTCTGGGTGGCTTATCTGGAATGACAACCGGAGGTTCCGCTGGATAGTCTACCTGCGGACCATCTCGCCGAGCCCATAGCAGGAACGGGTGCAGCTCGGCTTGCGACTTCTCATCATAATCAATGTATCCCCAACTGTCCTTTGCGTAGAACGGACTCTCTACTCGCCAAAGATTGTATCTTAGCTCAACTCGTCCGCGCATTGCTTTTATCTCCTGACAACACGGCTCTTTCCTGTCTTGTAGTTGTCGCGCATTCCGCGCCAGCCTGTGTTTTTGCGACCAGATGTGTCGTACAAGAACCCAGGATTTCGTTGAAGAAACTTCTTCATCTTGTTCAGTTCGTCCTTCATGATACTCTGCACGGCAGGGCTTTGGGTGCGTGGGTTCAAGCCAGCTTTAACCACTGCCCGCTCCAACTGGTTTCTTACCCATAAGTGATATTCCCTGCTATGTCGTCCGCTGTGTGGCATGTCCACGAGATTCGCTGACGCGTTCACGACAGCGTCGTAGTTCTTGCCGAACATGAGCTTAGCCTGCGCAGCGTCCGCACCTGTTGCGGTAAGAATATGATGCCGCTGCGTTGGCTTCCCACTTGCATTCCTCAGTCCCCCCGAATCACCTGGCATCGGCAGGGTCATCGATCCTGACGACGCAAACATATCCAGCGGGTTGATTGAGTTGTCCGTAAACGGCAGGTCTATATCGAACGACTCGTACAGGCCCTCCGCAATCGCGACCGTCACCCACTCACTCGACTCTCTCGTACTCCACCCATCATCATACCCCCAGTTCTCCGCCCACTCCGAGTCCCACTCAAGGTTCGCCGAGTAGGTCTCCACCATCGACTTCAGCATCGACCGGATGAAGTCGCTCGGACCCGGAATCGGGTCGAGCAGCCCCATCACGTCCGTGACGTCTTCGTACGCGTCTTCTCCCGAGTACAAACCAAGCGGGTCGGACAAATCCCAGGGGGACGACCGCACATACTGATAAAGATTTGCGCCATCACTAAGTCGCCCATCGAGGCTCATCGAGGGCGACGCGCTCACGAACGCGCGTCCGTCCTGAGGCAGGTCGGACATCACGATCAAGCCCGCCGCATTCGGATCCATCTGCAAGAAGCGGCCGAGCGTGGGGTGATAGCTGCGGTTGCGATTGTGGTAGATGTGGTGCGCGAAGGGGGTGAGGCGCGGCGTGTCGGCATACTGCGCTCCCGGCACGGTGGCGTCGGCAACGCCAACATCGAGGCGTTCGACGAAGAGGCCCTTGTGGCCGACGCTTAGGAAGGGGTGATCGAACAGATGGTCCGCGCTGATCACGGAGCCGTAGGCGTCGTAGGTCCATTGACCGGCCACCACCGCAACCGCATTCGGCCCAAGCCCGCTCCGCCCCACCACCGCCACCACATCGCCGCCGGCGTCGGTGAGCACGGGCCAGAGTTGGCGGGCGGCGTCACACTGCGCAAGGAGTTCATCCACGCCCCCTCGCCCATCCCCAGGACCCCAGATGTACTCACGCTCCACCCGCCGCGGCAAATACGTCGGCACCGGCGTGCCGATTGGGTCCTCCGGCTCGCTCCCAAAGTTGCCACTGCTGTCCCCGCTCATGCTCGCCGCGAGCGATATCCCCATCCCACTCCCATCGACAGGCGCCCCCTCCACCGGGTCCGCCTGCGTCTGCATTTCCTCACTCGCGAGCAGCTGCTCCCCAGAATCCCCACCCACCATCATCATCATCATGCTCGACACGGGGTCGTATTGCGCATCCTGCACGCGCCGTGCACCGTCGTGGGGCAGGCCATCCAACTGCCTCCGCCCGCAGCAGCGCTGCACAGCGGTTCCTGACGTAGCGAGATAAGCGCACCATTCGACTAATCGATCACTCGCATCGTGGCCGCTTGCTCGCGAAGGCGCCAATCGAAGTAGTCGCACCCGACAACGTTCATCTCGGGTAGCGTGTCGGGGTTGCCTTCGGCAGGATGGCCGCGCTCATCGACGACATACTGCTTGCCGTTCGTGCGCACCTCCCGCGTGTCGATACAGAACAAGTGACGCGGAAAGACTTGGTACTTCCCTGGCGGGTCATAGCGAATGGGTTGAAAATAGCCTCTTGTCCAGCAGGTGCGATTGACGACGCGTTGAAAGTGGACCGCAGAGAGGCTTGACACATCGGGGATCACATCAGTCTTGCAGAGGCCACTGTAGATGTAGACGAGATTGAAACCCGGAGATGGTTCCCATGGTGGGCGTGCATTGCGCAGCAGGTTATACTCATGCGATACATCCAACAGTATGACCCTTCCATACACATACTCGCCGGAGACAATCTGAATACGAAACAACTCTCCAATCTTCCGCCGCTTGCGCGAGGGAAGTGTTGCTTTCATGAAGTGATCATCATCTGGGTCTATTCGTCTCATCGCCATCTCGTCCTGGTGCCATGTTGCTGCACATACGCCTGTGCCCATTGTCTCGCCATGTTAAACTGCGGATTTCTCGACGATATGCTCGCGTTCTGGTTGCTTCCGGCTGACATGAAGTGTGGATTTGTATCCATGAGTAGCTGCTCGAGTACGCGCGCTTCGTTACGCGTCAAGTTGTCTGCCACTTTCTTCAGTTCTGCCCCATGTTCGCGCTGTCGACGATCGCGGTCGTTTGTTATTCCAACATACTCATAAGCGCCTGTCTTGCTGTTCTTGCGAACATATACCTCAACATTCCGCGGTCCCTTGTTCAGCCACTGATTGAACGGCACTTGCAGCCGCGCCGACAGTCCACCTCCACGCCTCGCCGCGCCCGCCGCCATCCGACCCAAGCCGCCACCGCGTGTGGCCTGAATGTGCTGAGCATAGGGGCCCGCGAGCGCATCCACTTGTGCGTCGCCATTGCTGCTTGCCGCATAGCCGATCGCGTTGATGTCGTGAATCTCATCATCGCCACGCGACATGTCCGTCGCCCAATCGATGAGTTCGTTCTGCACGAACAGGTGCGTCTCGCTGAGTTGCGCAAGAAGCGTGAACGCGCTCACACCCACGACCATCGTGTCCAGGTTGTCGCCCCACATGTACAACCCAAGCGGATCACTCGCCTCATACGGGGCCGACCCGAGGTACTGATAGAGGTTCGCCCCGTCTCGATGCCGCTCTTCGAGTCCTAGCCTGCTGACTCCGGCGTGTGGCTGCACGCCGTGCATCATCACGTGCCCGTGCACCACCGCCCCACTCGCATTCGGATCTGCCTGCATGAACCGCCCCAGCGTTGGGTGATAGCTGCGATTGCGATTGTGATAGATGTGGTGCGCGAAGGGAGTGAGGCGCGGCGTGTCGGCATACTGCGAGCCCGGCACGCTCGCGTCGGCGACGCCCACATCGAGGCGTTCGACGAAGAGGCCCTTGTGGCCGACGCTTAGGAAGGGGTGATCGAACAGGTGGTCCGCGCTGAAGACGTTGCCGTAGGCGTCCCATGTCCACTGTGCAGCGACGTAGGCGGGTTGCGAGATGCTCGTGCGGCCGCAGAGTGCGGCCACATCGCCGCTCGCGTCCTGCAGCACGAGCCAGGGCTCGCGCTCGCGGTCGAACAGCACGAAGAGCTCATCCACGCCCGCGAAGCTGTCGCCGGGGCCCCAGATGTACTCGCGCTCGAGGCGATGCGCCTCGGGCCTTGGTCGTTGCGGCAGGTTGCCGATGCCTCCTTGCGCGGTGAACGCGCCAGCTTCCATCTGCCCCGCCTCGAACGAGATCGAGGCGGCGGACAGATCGGCTAGAGTTCGGCACGGTCAAGGTGAGATCACTTGGTTGCACACTGCAACTGCCGATAGAACTGCAAGCCTGTGAAACCTTCGCGCTTGACCATTCGGCGCAACACATCACTCGCTACGAGGTCGTTCAGACGGTGGTGTTTCACGCGGAAGATGTGGCAGTCGTCGGGAACCATGGATCGCACGACACACGCCTGCACGACCGAAGACCGCTCCTCATCGATGCAGTCGACTCTCCGGAACGCCGCCATCTGAAAGTACTGGTCACGAATAAATGAGCCGTCGAGCCGCTTGATCGTCACGGGCACATACTTCGCGGCCTTGGGGTCAAGGTCTTCGATGAAAGCTCGGAGCCGTGTCGACACGATTATACCGTTTCCTCCCCAAGGAACATCCTCGGGACCGCTTCCCACATTGCTCTCATCGTACAGCAGCGGTCTCTTTGGTCGTGGAGCACGCGCATTCAAATCACAAGCAACTGCAATCCTGACGTTTACGCCAGTTCTTACATCAACGACCCACCTTGGCGTGTCCGACTCGTCGGCATTCGCTGCATCGTTCAAACTCCATACCTTTTTGTGCGGCATGCTGTCTATCTCCGTCGCCTTGCTCCACCACTCAGTACTTTGGTATTCGGCTTAGCATACGCCTTATGAAGGCCCCAAGCCTTCGCGCCGCGTGATTGAATGTCCGCCTTGATCGAGAGAAGCTCCTTACGAAGTGCTGCTTCTGCTTGTGGACCTCGCTTGCTGCCAATCGCGATACGCACCCTGTCATGAATCAGCTTGTGATATTCGGCACTATGAGGGCCCTCATGGCCGGGCACGATTAGTTTGTTTTCCGGCCAGTTTAGCGGATTCCCAGGGATACCTCTGTCTTTGAAGATCTTCTCAAATTTGAGTGTCCACTGCAGCTCCGCCTTGCGGTTCTTGTTCGTCATGATATGGTGCTCGTGGCCCGCTTTGCCAGCGCTCGCACCACCGCCCGACGCCCTCGCGAAGGGTCCGAGCGGGTTGATCTCCGCATCGGAGAATGGGATGTCGATCGTGAAGGTGTCCATCAACGAGTTCGCGATCGACTCGATGACCCACGTGCTATCCAGGCGGCTATGGGTGTCGTCGGGCATGCCCCAGTCGCTTGCCCAATCAACGTCCCAGTCGAGCCGATTTGAGTAGTCGGTGACCAGGCCATTGATCACCGAGCGAAGGAAGTCGCTCGGCCCCGGAATCGGATCAAGCAGGCTGAAGACCTCGGAGAAGTCTTCGAACGCATCCTCGCCGCTGTACAAACCCAGCGGGTCGCGGTAGCGAACCGGATTGCTCCGCACATACTGATAGAGACTGCCGCCATCGGTATAGCGCCTTTCGATGTCGATGCTTGGTGCAAAGTCCGACGCCACACTTCCGCTATGTCCGGCGCCGCTCGCGACGGTCAAGCCAGAGGCATTTGGGTCCGCCTGCAAGAACC
>JAIYDA010000013.1 GCA_027487735.1 Planctomycetaceae bacterium | reverse complement strand
TCGACCTGCTGACGGTGCTCGCGGGTGGCACGTGCAGCACCGACCCTGCGCCTGGCTGCGACACGATCGACTTCAACGGCGACAGCCTCTTCCCCGATGACAACGACCTGATCGACTTCCTGACGGTGCTCGCGGGCGGCACGCCTGTGAACTGCAATCCGTAAGCGGTTGGTCCCTTCGGGACATGCTCCACACGCACTCTTCGGCACGCCCGCGACTGCTTCGCGGGCGTGCTTGTTTCTTTGGCGAGCTTGGGTGGGTTGGTAAGCGTTTCAAGCTGCGCATGAAGACGCGTCGGGACTGCCAGGGCGTGATGCCCGCAGCGTGGTCGCCTGGACGAAGCATGCGCTGGTCCTCACAGCACGCGCTACAAGTAATCCAGCAAGCTCAGCTGCTGCACAGCCGCTGTGCTTTGCAGCGTGGCTTGCAGTTGGGTTTGCAGGGCGGTAAGGCGGGTGGCGGCTGTGGTAAAGTCGAGGTCGCGGAGCTGGCTGCGGGTCGTTTCGTCGAGGAGGTTTCGGTCGGCCTCGCGCGTGTCGGCGGCGCTCACTCGCTGCTGGTAGCTGCCCACGAGGCCTCGCGACTCGGCGAGGAGGTTGCCTGTGTCGTCGAGGGTGCCGCCTGCGAGGCCGATCGCTTGCACGCTGTTGTTGAGCAGGCCCTCGCGCAGATCGACAAGGTCACTAAAGAGACTGTCGACGCGGACGCGGGCACGGTCTTGGCCTTGCAGGCTCTGCGTGGTGTCGTTCCACGTTCCAAAGAGCAAGCCCAGTTGCTCGGCGGCGCTGCTGTTATTGCGGGCCTCGATGCGCAGGGGTTGAGTGAAGGCACCCGCGGGCGCGCCGGAGCGATCGAGCAGCAAGCCGTTGCCATCGTCTGCGAGGCGCGCCACGAGCGAGCCCGGCGCGAGGCCTGCGCTGGCAAGGCCCGCTTGAATCTGGGCGTTGATGACGCCCAGCATGTTGTCCACGGTGCTGAGGTCTGTGGGCGCGAGGTCGATGTCGATGGTCGTGCCGGTTGCGTCGCCCAGGGCGATGCGGATGTCGGTGTTGAGGCTTGCGGTGGGCACGCCGGTGATCGGGTCGGGCACGTTGTGCACCACTTGCACCCCGCGCCCAAAGTTCAGGTCGCTCACGCGGGTGGCGCCCGCGAAGGTGCGGATGCCGAGCATGGTGGCGGTGCTGTTGTTGCCAGCAATCTCGCCGATGGAGAGGCTGGCGGCACTGCCCGCGGAAACGTCGTTCAGCACGTCGATGCCTGTGCCCTCACTGTTGATGCTCACGCGAAGGCCAAGGCCTGCGCTCTCGATGCGATTCTTGATGTCCTCGATCGTCTCGCTGCCCGCGAGGTCGACGATCGCGACGCGCCCCGCGTTCTCTAGGCGAATCTGCCCGAGCGGATCGGTCACGGCGGTGAGGCCATCGATGCGTGATCGCATGGTGAGGCGCGGAGCGAGCGCAAGGCCATCGGTGTTGGTGCTGGTAAAGGCAGTCGCGGGGCTCTGCACCAGGCCCAGGTCGCGGCCTGTGCTGCCGTCGCCAATGTCGAAGAACGTGAGTGTCGGGGCTGGGTCAGCTGGGGTGGCGGGTGGCGCGACATCGATGCGCAGGCCAGCAGGGCCAAAGGACACGCCGCCAGGCCCAAGCACCGTGACGCTCTCGCTGGCTTCGAGCTCGCGGATCGAGGCGGTGAGACGATCGACAACGTCTTGCACGGTGTCGGTATTGCTCAGGCTCACGCGGACGCGGGGGAGCGTGCCAAACTGCATCTCGAGCTCGTCGGTCGCGATGCCCAGCCCGCGCACGCCGCGAAGATCAGCTAAGCGCGTGTCGCCCGCGAGCGATGGGCCCAGGCTCACACTGCCGCGCACGCGCTTACTGAGGCCCGCGACGGGGGACTGCCCGAAGGTGATGGGCACGCTGGAGGCCTGGTCGAGATCGGTGGTGAGGCCCGGGCCCTCGCTGCGGAAGCGGTAGAAGCCCAAAAACTCCTCGACGGGCTGCTGGCTAGTGGTGCTGCCACCGAGCACATAGCCCGCAACGCCCTCGCGATTGGCAATGGTGAAGAGGCCTCGCAGCATCTGAGCAACAACGCCCGCCTGACCCACGCGCTCTGCGGGGCTTGCAGTGAGGTTGATCTGATCGCTCGCGATGCCGCGTGCCTCGCGCGTGAGGTCGCTCGCCTCGCGCAGGACGGCTTCGAGCGTGCCGAGGGCGGCGGTTGCATGGCTGTAGTTGCGCGTGAGCTGCTGGCTGCGCTCCATGCGATCATCGAGCACGCCGATGGTGACGGCCTTGACGATGTCGTCGCTGGGGCGGTTGATGGCGCGGCCGCTGCTGAGCTGCTCTTGCAGGCGCAGCATCTCGAGGTTGGTGCCCGTGATGTTGTTGAGCGAGAGGCGTGCGGAAAGACCCATCGGCACGCGGACCATGTTGGGAGGGATGATGCTCATGTTCGCTTGCCTCGCAATGCGTTGGACTTACTCGTTCAACTCACTCACCGACGACTCACGCGACCTGTATCTCTCGACCAGACCCGCTAGACCAAGTTAATGAGCTGCTGCGTGAGCTCATCAACCACCGAGATGACGCGGGCCGCTGCCTGATACTGCCTCTGAAACTGCAGCAGGTTGATCGACTCTTCATCGATGGAGACGCCGCTGACGGCATCGCGCTGGGCTTGGATTGCCTCGCGCACCATGCGGGCAGCCTCGGCGCTGGTGCCCGCCTGCGCGCTGCTGCCCGCGAGCTCTTGCACGCTTTGACGCCAGAACTCGGTGGGGCTGACGCCGCCCAGGCTCGTGAGCGACTTGGACTGCAACTGCACGATGTCGAGCGCGGTGGCGTTCTCGATGAGCTCGTTATTCACGTAGCGCCCTGCGGTGAGCATGGTGGGCTGCGACACGAGGTCGCTCCGCACGCGGATGTCGCTCGCGTCGGTGCCGCTGAAGAATGCGTTGACGCCCAGCGCGCCGAGCACGCCCGAGCTGTCGTCCTCAAAGCTGAAGCTGAAGCCCTCATCGGCTTGCACCTCAAGCTTGCCCTCTGGGCTGAAGGATGCACGAAGACCCGGGATTGCGCTGAGCGCCGCGCGAATCTGTTCGGGGGTGGTGTCGTCGCTCGTGCCTGTTGCGCCCGTGCTGGTGAGTCCATCGAGATCGACGTCGATGCGCGTGGTCGTCATCGTGCCGCTCGCGCCTTGCCGCACGCGCACGACGAACCCGCCATTGACGGGCTCAAAGGGCAGCCCCGCGAGGGCGGTCTGGCCCGCGTCGTTGAGCGCGCGGGTGCGATCGTCGAGGCCAAAGCCCACGAGGCTGCGCGTGGTGGTAAGGCCGCCAGGCCTCGCGCCGGTGGCGTGCAGCTTGTTCACCTCAAACAGCAACTGGCTTGCGAGGCGATCGAGCGAGCCAATGACGCCATCCACCGCGGTGTCGCGGCTTGCGAGCAGCGCGCCGATCTGGCCCGAGCGCACGTCGAGCCGTTGCTGATTGCTCGACGCAACGACGCTGAGGCTGACGCTGCCATCGGGGTTGTTCTCTTGCAGCAGGCTGATGCCACGCGAGACGCCGCCCAGCACGATGGGCGTGCTGCCCACGAGCACATCCGCACCCTCGCGCCCGCGATCAACGACGCTCACGTCGATGAACTGCGAGAGCTCGGTGATGAGCTGGTCGCGGCTATCGCGCAGCACGTTCGCGGTCTGCCCCCCCACTTCCGCGGCGGAGATCTGCGAGTTGAGATCTGCCACGCGCGTGAGCAGCTCGTTCGCGCTCGCGACCGCAGCGCCGATCTGCGCGCCCGCCTGCGTGCGCTGCTGGCTGAGGTCTGACCGCAGCCTGCGCATGAAGCCCGCGAGCTTGTCTGCCTGTTGCACGACGGCTGCTGCGCTCTGCGTCTGGTTTGCGCGCTCGCTCCACACGCGGAAAAAGCCGCTGAGCTCGCTCGAAAGGTCGCTGTCTCCCAGCTCACCTAGCAATGCTTCGAGCTGCCCATACGTGCCTTGCAGTGCGCTCGACGCGTTCTCGTTCGAGATCGCGTTCCAGAGCCTGCGCTGGATAGCGCCATCGACCTGTCGCTCGATGCCCGCAACCGCGACGCCCGCGCCGATCGCCCATGACGGGTCGGGCCCGCCGCCGCGCAGCGAGACGAGGCGCGAGATCTGCCGCGAGTAGCCCGGCGTGCTCGCGCTCGCGATGTTCATGCTCGTGGTCTGGATGCCGATCTGGCTCGCGGCCAGGGCTGTGCGACCGATGTTCATCGAACCGGTGAGAGACATGCTTGCTCCTCGCTGTGCGCGTGGTGCGCGGCTGCGCTTACGTCGAAAGGTCGATGGCGAGTGCGGGCGCGCTGCTGCGCACGTCGCCGCGCCGGGTGTAGGTTCCATCCGCCGACAGTGCCTGCGACACCTGGCGGATCACAGTCTCGACGTGCACCGCGAGGCTGCTGGTGGCGAGCCGCAGCGCAGCGAGCTGCTGGCTTGCGTGCGTGGCGAGGGCTCGCAAGGCCTGCGCGCGCTGCGCGAGCGCCGCGTGCTGCGGGCCCAGGGCCTGGGCGATCTGCGAGAGTTTGGGCTGAGGCATGCTTCGCAGCGCGGGCAGCATGCGCTGGGCCTGCACCGTGAGCTCGCGCCTGCTCTGCTCGATGCGTCGCAGCTCGGGCGCGATGCGCTGCTGCTCGTCGATGAGCTTGCCCAGCGCCGCGTGGTCGGCAGCTCGCAGCGCGGCTTGCTGGCGGTGCGACAGCTCGGCGATTGCCTGCCACTGCTGCTGCGCACGCTCGAGGAGCTGCGCGAGATGCTCAGCGATCTGCTCGGGCGAGTGCAGCGAGGCTGGCGCAGGTGACGCGGCAAAGTTGGGCTTGGGCGGTGCGTGCATACCGCGTTTCCAACGCATTCTGCGTGCCAAGCGGGCTGGCATTCTGCGGGCGAGTCTTCGCTAGCTCCGCTTGCTCAGCCGCTCTTGCTCAGCCGCTCTTGCACCTTCTCGACGAGGGGCCAGTTGCTCGCCTGCGTGATGTTCCGGCTCAGCACGCCGTCGAGCATCTGCTGAAAGCTCTTCTGCGCCGAGGATGGCGCGAATGGAGCCGCCGCCTGGTTGCTCTCGCGCAGCTGCTTGAGAATGGGCTGCACGAAGGCCATCGCCACAAAGTCCTCAGCGGCCTTGCGCTGCTCGTCGGTCCGTGTCTGCTGCGACCGCTCCGCCGCTTGGGCGTCGATCGTGCGCTCAGCGATGCTGAGCACCTGCGCGAAGCTCGCGCGGTCGCGATCTTGGCGCGAGAGCGCAGCGCGCGACAGCAAGTCGCCCTGCGCGCCGCCCAACGTCTGCCCGATTTCGCTCGCGCCAATCATTCCGAAAACTCCTCGCTCGCGTTGCCGTCATGCGTTCCGCTGCGTCCGTGCATTCCGCCCTCACTCGTTCATCGTTCCCGAGTCCATTGCGGCTCAGTCCATCACGAGCTTCGCCTCAAGCTTGCCCGTCTTGTGCAACATCTGGATGATGTTGATCTGCTCCTGCACGGGCACATCAAGCTGCTTGAAGGTGTCGAGCAGGTCGGTCAAGCGGGCTCGCTCGGGGGGCTTCACCTCGGTGCCCACGCTCGTCCATCGCTCGCGGCGCACGGCGGGGTTCTGCGCGGTGGGCTGCACCGCGGGCACCGTCGTCGTGATCGTGAGGTCCTTGTGCGTGATGGCAACGGGCGCGATGCGCACGTCTCCGGTCACGATGATCGCGCCCGTGCGCGCGTTCATGATCACCTGCGCGGGCAAATCCAGCAGCTCCATCTTCACGCTACTGCCCAGCACATCGGCGATGAACGCCGCCTTGTTCTCGCGCTCTTCAGGCGGCACGATGACGCGGATCGTCCGCTCGTCGATCGCCGTCGCCACGCGAGGCGTGCTCGGATAGGCCCGCCCCTCGAGCGCGACGTTGCCCTGGATTTCCGCCGCGATCGCGTTCGCGCTGGGCCAGCCCGCGTAGGGAGGCTCGATGATGAGCTCGAAGCTGTCGCCCACCTCGGGCATCAGGATGTCGCGGATCATTCTGCCGCCGCCGCGCACACGGCCGGTGGTCGGCGTCTGCGTGCTCTCAAGTTCGATCTTGCCTTGCGCGATGGCATAGACGCCGCTGCCAGGCAGGGGCCCTTGCATCGCGGTGATGTAGAGCTCGCCCCCCGCGAGGCTCTTGGCGGTGTTCAGCACGCTCACGCTCACATCCAGCTTGTCGTCGCTGCGAGCCCCTTCGCGGGGCACGGTGATCGTGACGCTCACGAGCGCGGCAGCCTTGCTCTTCGCGAGTTCATCGATGCTTGTGACGAGCTGCCCATTACTCTGCAGCAGCGCCGCGAGCGGACGCGCGACGATGAGGTCCTTGCCCTCATCACCCGTGCCCGCAAGGCCCACAACGAGCCCCACGCCACGCAGCACGCTCTCGCCCTGGCCCGCAATGCGGGTGACTTCCTTCACGCTGGTGGCTCGCGCTGGGCTTGCCAGCAGCAAGCTGAGCACGATCGCTGCGACGCAAGGGGACACCGCCCACAGCAGGCACGACAGCACGCGCCCAAACAGGCTGCCCGCCTCCGCCCCTGAGTTGTCGCGCACCGCTTGCATGGAAAGGCCTACGCAACGGGCGTGCCGGGGGTCGGACGTTTCGGGATGTTCGATTTCAGCACAGAGACGCAGAGAAAGAAGAGAGCAAGAGGAGAGAAGGAGGGATGAAGGGATGGAGGGAAGAAGGGAAGGAGTGCAACGCACGCGTGAACACTGCGCGAGGCAACGCTCTGCACTCGACTGCCATCCACCCCTCGCCCCCTCATCTTGCTCCACCTCTCTGTGTCTCTGTGCTGAAATCGAATCACCACGCGTCCACCCCCGCACTACCCCAGCGCCGCCTGCGCCGCCGCGAGTTCTTGCTTGGCCTTCGCCAGTTGGTCGCGCGTTTGTTGCACCATGTGGGCCGGTGCTTTGTCGGCGTATCCGGGGTTGCCCAGGCGGCCCTCCAGCGTCGCGATCGACTTGCCCAGGTCCGCGACGAGCTTCTCCAGCCGGGCCCGCTCGGCCTGCTTTGCCGCGTCGGCACCATCTGCGCCAGCAGCGGCATCGTGCAGGTCGCTCACGCCAAGCTGCACGCCCTCGTGCGAGAACGTGACCATCCCGGGCACCGCTGCCCCACCTCGCTCGATGCGTGCCAGCCCTGCAAACGTGCACACCAGCGCGTCCACCTCCGCTCGCTCGCTTGCCGCCAGCGAAGCCTGCGCGAAAGGCAAACCCTGCGCAGGCACGTGCAGCACGATCTTGCGCGAGGGCGCAACCTTGTGCGTCGCCCGCACATCGCGAATCGCGCCGACGACGCGGCGAAGCGCGTCAAAAACGCCCTCGCTCCGCTCGTCGCGCACGTTGCTCTCTACCACGGGCCAGGGTGCGCGCGTAAGCAGGAGCAACGCCCGCTCCTGCGGCGTGGCATCGCGCTGCACGCCCGGCAGCGCAACGCCCGCGAGCATGGGCAGCTTTGCCCGCTCCCGCAGCGGATGCACCACCTGCCACAAGCTCTCGGTAATCGACGGCATCGTGGGATGCAGCAGACGCAGCACGCTATCAAGCACCGCGTGCAGCACGGCTTGCTGCCGCACATCGCCCGCGATCGTTGGCTTCACGCCCTCCAAGTACCAATCGCAGAACTCGTTCCACACGAGCTGATACAGCCCCTGCGCGTGCTCCGCAAACTGATACGTCCGCAGCGTGCTCGTTGCGTGCTCCACGCCCGCCTGCAGCCGGCTGAGCATCCAGCGATCGAGCAGCGAGAGCTGCTGCGCATGCACTGGTGGCACAGGCGTCTCGCTTGTGCCACCTGATGCAGCGCCGCCCGGCGCGATCATGCCCAACGCAAACCGGCTCGCGTTCCACACCTTGTTCGCAAAGTTGCGACCCAAGTCAAACTTCGGGCTCGTGTTCTTGCCGCTCGCATCCTTCTGCACGGGCATGCGGACGTCCTGCGTCTGCGTTGCCATCTGGCAGAGCGTGTACCGCATCGCATCGCTGCCATGCGTGGCGATGATGTCGAGCGGATCGACGCCATTGCCCAGGCTCTTGCTCATCTTGCGGCCTTCGCCATCCTGCACCACCGCGTGGATGTACACATGCTTGAACGGCGCAGGCCCAAGCTGGCCCTGGGTACCCCGGCTCTCCGAGCCGGGAGTTTGGGTACCCCCACGCTCCGCGTGGGGCGCATTCTCTTCCGCCAAAAAGTACCGGTTAAACATCACCATCCTGCTCACCCACAACGTAATGATCTCCCGCGCCGTACACAGCACGCTCGTCGGGTTGAAGGCCTCGAGCAAGCCCTTGTTCAGCTCCACGCTGCGCGGATTGTCGGCCCAAGCCTTCGACGCATCGGGCCAACCCATGGTGGAGAGAGGCCAGAGGGCGGAGGAGAACCAGGTGTCGAGGACGTC
>JAIYDA010000045.1 GCA_027487735.1 Planctomycetaceae bacterium | reverse complement strand
GCTCACCGCGAGCCGCCCCGCGCGTGCTCTGCGGAACTGTCGCCCGCGCCTCGCGTTGCTACGCACGAGAGTAGCGGATTGTTCGCTGGTGCAGACCTTGGGCGATGCACCGGGCGGTGCATTGGGCGAGCAGCTGGTCGAGGCAGGCACACGAGCCGAGTGAGGACCCTCGCCTGCACAATGCCTCAGCTCGGAATCGCCAGCCCCAGCGTGCGGCACGCAAACTCGACAAGCACCACCTTTGCCTCCGACGCCACCTTGCCAAACCCGCTGTGCTCGTCCGGTGCGCCCGTGGTGGGCCATGTCCGCACCTCGATGAGGCTGGGCGGCGCGCCCAGGCGGGCGTAGTGCGTGCGCAGCGCATCGAGAAACGCCCGCTGCACGCTCCAGGGCACCACCGCGTCCGACAGGCTGTGCATCGCGAGCAGGGGCACCGGCGCAAACCCCGCGAGCCTGCCCAGCGGGTCGAGCGATCGCACCCGCGCCGCGTCGTGCTGCACAGGCCAGGGCCTCGCTCCGCTGTCGGCACGCTGCGGCAGATACAACCCCTCGAACCAGCCCGTCGTGCACTCCAGCATGCACCCGCGAAAGGCGTGGGGCGAGCACAGCCGCGCCAGGGCTGTCATGCCGCCCAGCGACATGCCGCCAATCACGCACGCGTCGATGTCAAACAGCTCGGTGCTCGCGTGGTCGGGCGTTGCATCGCGCTTTGCTGCATCGCCCATTCCAATCTCGCCGAACGCCCCCGCAGCGCGGGCCCGCTCCTTCGCCTCGCGCAGCACCGACGCATCGCACAATCGGTCCAGCACGCCGTCTATTTCACTGCCTGCCTGCGCGATCACATCCAGCGTGCCTGCGGGCGATTGCAGGTGCGCGTCGCTGCGCTCCCCGTGCCCGGGCAGGTCGATCGCGCAGCAGGCGATGCCCGCACGCATGCAGCGCAGATAGCGGCCCGCGTCAAGCTCCTTGTTCGCGGTGCGTCCATGCATCCAGAGCAGCATCGGGCGCTTGCTCTGCCAGTCTGGGTGCACCAGCAGGCAGGGCACCTCGCCGAGCCGCATCGTCACGCTGTGGGTGGCGAGCGCGCGAGGAAACTGCGCGAAGCGCGGATCCATTGGCTGTGGCTGTGCGGGAGGCACCGAGGCTTGCTGGCGAGCTTCGCTCATGGCGACAACCCTCCGTCGCCGGGCGTTGCCGTCGTTGGCGGGGGCGATGGTGGGGACGGCGGCTTATAGAAAAACGCCAGATACCCCATGAACGCCTGCCCCGCGAGCATCGGCACAAGCCCCGCGACGACCAGGCCCGTCGGCACCTTGGTGTAGATGGCAATCAGCACCGCAAACGCGATGCTCACGACCATGATCGTGATAAGCAGCCAAGGCCCTCGCTTGCGGGCCTGCGCGGCTGCGGCAAACGTCGCGTTCTCGGCAGGCTTGCGATACCGCTCCACCACCCGCCGCGCCCACGCAAACTCCGCCGCGAGCAGCAAGGCGCACACAAAGATGATCGGAAGGCCAGGCCCGGGCCCGATCGCCATGATCGCTCCGCCGATCATGCCCGTGACGCCCACCGTGAACACGATGACCTTGCGCACGATGTTCAGGGTGTTGCGGAGCGTGCGGTCGGCGTCTTCGCCCAAGGCCGAGATGTCGCTGCGCGTTGAGCGTGGGTTGGCAAACCACGCGACGAGCAACCCAAATACGACCGCGAAGCTGAGGAACGCGAGTTTCTGCTCCGCCGTCAGCTTCCAACCGCTGGTCTGATACCCCGCAAGAATCGTGCTCTTCGGGAGCGCGATGACCACCGCGCTGTAGATGAGAATCGCCGCCGATCCCAGCTTGAAGTAGCGAATGCGGTCGATCACGGTGCTGAGCACGGGAATGAGGCTGCGAATGACCAGCATCGCAAAGCACGAGCCTGCAAAGATGAGCAGGGGCTCGCTGCTGAAGGCAAAGCTCGCGGGCACGCTGTCGAACGCGAGGAATACGTCCGCGGTTTCAATCAGGATGATGGGCACCACGAGGGGCGTGAGCGCGGCCCGCCCGTTGCGGAAGATGAAGAGGTTCGTGCCCTCTTCTTTGCCAATGGGCACGAAGCGGCGAATCAGCTTGAAGATGAAGTTCTTCTCGGGGTCGAGGTTCTCCTTCCGCACCAGCATCATGCGGAGAGCCGC
Source organism: Planctomycetaceae bacterium (assembly GCA_027487735.1). GTDB lineage: Bacteria > Planctomycetota > Phycisphaerae > Phycisphaerales > UBA1924 > BJHL01. Next base: position 4,329 of record JAIYDA010000045.1, on the reverse strand, counting down.
AAGAAACAGCACCCCCGCCAGCACGAAGCGAATCCAGTCTTGCGTCCATCGCAGCTCGAACAGCAGCTCGCCGATCAGCAGGATGAACCCTGCTCGCATCGCGAGCGCGAGCAGCACGCCCCAGAACAGCAGGCGATGGCGATACTCGCCCTTGATGCCAAACGCCGCGAACACCCCTGCGATCACGAAGACGCTGTCGATGCTGAGCACCAGTTCCAGCAGGAACGCCGACAGATACTCCAGCGTCGCCTCTGTGCCCGAGAGGTCCTTGGTGTACCCGTCCTTCATCCCCGCCCCGAGCACCTGGTGCTGATACACCAGAAACACGACGAACGTGAACAGCATCCCCAGCACCAGATATCCCGTCGCAAATGCGACGTGCCTGCTGACGGAGCTCTCTCGCGCGGGTTCGCCCGCCTTGGGGGGCGGGCGCAGCAGAAAAAGATCGGCGAAGACAACGCCGAGCACGAACACAATAAAACCAAGCCAGAGCAAACCCATAGGCGGGGTCGATTATTGCACGCCCGAGGGCTCGGTGGCCCCGGGGTCTTTGTTTCCGGGGGCCTCGGGTAAGAGCAGCGATGCTACCACACCGGCGATCAACGACACGACGATCACGATGAGCGACGCCCAGGGCGGAATCGCCACACCCAGCTTGTGCTCTACCCAGTGCTCTCCCAGCATCTTGAGCCCGATGAACCCGAGAATGAACGCGAGGGCGTACTTGAGCTTGCCGAACTTGCCCATGAGCGCCGAGAGCGCGAAGTACAGGCTGCGAAGCCCCATGATCGCGAAGACGTTGCTCGTGAAGATGATGAACGGATCGCGCGTGATGCCGAAGATCGCGGGGATGCTGTCGACCGCGAAGACCACGTCCGTCGTTTCCACGATGAGCAGCACCAGAAACAGGGGCGTTGCAACGAGCGCGCCCGTGGGCGTACGCGATAAAAACTTGCTGCCATCGTAGCTGTCGGTCATCGGGATCAGTCGCTTCGCGGTGCGGGCCACCAGCGACTTGGACGGGTCCTTCTCGCCATCGTCGCCCCCGCCAAAGGCCATCTTGATCGCCGTGAACACGAGGAACGCACCAAAGACGTACATCAGCCAGTGGAACTGCTCGACGAGGGCACTGCCCACCACGATCATCACGCCGCGCAGCACGAGCGCACCGAGAATGCCCCAGAAGAGCACGCGGTGCTGATAGGGCGCTGGCACCTTGAAGAACGTGAAGATCAGCGCAATCACGAAAATGTTGTCAATCGACAGGCTGTACTCCACGAGCCAGCCAATCCAGTACAGCGTTGCAGCCGACCACCCCGGGTTCGCCGCGATGCCCGCCGCCTTGCTGCCCTCCGGGGGCGTCCAGGTCGCGAGCGATGCCGCGTCGACGCCAGCCGCCTTCGCCCCTTCCAGCCGCGCCGCTTCGACGAACCTTGCGCCATACCCCGCGACATTGTGCTCATACAGGTAGGCAATCGCGAGCCCAAACAAGGCCCCGATGCACACAAACATCCCGGTCATCACCAACGCGCGCTTCATGGTGATCGTGGTGTTGCCCCGATTCAGCACGCCCATGTCGAGTGCGAGCATGACGGCAACGAAGCACAGAAACCCAGCCCACAGCGCGATCTGCATAGCGGAGAGTGTAGTGCGAAAATAATCGCGGCGGGCAGAATCGTCTCTGCCCGCCGCGAAACAGGTTGAACTGAGGCGCTGGTTAGTGTGCCTTGCCCTCGGTGTTCTTCGCGGGGATGAGCCAGCTCAGCAGCACCGCTGCCGCAAGCACGCCCAGCACCGAGAACAGCGAGATGGTGGTGTCGATCTTGATCGACTTCATCGGGCTCGTTGCGCTCCCGCTGCCCAGCCCCACCACGTGCAAGTAGGGGGGCACGCTCAGGAGCAGCAGCTTTATCCCCACGAACACCAGGATGAGAATGAGAGCGGGCTTCAGGAACCGGAACTTCGCGATGAGGGCGGCAAGACAGAAGTAGAGGCTGCGCAACCCGAGGATCGCGAGGATGTTGCTCGTGAAGACGATGAACGGATCGGGCGTGATCGCAAAGATCGCGGGGATGCTGTCGACGGCGAACACGAGGTCGGTAATCTCGACCATGATGAGCGCGAGGAACAGGGGCGTGATGGCTGACTTCAGGCTGAGGGTGCCAGGTGGGGGCGGGTCTTGCACTTCCTTGCCCGTGCTGGGGTCCTTGCTATACGTCGGCGCGAGCGTGCGCTTGGTGAAGAACTTCTGCCCATCAAAGAACGTGACAACCGGGAACAACTTGCGAGCCATCTTCACCATCGGGTTGTTCGCTGGGTCGGGCTCACCCTTGGAAAGGGCCATCTTGAGGGCCGTGAAGATGAGGAATGCCCCGAAGAAGATGAGCACCCACATGTACTTCGCGACGAGCGCACCCGCCACCGCGATCATCGCTCCACGCATCAAGAGAGCGCCGATGATGCCCCAGAACAGCACGCGGTGCTGGTACTTGTTTGGAATGCCGAAGGCACCGAAGATGATCGCGATGACGAAGATGTTGTCCATCGCCAGGCTCTTTTCCACGAAGTAGCCCGTGAGATATTGCTTCGCCGCCGTGGTGCCATCCACCAGGCCACGCGCAGTGCCCGTGTCGGTGTACATCAGCGTGTTCACGCCCAGGCCCAGGTAATGGTTCTCATAGCCCAGGTAGACAAGCCCCGTGAACGCGACACCCATCGAAACCCACACGATCGACCAGATCGTCGCTTCCTTGATCGACACCTCGTGGGCATCACGGTGGAACACGCCAAGGTCCAGCGCGAGGAAGAGCAGCACGATGCCGATGAAGATCGCGTACGCCCAGTAGATGGCGTTGGGCGTGCCCTGCTGCGCGGCATCTGCCGCCGCTTGCACCATTGGTGCGGCACTGGCTGCGGTGTCGGTTGCGGCTTGCGCGAGTGTCAAAAAGTCAATCATGGAGAAGCTACCCAAGGCCCGAGCGGATGCACGACGCATTCGTGCTCCTCGCCGCACCGCGAACGCGGTCGCGAGACGGGCCCATGATAGCGGAACGGGCGCGCGGAGAAACCCACAGGATTATCCCGTGGGTCTCTGCCGCATGCGTGAACGGGGCCACACGCCCCGCCTCTTGGTTCCACTTTCGAACGCTTGCCAGCGGCTTACGCCACCGCAGCTTGGGCCTTCGCCGCGTCGCCCCGCGAGCGCAGGAACTTCTCCACGCTAATGACAGGCAGGATGATCATGCCCGCAGCGATCGCGACCAGCACGTCCTTCGTGCCCAGCGGGGCCGACCCGAAGACCTTGTGCATGAACGGTGCATAGATGAACACCGCCTGCAACGCCACCAGGGCCGCCACACCGATGAACACCGCCTTGTTGCTCAGCAGCCCGATCTTGAAGATGCTGTCCTTCAGGCTGCGGCAGTTGAGCATGTAGAAGATCTGGAACATGATGACCGTGGTCACGCCCATCGTCTGGGCCTTCGCGAGCGCGACCGAGGCCTCCACGCCGTTGCGGAGGGCCGTGTTGTACTCCCACATGAACAGCCCGATGCAGCCCACGGTCATGAGGATCGCCGCGAGGAACGTGCGGAAGATGACAAACCCGCTGAGCACCGGCGCGTTGGGGTTGCGCGGTGGGCGCTTCATCACGTTGGGCTCCTTCGCCTCAAACGCCAGGGGCAGCGCAAGCGCCACCGTCGCCACGAGATTGATCCACAGCAGCTGCGTGGGAGCCATGGGTAGCAGCAGCTCGCGCGTCACACGCACCACGCCATCCACCGTCGAACTCACCTCGTTGAACGGGAAGAAGAACACCGCCCACATCAGGATGAGCGCGAGCCCCAGGTTCGTGGGCAGCACGAACGCAAGGCTCTTCACCAGGTTGTCATACACGCGCCGCCCCTCTTCGACAGCCGCCGCGATGCTCGCGAAGTTGTCGTCCGTCAGCACGATCGCCGCGGCCTCCTTGCTCACGCTCGTGCCCGTGATGCCCATCGCCACGCCAATGTTCGACTGCTTGAGGGCGGGGGCATCGTTCACGCCGTCGCCCGTCATCGCCGCCACGTCGCCCCGCTGCTGCAACGCGCGCACCAGCCGCAGCTTGTGCTCGGGCGCCACGCGTGCGAACACGTTCGTGCTCGCCACGGCCTCGCGCATCTGCTCGTCGTTCATCTCGGCAAGCTGCGTGCCCGTGATCGCCTTCTGATCAGGATTCAGGATGTTCAGCTGGCGACCTATCGCCGCCGCGGTCGCCTTGTGGTCGCCCGTGATCATCTTCACGGTGATGCCCGCGCCGTGACAGAGCCGAATCGCCTCGATCGCCTCGGT
>JAIYDA010000140.1 GCA_027487735.1 Planctomycetaceae bacterium | reverse complement strand
TCCAGCATCACGCTGCCCATGTCGTTCGCGCCGTGCATCAGGCCAAGCTGCCCAATGTGCGGGCCCATCGTCACCCAGCTGCTGCCGATGCTGAAAACGTTGTCGATGTACAACCGGCTTAGGGCCTGCGTCCGCAGATAGTCGCTCGCCATGCTCATCCGCACGCGCTTGCCAAACAGCGACGCAGTCGGAAACGCAGCCTTGTCGATGCGATCAAAGTCGAAGGCATCCGCCGCACGCGTGCCAGCAGGCAGGCTCGCGGCACCCTCGCCAAAGCTCCATGCGCGGGCGATCGCATCTCCCGGAAACTCCAGGCCCTGCTCCTTCGCGTCCGCACCCCAGTCGGGCACACGCCCAAGGGGCGTGTTCTCACGCTGAAAGGGCCAACTGATGAAAGCCTTGTAGTGCCCAGCTCCCCCACTGCTCTCGTGCAGGGCTCTGTCTTGCCACGCCCGCACGAGGTGCATGTGGTGCACGCGATCGGCGTATCCCTCGATGTGCCCGAACATCATCGTGGCACTCGTAAACATGCCCAGTGTGTGCGCCACGTACATGCACGTCAGCCAGCTCTCCGCATCGCACTTGCCCAGCCCGATCTTGCGGCGCACCGGGTCGGCAAAGATCTCGCCCCCGCCGCCCGGCAAACTGTCGAGCCCGGCATCGCGCAGACGCACCATCACCCAGCGAATCTTGTCCGCCAGCGTGCTGCCGGGCGGATTGAAGAAGTGCACAAACTCAATGAACTCGGGGGGCGAAAACGCGTGGATGTGCACCTTCGGGAACTTCGCCTTGATGCCGCTCAGCAGGTTGAGATACCAGTCCAGCGGGAGCGCAGGGTTCATGCCCCCTTGCATGAGAATCTGCGTGCCCCCCAGCGACACCAGCTCCGCGATCTTCTCGTGAATCTGCTCCTCAGTCAGCGTGTACGCGTCCGCTTCGTCGCCATCGCGCCGGAACGCACAGAACGTGCACTTGGCATTGCAGACGTTTGTGTAGTTGATGTTCCGATCGATGATGTACGTGCGAAAAGTGTCGCCGTGCAGCGCGCGGCAGCGTGCATCCGCCCAGCGGCCCAGCTCGGGCAGGGGCATGCGATGAAAGATGTCGAGGCCCTGCTCAGGGGTCAGGCGAGCCCCGCCCTGCACCACCGCTTGCAGCAAGCCATGATCGAGGCCATTCAGGCCCGGGTGCATTGGAGGGTGGTTGGTAAGAGGCGAAGGCGTAGCCATAGGAGGAAGTTCGAGCTGATTTTCAACTCAGATTGAAACTTGTGAATAATACCCGCGACGAGCGGGATTTGCAAGCTCCGCCGCAACCGTGCCGACAGCGATCGCAATCAACAGCTGGGCAGCACGTTTGGCAGGCACGGGCCCGTGCTGCTGCGCGTGCCGAAAGCTGGGGTTCGGCAAAGCGAAGGGCATTCTTATGAACCGGACACTTTCTGCGGTCATTCTGACGGGCGTGAGCGGGGCTTTCTCGGGCGTTGTACTCGCCGACGACTCGGCGGCATTGGGTGGGCCCAAGGTTGTGGAAGCAGCCGCGCCTGCGACGAAGTCCGACGCGATGTCGCCCGCGGGCGAGGCGATGCAGGCCCGCCCGACGATCGTGCAGCGCAACTTCTCGGGCGATGTGGAGTTGATCGAAGACCAGCGCGTGGAAGTCGCCGCCGTGCGAGCGATGACGCTCGACGAGGGGACGCGGGCAAAGGTCGATGCGTTGCTTGCGGAGCGTGCCGCCGCCGTGACGACGACGACGCTCGACAACTACGAGTTATTCATCAAGTTGCAGGGGGCGTTCCAGGCTGGTGCGCCCACCGGCACGCCCGAGGAGCGCCGGGCGCAGCGCAGGCAGACGCGCGAGCTGATGCAGCAGATGGCAGAGGCTGTCGCGCCGCTCACGAAGCCCACCCTGCTGGACCGCTTGGCGGGCGTGCTGAGCACGGAGGAAGCGGCGACGCTGCGGGCGATGGTGCAGGAGTACAACGAAGCGACAAAGGACGTGCGCGAGGCGCGACGCAAAGCGGCGACGGGCGAAGGGGAGGGCGAGGGCATGACCGCACGCGGGGTCCCGCAAGCCGCGCGGCGCGAAGCGGTGATGCAGCACGTGGAAGAGCTGCGCGCGATGATGCGCGAGATGGCGCGGTCGTTTGGGGCCTTCGTCGCGGAGCGTCAGGAACGCATGGAGGCCCTGCTCGTGGAGGTGTCGGCAACGCCCGAGCAGCGCTCGAAGATCGACGCGATCGTGCGGCGTGGCGGCGATGGCGAGGCGTTGCGACTGACCGAAGAGAATCGCTCGCGCATCATCCGCGAGGTCTACGCCGTGCTCGATACGGAGCAACGCAAGCGCTTCGTCGAGGCGATGCGCGAGCGGGCAACGGGCGAGAAGTGATCGCGCTGGTGTAACGGCTGCTGGTGTGAAGGCCCTGCGACACCGGGCGCGGAGGCCCCTACCGCACGCGTCTACCGTCTGCGCATGAGCGTGAGTCATTGGGCATTCTCGGGCGCGAGCACGCTGCACTGCGACCTTGCGATCGTGGGCGCGGGCATTGCGGGCATCTCGGCTGCGCTGCACGCGCAGCGCATGGGGCTGCGCGTGGTGGTGCTCGAGGCGGGGCACGCAGGGCATGGCGCGAGCACGCGGAACGCTGGCTTTTTGATGCGGGGCTGCGCCGACAACTACGCCCAGGCAGCCGCGACCTTTGGGCGCGAGCGAGCGCGGGTGCTATGGCAGATGACGCAGGACAACCTGCTGGGCCTAGCCCGCGAGGGCGTGCTGGGGTTGCCCGGCACCCAGCGTGTGCCGAGCGTGCTCGTGGCACTCAATGATGCGGAGCTGCAGCACCTCCGCGCGAGCGAGCGCATGCTGCGCGAGGATGGCTTTGACGTGGGCTGGTGGGATGCAGCGCCAAGCGATCGCGACACGCTGTGGCGCAGTGGCGCCGCGCTGGGCGGACTCGTGAACCCG
>JAIYDA010000035.1 GCA_027487735.1 Planctomycetaceae bacterium | reverse complement strand
GGCGGCGATCGCAGCGGCGTGCCCGATCCACCCCTTGTGCCCATGGGCTACGCCTTCGCCATCTGGGGACCCATCTTTCTTGGCTGCCTGCTCATCTCGCTTGCATTCTTCACTCGGGCGTGGCGGCGGGACCGCGCGTTGCACGCGCTCGCGCCGTGGTTCGCGCTCGCGATGCTCGCGTGCACGCTCTGGTCTATCGTCGCCAGCTATGCCGACCTGGTGCTCGGCACAGGGTGGTGGGGGCTCACGATTCCGAACTTTCTGCTCATCCTCGCGCCGCTCGCGCTCGGGCTCATCGCCTGGTCGCGCGAGCTCGCTCGCACAGGCGGCCCCGGCACCTCGCGCGGCTCGTGGCTCGTGGGCGGCACGCTGGGGCTCTACACCGGGTGGTGCACCGCCGCGATCTTCGCCAACATCGCCGCGTGGCTCGCAAGCCCGCCCATGTTGAACTTTGGAGGCAGCGAGGGTGGCATCTCGCTTGCGCTGCTGCTGTGCGCGGGCGGTGTTGCGCACGCGCTGCTCTGGCACGGTGCCAAACTCGTGCGGGCCGCGTCGCTTGCTCCCCTCGCGCTCATGGCGTTTGTCGGCGCGATCGTGTGGGCTCTCGTCGCGATCGGCGTGAAGAACGTGCCCGCGCAGCCCACACTCGAGCGCACGCTGGGCGTGCTCGCCTTCGTGCTCGCGGCGTCGCTCGTGCTTGCGACTTTCCTGCGTCTTCGCGGGTTGCTCGCAGCGCGGCGGTCGATGCCAATGCGGTCTCGCACGGCTGCGCTTCAGGTGTAAGCGCCGAGTGGTTCGGTTTCAGCACAGAGACTCAGAGACGCAGAGCAAGCGGAGAAGAGCGAAGGAAGGCGAGGTGTTTCCTCTCCCTTCTTCTCTCCACCCCTCCACCCCTCTATCCCTTCTTCTTCGCACTACCGAATCCCCATCGCCTCCAGCATCATGATCTCTTTCGCCCACGCCGCGCGCTCCGCCTCGCCCACGCTGGGGTCGGGCAGCAGGCTGCGGCGGGTGCAGTTGAGCATCGCCTGCAGCGTCTGGTAGCGTCGCGTCGCGCCGATGGCTGGCTGCATCACGTCCTCGATGCGGGCCTTGCACGCCTCAAACGTCAGCGTCCCGCTTGGCGTCCGCGCTGCGGTGGCCTTGAGCGCACTCCGCAGGCTGCTATACGCCGCGGCAGAGTACTCGCTCGTGAGCCCCGCCAGCTCGCGCAGTTGCTCGGGCGTTGGCTCAGGAGACAGCAGCTTGCGCAGCGTCCACGCGAGGAACGCCTCGCGGTCCGCGCCTTGCGGATCGAGCACCGGGATGATGAGGTCGCCCACGCGGCCTGGCCTGCGGATATCCGGGCTCAGCAGGTGGATGCGTGCCGTCATGAGCAGCCAGATCACCTTGCCGCGCAGCCGCGGGTCGCTCATCATCTGCTGCACCTTGCCCGTCAGTCGTCGCTCCGTCTCGTGCGCGTCGGCCCCCACGCCTCCAAACTGCGTGTCGGCTTCGTCGACGAAGATGATCACCTTGCCGAGTGCTTCCAGCGTGCGACGCAGCTTCTCAAAGATCACGTCGGTCTGCCCATACCACTGGCTGCGGATGTTCTTGAGCACGAGCACGGGCAGGTCGAGGCTGCTCGCCACCGCTTCAAAGATGAACGTCTTGCCGCCACCGATCGGGCCCGCCACCGCTGCCCCGGGCAGCGCACCATCGCCCGTCATCGCAAACCGCGGGATCAGCTCCTCCTGCAAGAAGGCCTTGAGCTTCGCAAACCCAATGACATCCTGCATCGTGTGCGAGGGCTTTTTGAACTCGACAACATCCTCCCCAAGCTCGGTTGCGATGAATCGCTCGACCATGGGCACCACTCCCGCGGGCTCCAGCGTGCTGCCGCTGTGCGCCGCTGCCGTCAGCAGTTGCCGCAGCGCGAGGATGCTCAGGCTCGCAGTGATGGTCGCGAGCTCTTTGGGCCCTGCCCACAGCTTGGGCACGGGCCTGGGCGTGGCGCGGGTGGTCGCGATCGCCTCGGGCGCAGCCCGCGACGCAAGGAACCAGCGAATGAAGTGCTCGCGCGAGTCGGCATCGGGGCTTGGCACCTCGATGCGGTGCACGCTGGGCAGGCTCGTCACGCGCGGGTGCACGCCGCTCGCGCTCTCCGCGATCATCACCACGCTGCTTGGCCCGTCAAGAAAGCCAGGCTCGCTGAACCAGTCTTGCAGAATCGCGATGCGATGGCGATCGGCGGGGTTCAGGCTTGCCAAGTCACCCTGGCCCGCAGGCACGAGCATGTCGACAGACTCGATGATGATGAGCAGCTGCTCGGGCAGATAAGGCCTGCCATTGGGCATCGCGCTTCGCGCCATCACCGTCAGTTGCCGCAGCAGCTCGAGGGCGACCGTGGGCTGGCCCGTCGCGTCCGCAAGCACGCGCTGAAACTCCAGCTCCAGCCCCTCCTTCCGCTTCGCGTGCTTGCTGTCGGTGAGGGCCGCGAGGGCGGCGATGTCCATGTCTCGCCCCATGCGCCACGCAACCCACGCGTCTTGCAGGGTCTTCACGTGCTCGGGCCTTTGCACCCGCAAGGGCCCGTTCAGCTCCAGCACCACGATCATGAGCCCATCCACCGTGCTGCGCTGGCAAAGGAATGGCACCAGCGGCAGATACTCCCCGCGCGTTCCCTCGCCACCCACAAAGAACACGTCGTGCACATTGCCCGTGAGCAGCACGCTGCGAGACTGCCCCGCGTTGATGACCCGGGCAAGATCGCGAAAGAACGGATAGGCAGGTGCTTGCATCGCCAATCATTGCCCATGCACCGCACCAGCGTGCGTACGCCTGCGGGTTCTTGCGAGCTCACCGCCCGAGCACGCCCTGCGCCTCCCCAGCCCGCACCTGACCCCAAAACCGCACGTGCTCGTGCCTTGGAAACCTGGGCTCGCTCTCCATCACCACGCGCCGAATCGTCGCGCGCTGCGCACGAAACTGCATCGGGTCAAAGGCCTCTCCCGGCGCAAACACCGGCGCGATGTTGTCGTACACGATCGTCGCCCCGGGCGGCGCAGCGTGCGACTCTTCCTCCCATCGCCAATACTGGCTCAGCCCCAGCACGCGATCGCTCACATAGATCGCCTCGTTCAGCTCGTGCGTCACGATCATGATCGTGTAGGGCGCACGCTCGCCCCGCCCCTTTGCCGCGAGGTTCTGGGCATACAGCTCCAGCACCATCTCTTGCAGCTCCTCGCGCATCGCCTCATCCAGCGCACCAAACGGCTCATCGAGCAGCAGCAGCTTGGGCTTCATGATCAGCGCCTGCGCAATCGCGACGCGCTGGCACATGCCGCCAGACATCTCGCTTGGGTACTGGTCCGCCGCCTTCGCGAGCCCCACCTGCCCGAGCAGCGCTCGCGCTTCTTCGAGGATGCGCTTGCGGGCGTTGCCAAAGAACGGGCGAAGAACCGTCCGCTCCAGCAGGTTCGTGCTGTGCAGCCAGGGCCCCATCGCCACATTCTCGAGCGCGGTGAGAAACGGAAACAGCGTGTAGCGCTGATAGACAATGCCGCAGTCCTGGCTTGGCGCAACCACGCGCTTCCCGTCCATCTCCACGCTGCCCGTCATCGCGGGGTGCGTGCCCAGAATCGCCCGCAGCAGCGTGCTCTTGCCGCTGCCGCTCGGTCCCACGAGCGCGGCGATCTGCCCGCGGGCAATCGCGAAGTTCACGTCGTGCAGCACGCGCTTGCTGCCAAAGCTCTGCGACACGCCATCGACGCGCAGCACCACGTCCGTCCCTTGCGGCACGTCGCCCACGGCCCCCTGCCCCCCCTGCCCAGCTTGGAGCACACCCGCGACCTGCATGCACGCCCTCCGTCCGCTTCCGCCGCCCGACACACTCTCAAGACTGACTTGCCCCACCGACTTGCCCCATCTACTTCCCCCACCACGGACACGCCCGCCGCACCACCTCGCGCAGCGCCACGTCAATCGCATACCCCGCTGCGCCCAGCACCACCAGATACAGATACACCACGCTCATGTCGTTCAGCCGCCCTTGCAGCCGCAGGCGATAGCCAAAGCCCTCGCTCGCCACCAGCCACTCCGCCGCGATGAGATAGACCATCGCGGGCCCCACACAGAGCCGCGCACTCTCGATGATCACGGGCAGCGTCTGCCGCAGGATCACGCTGCCCACGATGTCGGGCTGGCTCGCGCCCAGCGTGCGGGCTTTGTCAATCAGCTCCTGCGGCACATCCTTGCGAGCGCCGAGATACACGCTCTGAATCAGCGTCGGCAAGATGCCAAAGCTGATCATCGCCCAGAACAGCTCGCGCTCAGTGCCAACCGTAACGAAGAACACCGCTAGCATCGCGGTAGGCGGAATCTTCGCAAGAAAGTCCACGGGCAGCCGCAGCATCGCCTCGATGGGCGTGTAGCACCCCATGAGCATGCCGATCACCACGCCCGCCGCGATGCCCATGCTCAGGCCCGCAAACAGCCTGCCCCACGTCGCGACGTTGTCCGTCCAATACCAGCTTCCAAAGAACGACTTGCGTGCCTCACGCACCACGCTGCCGTCCGGCTGCGGCACCTCCACAAACACATCCCGCGGCATGAACACACGCCGCAGCCCATCGCGAAAGCCCGCCGCGTCGGGCAGGGCGACGTTGGGCACGGTGCGGGGGGCAGCAGTGGGGGAGGTGTCGGCAGGGTTGTAGCTGGGATTGGGCACGCGCTTGGCATGGCTGAGCAGCGCATACCCCAGCACCATCGCCAGCAGCGACGCGGCAAGCAACACACCACGGCTGAGCTTGGAAATGGGCTTACGAATCACGTTGTTGCCAGCTGCCTCGGGCTCGCGCAGCCTGCGCGAGCCCGCTCTGTTCGCTTACTTCGCCTGCACAAACGACGAATCAAACACCAGGTCCGCGTTCGCGTTCGCCGCGTCGTTCCACTTGCCAAACGCCAGCGTGGGTGCCTTGGGCACGATCTCCTGCTTCACGCAGAACTCGCTCACCGTTTGCATCACGCCCGCAAGCTCCTTGCTCGCAAACAGCGCGGTCGCCTCGGCGGGCGTGCTATAGAACTTCGTCTGCGTGCACACCACGCGCATCTCCGCAGCGCCCAGGCTGCTGAACTTCGCGCCAAGCGCCACATACGTCTCATCCCCCAGCTTCGGGTCGTTCATGCGAGCGCACACCGCGTAGAAGGCCTCCGCAACCGCCCGCGCAAACGCCTCGCCACCGGGCCTGCCCAGCGCCTCGCGGCTCATCACCACGCTGTCGATGATCTCGCCCGGGATGATCGAGCTGTCGAAGACCACCTTCGCGTCCTTGCGCGTCTTGAGCGTCTGGAGCACGAAGGGGTTCCACACCATGATCGCCTCGATGCCCGCCTGGTTCGTCTGCATCGCCTGGGCCGCTGCGCCCGGGTCCATGTTTGCCATCTCATAGTTCGCGGGGTCCTCACCCTTCTTGATGAGCCCACGCACGAACGCATACTCGCTCACGCTCTTGGTCAGCCCATGCACCTTCTTGGGCTTGCGGAGCTGCTTGATATCGGTGACGCCCACCGCGATCAGCGCATCGCCCCCGTTGCTCGTGCTGGTGGGCAGGATCATCACGCTCTTGCGGGCCAGCGACGGATTGAGCGCATCCATGTTCGTGATGCACACGCTGTCCACAGCCGCGCTCGCATACATCTGCAGGCACGGGTCGTAGTCCGCCTGGCGCAGCTCGATGTCGACGTTGTGCTTCTTCTCGATCGTCCCCTGCTTGCCCTTCGCGCCGTCGATCAGCCCCAGATCGCTCGCAACCCCAAACACGCTCCAGCTCGGATACTCGCTCCACGCCAAACTAAAGCTCGGCACACTCGCGCCCGAAGCCGCAGCCCCCGCCGCGCCCGCAGCAGTGCCGGCAGCAGAACCAGTTTGTCCAGAACCAGCTTGTCCCGAACCACTCTGTCCAGCCCCTCCCTGCCCACCGCCCGAGGGCGTCGGCGCGACAACCGGTGCCGACTCCTCCTTCTTGCACCCCCCAGCGCTCCCCACAAGCCCCGCCACCATGCCGAAACCCACCACCACGCCCACCCACCGCATGACGTTCTGCATAGCAATCCCTTTCATGCCGATCCCCCCATCACACGATCCCGCTGCCCCACCCAACGCACGCCCACGCCCATTTGCTGCTTCTCGCTTCACTGCTTTATCGCTTTATCCCTCAATCGCTTTACTCTCTACTCCGGCAACTTCGCCCCCCCCTCGCGCACCCCCGCGTTGCTCACGCCACTCGCCCTGTCCGCACCATCCGCGAGCCCGATCAGCTTGTCAAACTCGCTCGTGCTCACGCTCTTGCCCGCGTAGTCGAGGAACTCGGCCTCCAGCGCCTTCGTGTCGGTGCCCGCAAGCTCCTTGCTCACGCGCGCGTTCGCCTTGGCACGCGTCCGCAGCTCGCGCATGTCCGCAAGCTCCTTGCTCGTCGTGTCCTGGCTGATGCCCGCGAGCATGTCTGCGATCTGCTGCTCTTCCTTCGCGGTGATGATGTCCGCCACCGCCGCATCCGCCTCCTCGCGAATCTTGCTGATCTCGCGCATCAGGCTCTGCAGCTGCACCTTGTGGCTCGCGAGCGTGCCGTCGAGCCCCTTCACATCGGTCTCGAGCTCTTCGATGTGCTTGGTCTTCTCCGCAAGCGTGCTCGAGAAATCGTTGTACGCCGCGAGGCACTTCATGTAGTCCTCGTTCTTCTTGATCTCCTCCATCCCCACGCCGCTCGCCTTCAGGCGATCGACCACGCTCTTGGCCTTCGCCGCCGCGCCCTCGCGCAGCTTCTCGAGCTGGTTGGTCTCATTCCCCAGTTGCTTGATGCGCTCCTTCTTCGTGTCCTGCTGCTGCATCAGCCCCGCGACGGCGTCCTTGTAGATCGCGATGCGCTTGGTCTTCTCCTCCACGATCTTGTCGTACGTCGCCCGCACCACGTGCGGGTTCGCACTCAGTTGCTTGCGCGCCGCATCGACACGACCCGTGATGAGATACCCAAACGCCTTGATGTACCGACCAATCGCCGTAAACAAGCCAGGCTCCTTCGCGATAAAAGCCCTCCCCGCACCCAGCGATAATACGGGCATCTGCCCCCCCGGTGGCACGAGTTGGTGGCATGAGTTGGTGGGGCAATCTGGTGGCACAGGCGTCTCGCCTGTGCCCTCGTCACCCGAGCTCCCCAAACCCACCCACACCTCCCGCCGCGCGCCCTTGCCGCGACCTTCCCCCTCACCTCCCGCACTCCGGACACACCCCGCCCCCAGCCGCATACCCGCAGCTCGCGCACAACCCCAGCCGCGCCGCCCGCCGCGCTCGCACCGCACGCCATCCGCGCCGACACCCCCAAGCCACGCCCGCCCAAAGCAGCATGTTGGGTACAAACCCAGGCAGCCAAGGGAGCAAGGGCAGGACAAACCATTTCGCTGAGCTCACAGGGAGCGACACACCCTCCTCGAGCCATCGCAGCGGGCGGAAAAACGAGACGTTGAAGTTCGGGTGCGTCACCGAAACGCCGGACGCAAATCGCTGTGTTAGACAAGGCACGGGAAAGCCTGAAACCTCGTCCCACTCATCGTAGCTTGCAAGAAAATCGTCGGGGCTGTACGCCAGCGGGAAAAACGGTGATGCCAAGGCACTTCGGTCCGGCTCGCTCACCTGAGTCTGTGGGGTAACAAACTCGAACGATCGAAGCAGCGTCATCCTGAACCCATGCACGTACCCCGCTTTGCACTCCAACCGAACGAGTTCGCTTCGATCTGGCACCCAGTCACCACGCAACACCGACGAACGCGTCAACATCGACCAGCGATTCAAGTAAGCATGGATCGGATGGTCGTTCGGCCATGTTGGTGCGCGACCAAACCGGGTCGTGCGCTGATCGAATGCGGCGACCACCCACGCGCTCACCATCGCCAACACCGCACCCGCCAGCAGATACTTCCCCACGCGCCGTACACGTCGGCGACCAACCCCCCACCCCGCGCGTTCGCTCGCCTGCTTTTCCACCCATCATGCTATCCAACCCGCCCCTCCATTCGTGGGCACAAGCTGGTGCCGCGAGCTTCTTCCAGAACGGGGTGCCACCAGCCGGTGGCACATGGCGTCTCGCCTGTGCGCTCGTCACCCGAACTCCCCAAACCCAACCACCGCGCCCGCCGCGCGCACCCTCGACACCTCGACACCTCGACACCTCGACACCTCGACACCTCGACACCTCTTCCCAAAAACAAACCACGCCGCACTCTCATGCGGCGTAGCTCTTCAACTTGCGTGATCCAGCTTGACACGCGTCAACGAAACGCCAAACCGGCTTACGCCAGCTCGATCGTGCCGCCCGCGTCTTCCAGGCTCTTCTTGAGCTTGTCGGCCTCGGCCTTGTCCACGCCCTGCTTGATGGGCTTGCCCGGAGCGTCGACCAGTGCCTTGGCTTCCGCCAGGCCCAGGCCCGTGATCTCGCGCACGACCTTGATGACGCCGATCTTCTTCGCCGCGTCCACAGCCTTGAGGACGACGTCGAAGCTGTCCTTCGCCGCCGCCGCAGGGGCAGCAGCCGCGCCACCGCCGCCGCCAGCCATCACGACCGCGCCACCGGCAGCGGCCTCGATGCCGTACTTGTCCTTCATGTACTTGCTGAGCTCGACCGCGTCCTTCAGCGAAAGACCAGCGAGTTGATCACCGAGTTGTTCAATGTTCGACATGTTCAAAACCTTCATCCCGGGTCAGTCCCGGCAAACTGCCCTTCCAGAGGCGCCCAGCACACCCGGGCATTTGATCTGCACCGCAGACCAGTGAAAGGAGCGGATTTGTTCTTCATCTCAGGCCCTAGTGCCCAGTGCCTGTTGCCTTCTCTTCTTAACCAGCCTTCGCGATCGTCTCGCCCTTCTCCAGCTTGGTTTCGATGGCCTTGATGATCCCGGCGATGTTGCTGCCCGGACCCTTGACCTGACCCATGAGCTTGCGCGCAGGGCTGACAACCAGCGTGACGACCTGCCCAATGGCCTCGTCCTTCGTCGGGAACTTGCTCAGCTCCTCAACGCCCGCCTTGCCCTTGTAGAGCGTGCCATCCAGCACTGCACCCTTGAGCTCGAGCTTGGGCAGCTTCGCGATGCTCGCCACGAGCTCACGCGCCACCTCCACCACGCTCTCGCCGCCGTAGGCCAGGGCGTTGCTGCCCGCCATCAGGTCGTTCAGCGCGGCAAGCCCCGACCCTTCAAAGGTCTTGCGGGCCAGCGCGTTCTGCACCACGCTGATGCGGATGCCCTTCTTGCCCAGGCTCTGGCGGAGCTTGGTCGTGTCCACGGCCTTCACGCCGCGGATGCTGATGAGCACCGCATCCTGCATGCTCTCGTCCTTCTTGAGACGATCGCGATAGTCACGGATGATGAGATTCTTGATTGCCTTCGACATACCTGATGTCCTTTATGCTCGACGTGTTTGAGCCTCTCCCCAATTGCCCAGTGCCTATTGCCTAGTGCCTAGTGCCTTCTCCGCTTACTTCTCCGCCTCAACCTGCACGTATTGCACGGGCACGCCCGGGCTCATCGAGCCGCTGATCGTGATCTTCTTGATGTACTGGCCCTTCACCGTGCTGGGGCGAGCCTTCTCGATCGACGTGATGAAGTAGGCGAGGTTCGCCGCAAGGTTTTCCGCAGGGAAGCTCATCTTGCCGATGATCGCGTGGATGTTGCCACCCGCGTCCGCGCGGTACTCCACCTTGCCAGCCGAGTATTCCTTCACGGCTTCGGGGATGTTCGTCGTCACGGTGCCAGCCTTGGGGCTGGGCATGAGGCCCTTGGGACCCAGCACCTTACCCAGCTTGCTCACCACGCGCATCATGTCCGGGCTTGCGACCGCGACATCAAAGTCCATGAAGCCCTTCTCGATCTCGGCAACCAGCTCTTCGCCGCCAGCCTTGATCGCGCCAGCTTCCATCGCCTTCTTGGCAACGTCGCTCGGGCAGAACGCAACAACGCGCTTCGTCTTGCCGATGCCCTTGGGCAGGCTGACGGCGCCGCGCAGAGCCTGATCGGCCTGCTTGGTGTCCAGGTTCAGGTGCATGCAGACGTTGACCGTCTGGTCAAACTTCGGCGCCTTGAACTTCTTGAGCGAAGCTACCGCCTGCTCCACAGGCTGAGGCTCCGAAACCTTCAGGCTCTCGTTGGCCTTCTGACGCTTGGTAAATCGAACGGGCATGGAAATCGCTCCGAATGGTTCTTTCGTGTCGCGCTCGCAAGCGCCGGACACGAGTCTTTGGCGAAAAATGTGCTGGCTGGAATCGCTGGCTGAAATCGTGTGCTTGAAGGATGATCGCGTCGCGTGCAACGCAGCGACCAGGGCGGTCGTCCGCGTCGATCGTCTTAGGCGATCGTCACGCCCATCGAGCGTGCAGTCCCTTCCACAACCCGCATCGCCGCTTCCACGGTGTGCGAGTTCAGGTCCTGCATCTTCGACTCGGCGATCTTCTTGACCTGGGCCTTCGTCAGCTTGCCGACCTTGTTCTTGTTCGGCACGCCCGAGCCCTTCTCGATCTTCGCCTCGTCCTTGATCATCACGCTCACGGGGCTGCTCTTGATCTCGAGGTCAAACGTGCGGTCGCTATACACCGTCACGATGCAACCCACGACCTTGCCCTTCACGCTCTGCGTCGCCGCGTTGAACTTCTGGACAAACTGCCCAGGGTTCACGCCCTTGCTGCCCAGCACAGGACCCAGGGGTGGCGCTGGTGTTGCCGCGCCGCCCGTCGCCATCACTTTGAATACATTGGTGACTTCACGCTTACCCATAGTTACCTCCCGCCGCTCGTGCTGCGTTTGTTTTCGCAGCCGCTTCAGCCCTCACAAGCGTGGAGGGAACCAAAGCCAAGTCGGCAGTTCACACGGCCTCGAGTTGTCTCGCCCACGGCGCATCGCCTTGGGGGGAAGGGATGTTAGCCCACTCCTCCTCCAAGGACAAGCCGACGAAACCTCGCCCAGCCCCGCCCCAAAGCATTCCAACGTGTGATAACACACCCCTCACCGCAGCGGAAACGGGTTCCCACCTTTCTTCTCCGCCCCGCAATACAAGCACTGCAGGTGCCGCGTCGAGTTTGCGCGTTTGCACCCCTCGCAGTTCCACACCCTCGTCGCCGACACCTTGCCGTTGAGGTTGCCATCCGCAAGATCAAGCTGCCGGATCCTCGCCTCGAGCTCTTCGTCTGACATCCCAAGCTTCTCGCGTAGCAGCGTCCACAACGCAAGGTTCGTCAGCGTCAGCGTGTCGATGCGGTCGTGCAGTCGCTTCACTTCCGTGCTCACCTGCCTGTTCTCCTGGGCACGTGTCGCCTCCGACGACGCTCGAAGCTCATTGATCTGGCCCTGCTGATAAAGGTCCCAAAGGAAGTTCATGGAGGATTATACAGCCCGCACCGACGCACCCTGTTCTGCGCCGCACGCTCCGCCCACCCGCCTTTGCATACGTTCGCGCATGCTTCCGCGCACTCCGCACGCCCGCCTCCTGCTTGCCCTCCTGCTCGCCTGCCTGCCCCTCACCGGCACGGGCTGTGCCTGGCTCGGCGGCTCGCGCGAGAGTGCCATCGCCACCCAGGCCTCGCACGACGGCACCGCGGGCACACTCCCGCTCACCAACCTCCGCGCCGTCTTCGTCCCCGCCAGCGCAGCAATCGCCGACGCCTATCTCACGAACATCGACCCCAGCGCCTTGCAAGGCGAGCAAGACCTCGCAAGCGTGCAAGGCGTGCTGCTGCATGCCCACGTCCTCACCCAGCCTCGCGCCGGTCGCACCCCAATCGCCACCACCGCCACGACCACCACGCTCCGCCTGCTCGTGCTCGCCAACGGGCAAGCAGGCCTCTACGCCGGAGGAGGCTTCGCCGACTTTGATCTCAATGGCCCACGCCTCACGGGCACCATCCGCGGCGCATCCCTACGCCTCGTCCGCGCCACCCCGGGCTTTGTCGATGCCCTGGGCCCCAGCACGCTCACCATCCGCGTGAACGCAGCCGAAGACGCGCAGACAAGCCAAGCCGCCGACCGTGTGCTCGTCGTGACCGCCGACGCGATGCAAGCGACGCAGTAACGCCCAGCCCACCAAACCCGCCCACCAAACCCGTACACCAAGCCCACTGGCATCACCCGGAGATATCCTGCCCCATGCCCTCCGCTTCAAACACGCCCCTGCTCCTCATCATCCGCGATGGCTGGGGCACCAACCCCCACCCAGAGCACGACGCTTTCAACGCCGTCAAGCTCGCCAAGACCCCCGTCGCCGACGCGCTCATGGCCCAGTACCCCTGGACCCTCATCAAAACCAGCGGCGAAGACGTGGGCCTGCCCGATGGCACGATGGGCAACAGCGAAGTAGGCCATCAGAACATCGGCGCCGGGCGAATCGTCGACCAGGAGAGTGTCGCGATCACCAAGGCCTGCCGGGGCGGTCTCTCCTCGGGAAGCACGCGCAACGCCACGATCTGCGATGCCATCTCGGGCGTGGTCGCTCGCAAAGGCACGCTGCACCTGCTCGGTATCGCCAGCGACGCGGGCGTGCACGGCCAGCTCGATCACCTCTACGCCATCGTGCGCGCCGCCAAGCAGCTGGGCTGCCACGACGTCGCCCTCCACCTGTTTACCGACGGGCGCGACACGGGCCCCTTCACAGGCAAGGGCTACATCCAGCAAGTCGAGACTCAGCTCCAATCCATCGGCGTCGGTCGCATCGCCTCGCTCAGCGGGCGCTACTACGCGATGGACCGCGACAATCGCTGGGAACGCGTGCAACTCGCGTACCACGTCCTGACCACGCCCGGTGGCTCAGGCGTCTCGCCTCCGCCCTTCCCCTCTGCCACCACCGCCCTCGAAGACTACTACGCCAACCCCACCGCCCCCAACATGACGGGCGATGAGTTCGTCACCCCGCGCCGCATCGGCACGCCCGCACCCATCAAAGATGGCGACGCCGTCATCTTCTTCAACTATCGAGGCGATCGCCCGCGCGAAATCTCCGCCGCCTTCGTCTTCCCCAACGACAAATGGGCCAAGGTCAAGCCCAGCCCCGACAGCGGCAAGCCCGGCTTCGATCGCGGCCCAAAGCTCGCCATCGACTACATCATCATGACCGAGTATTGGGAAGAGCTGCTGCCCTTCGTGAAGGTCGCTTTCCCCAAGCCTCCCAAGATGGTCAACATCGGTGGTGCCTGGCTCGCGCACCTGGGCCTGCGCCAGTTCCGCTGCGCCGAGACCGAGAAGTATCCGCACGTCACGTTCTTCTTTAACGACTACCGCGACGAGCCCTTCCCAGGCGAAACGCGCGAGAACCCGCAGAGCCCCAAGGTCAGCACCTACGACCAAAAGCCCGAGATGAGCGCGCACGAGATCCGCGACGTGGTCCTCCGCCGCCTTGCTGCGGAAGACTGCGAAGACGTCCTCATCGTGAACTTCGCCAACGGCGACATGGTGGGCCACACAGGCAAGCTCGATGCCGCCATCAAGGCCTGCGAAACCGTCGATGCCTGCGTCGGCGCACTCGTCGATGCCGCCCTCGCCAAGGGCGGAGCCTGCATCGTCACCGCCGACCACGGCAACGCCGAGCAAATGTGGGACCCCGCTACCAACGCACCCCACACCGCCCACACGACGTACGACGTGCCCCTCATCATCGTGGGCAGCGCCTTCAAGGCCCGCACGCTGCGCGGCGACCAAACCACCAGCGGCTGGTTCGACCCAGCCCTCCGCGCCAAGCGAGGCTGCCTCGGCGATATCTTCCCCACCATGCTCGCGATGATGCACCTCCCCCAACCCCCCGAGATGACCGGCAAGTCCCTGCTCACAACCGCGACCAAGTAAGTCTTCCCCGCTCCCCGCTCCCCGCTCCCCGTTCCCCTTACTCCACCAACGCCGGCAGCCGCGCCCGCAGCGCGTCCCGCATGCCCTCATACTGCGCGGGCAGCTTCAGCTCCTGCCCCAGCGTCGCGAGCGGCTCATCCACCGCGAAGCCCGGCGCATCGGTCGCAAACTCCAGCAGCACGCCCCCCGGCTCGCGCACATAGATGCTGTGAAAGTACTGCCGATCAAGGATCTCCGTCGCGTGCAGCCCGCGCTGCGCAAGCGCATCCTGCCACGCCTGCTGCTCGGCATCGTCCTTCGTGCGAAACGCGATGTGGTGCACCGTGCCGCTGCCCGTGCGCCCGCGCTGCGCCCCCTGGTCCTCATGCACATCGATGATGCGGCCCATGACCGCGCCCTGCCCCATGACCGCGCCCTGCCCTGTGTCCGCGCCTCGCGCCATCAGCCGCGTGACCCCATCGCTGTTCCCAACTTCCGCATACCCAAGCGTGCGCGTCAGCAAGTCAATCGTCTTGCTCGCGCTCCGCAGCACCAGCGACACACCCGCAAACCCACGCAGCGCATGCTCCGCCGGCACGTCGCTCCCCTGCACCTCCGCAAACCCAATCCCCTCATGCCGCGCGCTCGCCACGAGCTCCAGCCGCATGCCATCGTGATCGCGCACCGCAATCACCGTCTCATCAAACCGCTGCACCGGCGCATCATGCTCCACGCCCAGCGCGCTCAGCCGCCGCAGCCAAAAGGGCACGCTCCGCTCGGTGATCGCGAACATCGTGGCCTTTGTCTCGCCCGCCCCCAGCTCTCCTCGCGCCACGTTGGGCCAAGGAAAGAACGTCAGCACGCTGCCCGGCGTGCCCGCCCCATCCGCAAAGTAGAGGTGATAGGTCCCCGGGTCGTCAAAGTTCACCGTCTGCTTCACCAGCCGCAGCCCAAGCACCCGCGTGTAGAACGCGACGTTCTTCTTCGGGTCCTTTGCAATCGCCGTCACATGGTGCAAGCCGCGAATCGGTGGTGGGGTTGTGCCTGTGTTGTGTGGCATGGGTCACTCCTTACTGGGTGCGTCATCGCTCCATCCTTCTCGCCCAGTTCCGATGCCGCTCACCCCATCCCGTCGCAGCCCCCACACTCCAAAAACACCGCATCGCCCGCGAGCCTTGCGTCTCGCGGGCGATGCGTCTTGTTCCTACTCCGTCACGTCACACGCGATTACCGCCCGCCGTTATTCATCTGCTCGATCCGCAGCTGCGATTCCTTCACGCGCTCTGCCTCCGCAGCCTCGGCCTTCGCGTCCCGGCGCGTATACACGATCTCCATCGTCTTGCGCTCGGTGCCGTCGCTCGCGGTCTCGAACATCTCAAACGTCCACGCATCGTTCGTGAACGTGTCCACGCAGCGCGTGCTCACCTGCTGGCTGGTCATCGGGTCGGCATACGAGCCCGTCCACGTCAGGGCGTTGTCGCCCGTCTTCGTGCCCGTGTTCACCATCATCCCGGTGCTGCTGCTGTCAAACCAGATGCTCTGGAAGCTCTTGCTCGCGTTGTTGAAGCCCGCGAACGAGCGACCGTTGAAGGGCTGGCCCATCATCTCGCCCGAATACTGCACCTCGACGAACCGCCCGCCAAACATGGGCATCACCTCAGCCGTCGCGTCCGTCGTCGTCGCCGGCGCACCCGGCGCGGGCCAGAAGGTCGTCTTCGCGTTCCACGAG
This sequence comes from Planctomycetaceae bacterium, assembly GCA_027487735.1. Taxonomy (GTDB): domain Bacteria; phylum Planctomycetota; class Phycisphaerae; order Phycisphaerales; family UBA1924; genus BJHL01. The sequence continues at coordinate 15,165 of JAIYDA010000035.1, read as the reverse complement.
CCCACCATGTTCTTCAGGAGCATCGCGTGCTCCTTGCCCGGCGCGTTCGCCTTCACCCACTCGGCCATCATCGCCTCAGGGTTTGCGCCCTGCATCCCATCATCCTGGCTCTTTGCCGAGCTGACAAACCCAAACCCCACAGCGCCCACCACGGCGGCGGCGGCGAGAGCGAAAACGCAGGTGCTGTTCTTGCAGTTCATGTCTTTGGACTCCGTATTTGGTCTGGACAAGCCCGGCGCACCGCGCGGCACCATGCGCCGCCGCAAATCGCCCACTCGTGATTCCACCTGTCCGTTCACGAGGTATCGGTCGTTTCTTGCCCAAACTTCCATTCGAGTCCCGAACAACCGATACCCATCTCTCTATCATCGGCCCCGCCCGCGCACGCACGCACGCCGCGCCGCACCGAATAACCTCCGAACTCCCGCCCCGCGCCGTGTCCACACCAGCCGACCAAACCCCGCCCCCAGCGCCCGCTGCGCCAGCCGAGCCCCAAGCCCTCGGCAAGGTCGCCGCCAAGGGCATGATCTACTTCACCATCGCCATCATCCTCTCCAAGGTCGCCACCACGCTCACGCAGGTCGTCCTCGGGTGGGTCCTCAGCCCCGCAGACTTTGGCATCTTCTCCGCCGCCACCGCCCTCGCGGGCTTTCTCATGGTCTGCCGCGAGGCAGGCGTGCGCGAGCTGCTCATCCAGCGCGGGCCCGAGGGCTACGACGACCTCATTGGCCCAGGCTTCTGGCTCGCCTTCTGGTACAACGTCCTCGTCGCCTGCATCATCAGCGCACTCGCGTTCCCAATAGCCCGCTATCTCGACGCACCCCCAATCGCCCCCATCCTGCTCGTGCTCGCCTGGACGCTCCCCATCGGCGCCGTGGGCGGCATCCTCGCCGCCAGCATGCGCGTCCGCCTCATGTTCCGCGACTTCAGCAGCAACATGACAACCTCCAGCCTCGCGCGCCAAGCCGCCACCATCGCCTTCGCCTTCTCAGGCTTTGGCGTCATGAGCATGGCCTGGGCCGCCATGGTCGCCTCCGCCACCGAGAGCATCACCGCTTTTCTCCGCATGAAAGAGAAGCCCTGGCGCAAGCCCGCGCAGGTGCGCCGCTGGCTTGGCATCCTCCGCGAGTCGCGCTGGCTCATGTTCGCCAGCCTTGCAAACTTCGCCGTCGATTGGGGTCCATTCCTTGCCCTCCCGCTCGTCACGATGACCAGCAAAACCGTGCAGGGCTACTTCAGCTTCGCCTGGAGCATCACCGCGCAGCTGGGCATCCTCCTCGCCTGGGGCATGATGCTCATCCTCACCCCCGTCCTCGCCCGCATGAACGACGACCGCGAACGCCAGGGTGCCGCCGTCGTCCGCGCCTTGCGGGCCGTCATGATGCTGGGCAGCGTGGGCTGCCTCGCCCTCGGCGCCGCGATGGAGCCCATCGAGCACTTCGTCTGGAAGGGCAAGTGGGAGCAGTCGGTGCTTCCCGTCCTCCTGCTGGGCGTCTTCTTCCCTTGGCGCATCACCTTTGGCCTCACCTCCGCCCTCCTCCAGGCCCAAGGCCGCTTCAAGCGCTACGCCGTCGTCACGCTCTTCGAGGGTGCGGGCCTCACGCTGTTTGTCACCATCGCCGCGCTGCTGGACCCCCGCACCGACGCGCTCGCCTGGGGAGGCGGCCTCTGGCTCGCCATCAGCCGCCTCGTCATCTGCGTCATCGAGTTCCGCCGCATGGGCGTCAGCGCTCGCATCACCCTGGGCTCCACGCTCCCCGCCTGGACGATCGCCCTCGTCGCCGCCGCCGCCGCCCTCGCCCTCGACGCCTTCGTGATGCGCCCGCTCCTCGCCCCTGGCGGCACTCTCGCGCACGTGCCCGTGCGCCTCGCCGACCTGCTGCGCGCCGGCCTGCTCGGCGGCCTCACCGTGCTCCTCAGCGTGCTCGCCTACCGCGTCATCCTCCGCCGCCACCTCGAAGATGCCCTCAGCATCGCCCCCGCCAAGCTCCAGCCCCTCGCCCGCAAACTCCTCCGCATGCCCGCCCCAACCAACTAACTAAGCCCGCTCCCCTTTTCCCGTTCCCGGTTCGCCGCTCCCCTCTTCACCCCCCCTCATCCACCCACGCAGGCCTCGGCAGCCCCAAGTGCTCCGCCCCCGCGATCGTCAGAGCCCGCCCCCGCCGCGTCCTCGCTAAAAACCCCACCTGCAGCAGGTAGGGCTCCACCACATCTTCCAGCGTCCCCGCGTCCTCGTTCATCGTCGCCGCCAGCGTCTCGAGCCCCACGGGCCCGCCCCGATACGTCGTCGCGAGCGTGCGCAGCGTGCTGCGATCCAGCTCATCGAGCCCCAGCGCATCCACGCCCTCCAGCGTCAGCGCCTGCTCCACCACGCTCGGAGACAGCACCCCCTTCGCCTTCACCAACGCATAATCGCGCACGCGCCGCAGCAAGCGATTCGCAATCCTGGGCGTGCCCCGGCTGCGCGACGCAATCGCGTGCAGCGCATGCCCCGCGATCGTGCCCATCCCAAGCAGCCCCGCGCTGCGCTGCAAAATCGCCTCCAGCTCCGCCACCGTGTAGTACTTCAGGTGGTGCGTAATCCCAAACCGTGAACGCAGCGGGCTCGTGAGCATCCCCGCGCGCGTCGTCGCCGCGATGAGCGTGAAGGGCTTGCACTTCACCTGCACCGTGCGTGCCGACAGCCCCGTGTCCAGCGTCACATCGATGCGAAAGTCCTCCATCGCCGGATAGATGAACTCCTCAACCGCCGCAGGCAGGCGATGAATCTCATCCACAAACAGCACGTCCGCGTGCTCCAGCCGCGTGAGCGCCGCCACCAGGTCGGTGCCGCGCGTGAGCGCGGGCCCGCTCGTCACGTGCACCTTCCCGCCCATCTCGGCAGCAATCACGTGCGCCAGGCTCGTCTTGCCCAGCCCAGGAGGCCCATGCAGCAGCACGTGCTCCAAGGGCTCCCCGCGAGACTTGCTCGCCGCGATAGCGATCGACAGCCGCTCCAGCAGCTCGCGCTGCCCCACGTACTCGTGCAGGTGCTGGGGCCGCAAAGACCAGTTCAGGTGCTCTTCCGCGGGCAGAGCAGTGGGGGTGAGGAGGCGTTCGGTGGGCATGAAGAGGTGTCGGGTGTCAAGGTGTCGAGGTGTCGAGGTGTCAAGCAGACGCGCCAAGTTCGTGCGAGTCGCAAACAGTCGTGCGTCAAGCAAAGGCACAACGCAAGCGAGCGATCTACTTCAAGGGCAGCCCCTTCGCCTGCCACAGCTTGCGAATCTCCTGCCCCGTGCTGGGCTCGCTCAGCACGCCCGTGCTCAGCTCGCCCCGCACCAGGTTCCCCTTCTCATCCAGCAGCGTCACCTGGTCCGTGGGCTGATCGTCCGACAGCCTCGTCCGCAGCGTAAACGCCTTGCTCCCCCCGCGAGGCTGCTCGAGAATGTCCCGCCGATACTGCACGCGCTCGCTCTGGCTCTGATACGCATAGCTGCCATAGATCGTGGCCATGTTCGCTCGCACCAGAATCGCGGGCATGAGATAGCTCTCCACCCGGCTGATGTACCCCTCCGGCGCAACCTGAGGCCGAATCACGCGCTCGTTGCTCCCATCATCGCTCGTGATCGTTACCTTCATGTCCTGCCCCACCCGTGCCCCCACCTCGGTGTGCGTCACGCTGGTCTCGCCCGTGCGAATCGTCATCCGCACGCTCCAGCTTTCTTCGCTGCGATCGGGCATCATGAAGAACGCGCTGCTGCTATCAATGATCCGCTCCCCATCGAGCACGCGCGCATCAATCCGCACGATGAACCCGGGCGTCGCGCCCTCCACGCCCCGCACCGTGATCCCAGGCATCTTCCTGCGCTGGTCATACGCCACGAGAATCCGCCGATACCCAACCTCCTCGTCCTCGCTGCTCTTGCCCGTGGGCGAGGGGCGATACACGCGCTCCCACCGCTCGGGCGTCGCCTCGACGATCTCGCGAAGCTGCTCGGTCGTCAGCGCACTGAGCACCGCCTGCGTCGCCTTGATCGTCGCCGCCCTCTGCGTCTCGTTCGCCGCATCGCTCACAAGCTCCGCGCTCGTCACCATCATTTCATACGGCGCGCGCGCGCTCGTGATGCTGTCCATATCCAGCGTCACAAGGCTGGGCGTCGCAACACTCGCCGCATCACCCTCCCGCGCGCTGGGCTGCGTCGCATCCGTCACCATGTCAAACGTCAAAAACTCCCCGGGCCCCACCTGCACAAACGTCACGCCCCGCACCGCCGCCCGCCGGCTGTCCATCGCGGGCATAAACACATAAAACCGCTCCGCAGGCAGAGCCTTGCCGTTGTTGCGCACCGTCAGCGTCCGCCCCTCGCTGGGCTCGCGCAGCAGCAGCGTCGCGACCGACACGCGCTTGCCCTGCACCACCTCGGTGTCCGGGTTCAGCTTCCACGTGGGCTGGGTCATCAAGTCGCCATCCTTGGCGATGGTCTGTCCAAACGCATCCATCAGTTGCTTCAGCGCAGCATCCGCCACGTCCGACAGCTTCAGGTTGGTGTTCGTGCTCTTCTTCCGCTCGATCGACATCACCCAGCGATCTTTGATCTCGCGCACGCGCCCCACCGTCGAGTTCCCCACCGCGTCCTCGATCGCCGTCGCATCCTCAGGCAGCGCGATCGACACCCCCAGCCTCTCAAACGTGTGCCGCTCCGACACCGCGACCGGCGCATTCATCGGGGCACTCGCGCCCGCGTCCGCTTTCGCCGTCGCTTGTCCCTGTGCCCACGCACCGCCTGCCGCCATGCCGCAAAGCAACGCCGCAACCCGACCCGCACGATTGACCCGAACAGACATACACCCTCCATGGCAAAGCCGAACCTTTACCCCCCAAGCCCACACCCAAGCCCAGTTCCAGACGCTCAGCATAGAGCATCGGTTGCACCCACCCGCCCGCACGCCAATCGGGCCCGCAAACCCGCCCTCACCCAAAGCATCGTGTTATTGGACGAAAACCCACGCGAGGACGCCGCTCCGCCCGTCACCCCCAGAGTTGACACCCGCCCGCAATCCTCTATCATCCCTTCCCCCACACTGCAAGTAGCGCAGAGAGTCTGCGTTTCAAGGGTGGGCTCCTCACAGGCGTTGCCGCCGGTCGCCCCAGGCGACGGGCATCCCCGCCTGCTCTGCAAAGGTTCCTCCCATGATGGGTGGCAAGATTCGTATCCGTATGGAAGCCTACGACCACCTCGCGCTCGATGCCAGCGCCAAGGAAATCGTGGAGCACGCCAAGCGCACCAACGCCAAGGTCGCTGGCCCCATCCCCCTCCCCACGCGCGTCGAGCGGTACACCGTCCTCCGCAGCCCCTTCATCGATAAGAAGAGCCGCGAGCAGTTCGAGATCCGCACCCACAAGCGCATCATCGACATCATCGAGCCCAACGCCCGCACCGTCGAGGCCCTCAACCGCCTCGTCGTGCCCGCTGGTGTCTTCGTCAAGATCAAGGCCTAAGAGCCCATCCCCCCGGTGGCACAGGCGTCTCGCCTGTGACTCCCAGCACTCTGGTGGCACAGGCGTCTTGCCTGTGCCCATTCCCTCTGTCTTTTTCATTCAGGACGCTCAGGGCAAAGCCCCGCTTTGCACCGGATTCCTCAGGAGTTTTTCGAACATGGCTACCACCCTCATTGGCAAGAAGCTCGGCATGACTCGCGTCTACCTCGAGCGCGGCGTCGCGGTCCCCGTCACCGTCATCGAGATCCAGCCCAACGTCGTCACCCAGCTCCGCACCCAGGAAAAGGACGGCTACACCGCCGTGCAGGTCGGCGCACAAGACGTCGCCCCCCGCAACAGCACCATGCCCATGATCGGCCACGACATGAAGGCCGGTGCCAACCCCAAGCGCACGCACCTCGAGTTCCGCGTCGACGCGAAAGAGCTCGCCAACTTCTCGCTGGGCCAGGCCCTCGACGTGGGCGTGTTCGAGAAGGTCGCGTTCGTCGACGTCGCAGGCATTAGCAAGGGCAAGGGCTTCGCGGGCGTCATGAAGCGCCACAACTTCAAAGGCCTCTTCGCCAGCCACGGCACCGAACGTAAGCACCGCAGCCCCGGCAGCATCGGCGGCCTGGGCAGCAACCGCGGCTTCGGCGGCGGTCTGCTCAAGGGCAAGCGCATGGCAGGCCACATGGGCGCCGAGCGCGTCACCCAGCGCAGCCTCGACGTCGTCCGCATCGACAAAGAGCGCAACCTGCTCCTCGTCAAGGGCCCCATCCCAGGCCCCACCAACGGCCTCGTCGAGATCCACTCGGCAGTCCGCCTCTACAAGACCAAGTCCGTGAAGCAGGCCGAGAAGGCAAAGAGCTAAGCCCGCGTTCCTGGATCGCTGGGGCACGCTCCCAAAGGTCCAGCTTCGCGAGAACTTTACTTTTTCCTTCGGCATGGGTAGAATCTCGACCCTGCTCCGCCCGCCGCGCACAACTGCGCAGCGTGCACGCAGGGCGAAAGTAGAGATCAAGAACCAACACGCTCGGCGGAGCTTCCCATTTCCGCCCGGCGTGCTCGGAAGGTGGGCGTTGAGTGTGGCACACCGCCATGCCCAACCAACCCAAACCCCCGAGCGGCGACAGAACGGCAGACGCGTTTTTCGAACCCTCGAAACCCGCGTTTCTGCATCGGCCAAGTCGATGCCGATCCACCCCGCCCACGTGTTGTGGGCACCTGCGGGAAGCAGGATTGGAGGTGTGACGGCTAGGCGAACCGGGTGGCAACGAAGCGCACGCACCAGCGTGCCCGGCTTCGAAGCCCCTTAGGCGAAAGAGGTTGATAGACGATGCAAATCCCCGTCTACAACATGCAGGGCAAGCAAGTTGCCCAAGTCGCAATCGACGAGACCACTCTCGGCGGCGAAGTGAATGCCCAGCTCGTGAAGCAGGCGTATGTGCGCTACCACGCCAGCACGCGTCAAGGCAGCAGCCTCACGCTGCGCCGCGGCGACGTCGAGGGCAGCACACGCAAGATTTACAAGCAAAAAGGCACGGGCAACGCCCGCCACGGCGACAAGAAAGTGAACATCTTCAAGGGTGGTGGTCACGGCCATCACAAGCAGAAGGTTCGCGAAGACTTCCGCCTCGACATGCCCAAGAAGATGCGCCGCAAGGCCAACCGCAACGCCCTCCTGGCGAAGCTGGTGGACAACGAAGTCCGCATCATCGACGGTTGGAGCATGCCCGAGCCCAAGACCAAAGCCTTCGAGCAGTTCCTCGAAGCCATCAAGGTCGACCGCACCGCCCTCGTCGCGCTGCCCCACGACCTTGCCGCCAACAACAACGCCGCTCGCAACGTGATGCTCAGCGGTCGCAACGTCGAGAGCGTGCAGGTCTGCCGCATCGACCAGCTCACGGCCTTCAACATGCTGAACAACCGCTACCTCGTGATCGCCAAGAGCGACCTCGAGGGGTGGCTCGCTGGCCCCAGCAGCCAGACGGGCAAGGACGCGAAGATCAGCCCCAAGGGTGCGAGCACCGCCCCCGTCGCCCCTGCCAAGCCCGGCGCGCCCCGCGGGGCGAAGAAGGCCCAGGCTGAGGGCAAGGCGGAAGGCAAGGCCGCTGCCAAGCCCGCCGCGAAGAAGACCACTGCGAAGAAAGCCCCCACCAAGGCGGAGGTGAAGTAATATGCCAGCCAATGTTGATGCAAGCTACATCATCCAGCGTCCCCTGCTGAGCGAGAAGAGCACGTGGGCGATGAACGAGCAGCAGCGCTACTCGTTCGCCGTCGACCGCCGCGCCACCAAGGACGAGATCAAGGCCGCGATCGAGAGCCTCTACAAGGTCTCGGTCACGAGCGTGAACACCACCATCAAGAAGCACAAGGCCAAGCGCTACCGCACGGGCATCGTGGTTCCGATGGACACCAAGAAAGCCATCGTCACCCTGAAGGAAGGCGACAAGATCGAGCTCTTCTGAGCACGCTCCCACTCGCCCGCAGCAAGCGCCCGACGACAGCCCGACGACCGCCAGACGCACGTTTGAACTAAAGGTACCGAATCATGCCGATCCGGATTTACAAAGCAACGAGTGCAGGCCGCCGCAACGCGTCGGTCAACATGCATTCCGAAGTCACGAAGACCACCCCCGAGTACGACCTCCTTGTCCCCAAGGTCAAGACGGGCGGCCGCAACCACCACGGCAAGGTCACGTCGCGCGGCATTGGCGGCGGCGTCAAGCAGATGCTGCGCAAGATCGATTTCCGTCGCAGCGATCGCGACGGCATCGAGGGCAAGGTCATCGGCATCGAGTATGACCCCAACCGCAGCAGCCACATCGCCCTCGTCGAGTACAAAGACGGCGTGCGTCGCTACATCCCCTCCCCCGCGGGCCTCACCGTCGGCACCATCATCTTCAGCAAGAGCGATGGCCCCCTCGAGCCCAGCGTCGGCAACTGCATGTGCCTCCGCTACATCCCCACCGGTCTCGACGTGCACTGCGTCGAACTCAGCCCGGGCAAGGGCGGCCAGATGTGCCGCGGCGCAGGCACCTATGCCAAGCTCACCAACCGCGAAGATGACTTCGCGACCCTCGTCCTCCCCAGCGGCGAAGTCCGCCGCGTCTCGCTCGATTGCCGGGCCACCATCGGCCAGGTCGGCAACGGCGACCACCGCCTCCGCAAGCTCGGCAAGGCAGGCCTCAGCCGCCTCAAGGGCATCCGCCCCATCACGCGTGGTATGGCCAAGAGCCACCATGCCCACCCGCTGGGTGGTGGTAGCGGTCGCAGCAAGGGCAACCGCCCACCCTGCGGCCCCACGGGCGTGCTGGCCAAGGGTGGCAACACCCGCAACCCCCGCAAGGCCAGCGGCAAGCTCATCATCCGCCGCCGCGTGAGCACGCGGTACGGAACGAAGAAGTAAAGAACGAAGGCACTAGGGACTTGGCAACAGGCACTAGTGCAGATGGATCAAGAAGCGAGAGTTCAGTCGGTTTCGTTTGTCGGTTTTGTTTGTGGGTTTAGTTCGTGCACGGTGTTCTTGGCATGCGGAAAACTCGGTGTGTGGTATGCAGGTCTTTCCTCGTATCCAGTACCCAGTGCCGCGTGCCCCTCGGAGTTCAGCATGAGTCGCAGCCTCAAAAAGGGTCCGTTCGTTGATGAGAAGCTCTACCGCAAGGTCGAGAAGCTCAACACGGTTCGCAAGAAGGAAGCCATCAAGACCTGGGCGCGTCGTTGCACGATCGTTCCCGAGTTCGTTGGCCACACCTTCAAGGTGCACAACGGGCGCATGTTCCTCGATGTCTTCGTGACCGAAGACATGGTGGGCCACAAGCTGGGCGAGTTCTCCATCTCGCGCACCTTCAAGGGCCACACGAACAAGAAGGAAGGCATCGACACCGGTGCCAAGTCCGCTCCCGCTCCTGCAAAGAAGTAAGGGAAGAAGTGGAGAAAGGTGTTGAGGCGGGTTGGGATGAGCTCTGCCTGGCGTTCGTCGGTTTCAGTCAGTTCGTTCGGTGCTTTGGTTGTTCGTGTCCGCATCCTTGGCTTTTCGCCCTGGCTGCCCCGCGAACGGTTCTTCTGAAAGGGTTTTCCCGTGAGGATCAACGGTCGCAAACTCCAAGCCGCGATGGAAAACGCGGGCGTCTCCGTCGAGCAGCTGGCGCAAGCCCTGGTCGGTCCCGGCGTCCCGCAGCAGGACGCCGAGCGCGCCCTCGCCAACTACCTGGTCGATCGCGACCACCCGCGCGCCAAGGCCCCGGTCATCCGCAAGCTCGCCACCACCCTGGGCGTCCGCATCGCGGACATCGCCAGCTTCCGCAGCCTCTTCCGCAGCCACAAGGGCAGCCCCCGCAAGGCCAAGCTGCTCACCGACCTCATCCGCGGCAAGGACGTGGTCACGGCTGAGAACATGCTCCGCTTCACGAACAAGCGCGCCGCCCTCGACATCGCCCGCGCCCTCAAGGCCGCCGTGACCGATGCCGAAGCCGCCGACGCCGACGTCTCTGCCCTCATCGTCGCCGAGAGCCGCGTGGACGCCGGCCCGGTGATGAAGCGCTTCAACCAGAAGGACCGCGGCCGCGCCCACCAGATCCTCAAGCCCTTCTCGCACATCACCGTCGCCGTCGAGGAAAAGAGCGCGACCAGCAAGAAGCGCAAGTAAGTTCTTTCAGCACTCCAGACGACACTCGAACCAGTTCTCAAGCCCAAGTCCTCCGAGCCACGCACGCTCCTTCGACCGCACACCGACGAAAGCACACCATGGGACAGAAGACACATCCATTCGGCCTTCGCCTTGGCATCACCGAGCCTCACAAGAGCCGCTGGTACGCGCCCAAGGCCCTCTACGGCGAGCTCCTGGTCGAAGACCAGAAGATTCGCGCCTGGCTGGATAAGCGTCTCAACCGCCGCCCACCAAACGCCGCCGTCAGCGACATCCACATCGAGCGCACGCGTGAAGAGCTCAAGATCATCATCAAGACCGCCCGCCCGGGCCTGGTCATCGGCCCCAAGGGCGCCGAAGTCGAGCGCATGACCGAAGAGCTGCAGTACATGACGGGCCGCAAGGTCGCCATCTCGATCATCGAGATCAAGAACGCCGACCTCGACGCCAAGCTCGTTGCCGAGTCGGTTGCCGAGCAGCTCGTCAAGCGCGCCAGCTTCCGCCGCGTGGTCAACATGAAGACCGAGGCCGCTATGACCGCCGGCGCCAAGGGCGCGAAGGTTCGCGTCAGCGGCCGCCTGGGCGGTGCAGAAATCGCCCGCGTCCTCGAGGTGAAGAAGGGCAGCCTGCCCCTCAGCACCCTGCAGGCCAACATCGACTACAACACCGCGGAGGCGATCACGACCTACGGCGTCATCGGCGTCAAGGTCTGGATCTTCAAGGGCATGTACGACAGCGCCGTGGACGAGAACACCAGCTCCGCAGCCGGTGGTCGCGCCCGCGCCCGCGGTCGCAAGTAAGCACTCTTCCTCAGTAGTTGTCTCAGTGTCTTCAGTCTTGGATAGTCACGTCCGTCGTCGGGCCCGCAGCGAGAGACCTCGTCGTGCCCGCTCAACCAGGTGGAAGAAAGGTCAGGAGTAGTTGTCATGTCGCTGATGCCAAAGCGAGTGAAGTTCCGCAAAGAGCAGCGCAACGTGCGCGACCGCAAGGCGACCAAGGGCAACTACGTCGCCTACGGCGACTTCGGCCTGCAGTCGCTCGATGGCGCATGGGTCAAGGGCGCCGTGCTCGAGGCAGGCCGCGTCGCCGCCCAGCACTACCTCAAGCGCGAGGGCAAGCTCTTCCGCCGCGTCTTCCCCGACAAGCCCATCTCCAAGAAGCCCCTCGAAACCCGAATGGGTACGGGCAAGGCCGAAGTGGACTACTGGGCGGCTCGCGTGAAGCCCGGCACGATCCTGTTCGAGATCGCAGGCGTGCCCGAGCGCACGGCGAAGATGGCCCTCCTCCGCGTCGCCACCAAGCTCCCCGTCAAGACCCGCTTCGTCGCGCGTCGTATCGAGGTGTAAGGCCGGGTGTTAGGCCAGGTGGAATGCCGGGTGGAAGTCAGACCGTGTGTAGCAAGTACGTCGGAAGCAAGTCAACGTCCGCAAGCAACCGAGCCCAACCCTCTGCACTCCCCCGCAAGGCAAAGGCTCGCAACGTGTGAAGGAAGCAGCGATGAAGGCCAGCGAAGTGCGCAACATGAAGGACGCGGAGATCAAGGTCGAGCTTGGCAAGCTTCGCACCCAGGTGTTTGACCTCAACGCGAAGCTGGTCACAGCGACCGTCGAGGACACCTCGCAGTTCCGCAAGACCCGCAAGGACATCGCGCGCCTGCTGACCGAGCGTCGTCGGCGTGAGATCGCCGCGGTCTCCAGCACCGCCGCCGCCCAGCCCGCCGCCGCGGCTCCCCAGCCCAAGGCCAGCAAGAAGAAGTAATCCACAACGACCAACAACGAGCTAGCAACCAGAGCCAGCACCCAAAGCCAGCATCCAACGCAGTCACCGAGCAAGCATCCGAGCAGCAACATGGCAAAGAAGCCCGATCCCAAGTCCGAAACTCCCGACGCCCAGCAGGCTGCCAAGCCAGCCGCAAAGGCTGCTGCTAAGCCGGCCGCCAAGGCCGCTGCGAAGCCAGCCGCGAAGGCCGCCCCCAAGGCAGCCACCGCTGGTGACGCAGCCCCCAAGCCCGTGAAGGCCCCCAAGGCCGCCAAGGCCGCGGCCCATGGCACAGGCAAGCCCTCGCCCAAGGCAGTCGCCAAGAGCAAGGTGGGCGGCCTGACCAAGGGTGCCGACGTCAAGGGCACGCGCATCGGCATCGTCGAGAGCGATAGCCGCGCGCAGACGCGCCGCGTGGTCATCTCCTTTAGCAGCAAGCACCCCAAGTACGGCAAGTACATCAAGAACCGCACGATCCTGCAGGTGCACGACGCAAAGAACGAGAGCAAGCTGGGCGATGTCGTCGAGGTCATGCCTTGCCGCCCCATCAGCAAGAGCAAGCGCTGGGCACTCGTCCGCGTCGTCGAGCGTCGCAGTGCCGCCGCTGCCGCACTCGCCAACGCACGGCAGCTGTCCAACTAAGCCCCCAACTCCACTAGCCAACCCGAACAGCCAAGTCCTGAAGCCAGTCGATCGTCAAGGAACACACCCCATGCTGCAGCAAGAAACCAGGTGCGAAGTTGCGGACAACAGCGGCGCGAAAATCGCCTATGTCATCCGCGTGTACGGTGGCTCCACCGGCAGCGGCAAGTTCACCCGTCGCATCGCCGGCGTGGGCGACCGCGTCTTCGTCAGCATCAAGAAGGCCCTCCCCGGTGCCGACGTGAAGCCCGGCGACAAGAGCAAGGCCGTGGTCGTCCGCACCACCAAGGCCACCCGCCGCGTCGACGGCAGCTACGTGAAGTTCGACAGCAACGCCGTCGTCCTCATCCAGGACGATGGCAACCCCAAGGGCACCCGCATCTTCGGGCCAGTCGCCCGCGAGCTTCGCGAGCGCAACTACATGAAGATCGTGTCGCTCGCGTCGGAAGTGGTGTGAGCGGGGGCCTTGAGAGAACAACGCAAACAGGGCGGCCCAAAGGATTCGGATTGACGGTGGACAAACAACTTGGTTCTTCCCTCGTGCCAGGGCCCACAACACCCCAGCACGCGACGAAGACCAGCAAGAGCAACGAAGGAAGCACAAATGCCACGGCACGTACGCAAGGGTGATCAAGTGATGGTGACGTCGGGCTCGTACAAGGGCCAGACGGGCGAGATCATCGACATCGATACCAAGAACGATCGCGTGATCGTCAAGGGTCTCAACGTCGTGACCAAGCACATGAAGGCCACCCGCGCCAACCCCCAGGGCGCAAAGACCACCAAGGAAGCCCCGCTGCACATCAGCAAGGTCAGCCCTGTGGTCGATGGCAAGGCCGTTCGCGTCGGCTTCAAGACCAACAAGGACGGCAGCAAGGTCCGCGTTGCCCGCAAGGCAGGCAAAGAGCTGGGCGTGCTCAGCGTCCTCCGCAAGGCCTAACCCCGCACCCCGTTTCGACTTTCTTTCCGCACTCCACCACGCAGCAGACATCCCGGGCCGCGATCTTCCCCAAGCCTCGCACCCGACCCCCAAGCAGGCCCGACCCAAGCAGGCCCGACCTCAAGCAGGCCCAACCAGAAGCAGGAACGTGACCTATGGCAGACGCAGCAGACAACAAAGGCAAGCCCCAAGGCAAGGGTCGCCCCCCCGCGACCTCCAAGAAGCCGGGCGGCAGCACCAAGAAGATCGACGCGGCAGTCCTCGCCGAGGCCAGCTCCGCTGCGAAGGCGCCCGCTCGCCTGCGTGTCGCGTTCGACACGAACGTCCGCGCCAAGCTCGCGAGCGAGAGGGGCGTGAAGAACCCCATGCAGCACCCCAAGCTCGAGAAGATCGTGATCAACATCAACGTTGGTCGCCACCTCGAGGGCACGAAGATCCCGCCGCACGTGCGCGACCAGGTCATCGACACCATCACCCGCATCAGTGGCCAAAAGCCCATCATGATCCGCAGCCGCAAGGCCGTCAGCAACTTCAAGCTGCGTGAGGGCTACGAGAGCAGCTACATGGTCACGATGCGTCGCGAGCGCATGTGGCACTTCCTCGACCGCATGATCAACCTCGTCACGCCCCGTATCAAGGACTTCCGCGGCCTGCCCGACAAGGCCTTCGATCGCAGCGGCAACTACTCCTTCGGCCTCACCGAGCAGGGCGTGTTCCCCGAGATCAACATGGCGGAAGCCACCTTCACCCACGGCATGCACATCAACCTCGTCTTCCGCAACAGCAACGCCGACCTGAGCAAGTTCGTCCTCGCTGAGCTGGGCATGCCCTTCCGCAAGCCCGACCAGAAGTAAGGCCACCCAGCAACGCACGTAGTCCCCGCCAGTCCACCCACCCCCCACCGACCGACGACCGACACCCTTCCGGAGCGAGTTCCTTATGGCGACCAAAGCCCAAATGGCCAAGAGCCGGCGCAAGCCCAAGTTCAGCACGCGGACCATCCGCCGTTGCCAACTCACGGGCCGCCCGCGCGGCGTCTATCGCAAGTTCCGCATCAGCCGCATCATGCTCCGCAAGCTCGCGCTCGAGGGCAAGATTCCCGGCATGCGGAAGGCAAGCTGGTAGTCCAGCTGGTCGCCTGTGATGGATGTTTGCCCCGCCAATCGGGCAAAGCCTCGCAAGCAAAGCACCCCGTCTCGTCCTAGCCCCGTCTCGTCCTAGCACTGAATGTCATTATGAGTGTTGCCTGAGGCACTGTCGCCCAGCAACCAGGAAGCTGAGAAAGTTCATGGCGATCAACGACCCCATCTCGGACATGATCACGCGGATCCGCAACGCGACCCGCAACAAGGCCAAGACGGTCACGTGCGTGCGCAACAAGGTTTGCACCGGCATTGCCACCGTCCTGCGCGACGAGGGCTACATCGACGGCTTCGACGTCGTCGAGGACGGTCGCCAGGGGCAGATTCGCATCCGCCTCAAGTACGGCCCCGCGGGCGAAGTGCTGCTGCACAAGCTCACGCGCATGAGCAAGCCCGGTCGCCGCGTCTACACAGGCGTCGAGACCCTGCCCCGCCCCCTGCAGGGCCTGGGCATCGCCATCGTCTCCACCAGCAAGGGCGTGCTCAGCGATCGCAAGGCCCGCGCCGAGCGCATCGGCGGCGAGCTGCTCTGCACCATCGAATAAACCGTCCTCGAATCACTCTGTCCCGTCCGGCT